>JASJBC010000195.1 GCA_030066715.1 Acidimicrobiia bacterium
TAGTTGTCGAGCTCCCGGACGACCGCGTTCCCGCCCCCGGCCGTGTTCTCGATGAGCAGTGGCACACTCGACTCGAAGGTGTCCAGCGCCTTCCGCCACCGCTCGAATCCGACGGCGATGTCCTCGTCGTCGCCTACGTGTCCCCCGTGAACGATGACACCCTTCGCACCGATGAGCTCGGCGGCCTCTACGGTCTGCGCCAGCGTCTTGCGGCTTGGGATCCTGATCCGGTTGTTCGGATTCGCCGGATTCATGATGTAGGGAGCGTGGATGTAGATCGGCATCCCCGACGCGACCAACTCGTCCGCGTCCTCCCGAGGGACGGGCTTCTTGTAGGACTGCGGGTTGGAGATGAACATCTGAATCAGGTCGGCGTTGCGCTCCTTCGCCTCCGCCAAGGGATCGCTCGCTCCAACGTGGGCGCCAATCAACATCAATCGTCCTCGACTTCCTGCGGTCGCCCGATCATCAGCTCGGCCCGGATCACCACGTCCTCGACTGAGGCCTCCCAACCGTCGGCATCGACCTTGAGGACGTTGCCGTCCCACACCGCCCCCCACAGCTCCTCGGGATATCGCTCGCTGTCCTCGACCTCGATCAGAACGACCGGAAGCGGCACTCGCCCGTCGTCTCCGTAGTCCCGGGCGGAACGAATAGAGACAATGTCGTCCCAGGCGATATCGAGCATCGCCAGCGGGCCGCCGATCCGCAGCCGGATCGCGTCATCGGTGAGCTCCACCATTGGTCGCCCCGTCAGCAACCCTCCCATTCCAACAACAAACAGGCTTCCCCCAACCGCGGTGAACAGGGAACCCCAAACCATGTCGGTACGCCGTTCAGTTTGCCCCTTCGACGTGAGAACCCCGTTGTCGTCGGTCGTCGGGGGCTCGGAGAGCCGGTGCAGCGAGACGATGTCGATCGCGGCAATCAGCAGCACAATGCCCGCCGCCGCCATGAGCAGTTGCCGAATGGGAGATCTGGTGACGCTGAAGCGGGTGGTCATTCGGTGACCCCCAGGTCGGCAGGCGTCAGCAACACGACCAGCGGCACTCCCCTGGCGCTGAGCAGCCGGGCTGCAGCCCCGTCGCTGCGATCGACGAGAACAATCGCCTGCACTACTTCCACGCCTTCCTCCTGCAGCGCGACGATGGCATCAGCCATCGCCGTCCCCGTTGTCACCGTGTCCTCGACGACGACGGCACGGTCGCCGGCCACGATCGGGCCGACCAGCCGGCCCCCGGTGCCGTGCCCCTTTGCCTCCTTGCGCACGCTGAACGCACGCAGCGGGCGATCGGCCAACACCGCGGTGGCGACCGCGATCGGATCCGCACCCATGGTCATGCCCCCGATGACGTCGGCATCTTCGTTGAGTACCTCCAGAACACAGGCAGCGACGATCCGGGCACCCGCACCGTCGAAGGTCGTCTGCCGGCCATCGAGATACCAGTCGGACTCGAGGCCGGAGCTCAACCGATAGGGGCCTTCGGTGTACAGCCCGTTGGCCTGGAGATGAGCTACTAGCTCACTTTGGTTTGGCGTCCGATTCATTGCAGAAAAAACTTCTCAAGGTTTTGGGGGTCGGGACCGATATGGTACTCAGACTGGATGCCTTCCTACCTCCCGTCTAAAAGCCCGGATCGAGACCGCCGAATGGCGGTCTCGGTTCTTTGTGGGGAGAAGACGAGAATCTGGGGCGGAAACGGCGGCGAAAAAGACCCCTTAAGTCCCCGCTCAATCTGCCGACAACTGTAAGGAGGGAAGACTCCTTCTCCTTCCGTACTCACACCGGAGGCCGCCATCCCGGCGGCCTCCAGTGTTTTTCTTGTAGCGGCCTCACGGCCGGCCGAGATCAGCTCTCGATGCGCTCGATCGTGATCCGCAGAACAGGGTCGTTCCAGCCATGGTCGGCGTAGGTCAGGTCACCACCGCCGCCAATACCCGGGTGCGGGTGGACGACGCCGTTCTCAGCCAGCGCCGGGTTGGACATGCCCGTCCCACCCAGGCCGTCACACGGCGGTACGAGGTCGGCATAGGCCTCCGTATTGACCTCGGTGCCGGCGTCGAACGAGTTGGCGTAGTAAGTGCGCTCTGCACCTAGTGCGTGGGGAAGGACCATCGAGCTCTGTCCGGCGAAGCCGTCATTGGTGCAGATGAGCATTGCCGCAAGCGACAAGCGCCGGTGCGCCGGATCCGTGGAAATGACCGACGAGACGTAGTCCCCCGGGGCAATCGGAGCCGACCCGATCACCGCCACGCCGCCGACGTTGGCATTGGCCATCAGCTCGGCGGCCAGAACCGGCACTCCACCGTTCTCAGCGAGCTGCTGAATCCCGTTGGAGGCCGCCTGACCGTTGCGGAACAGACGGAAGTCGCCGTTGTGGGTTGCGCTGACCACGGGCGTGATCGTTTGGTTCTCGCTCAGGTTCTCAACCGTTACCCGGTAGGTGTAGTCCTGCCCACCGCTGCGAGCCAGGGCCGCCGGCACGACGGCAACCGACGCAAGCAACGCCAGGGCCAACACGAGCATCGCTTTCCTCTTCATCTTTCCCTCCTCGGGATCGCGTGAAGGGAAGTCTTCGCCACGGATCTTGCGTGGGAGTGAACGGGATCTGAACAAAGACAGAACACGTGGATTCGTGTCCTCAGCCCGGTCGCCTTACGATCGGAGGACGACCCTGGGAGGATCATGAACCTCACCGAAGAACAGGTCACCACACTCCGTGGTGTATTCCGGGCCCTCAACCGCAGCATGCTCCTACTGTGGCGACTCGGGTTGGGCGGCACGATGGCCAGCCCGAACACCGGGTATGTGCTGGTGCTGACGACAACGGGCCGCAAGTCCGGCGAGCGGCGCCTCGTGCCGCTCAACTTCGCCGAAGAGGGAACCTCGGTCTACTGCCTTGCCGGCTTTGGCAAACGGACACACTGGTTGCTCAACCTGCAGGCAGATCCGCGCTGTGAGCTGTGGCTACCCGACGGGCGCAGGGTGCACGGATCGGGAACCGTCGTCGTCGACGAGGCCAAGCGTCTCGAGATGATCCGCAAGATCCTCGTTCGAGCGGGCTTCGCCACGAAGCTCGCCGAGCCCGGGCTCGACCCGCGCACCGCACCGGACGACGTGATCGGCGCACTCGGGGAACGCTACGGCCACCGCTACGAGGTCGTCGAGATCAAACAAGGTGAGATGGCGACCGGCGCAGGCGGGCCCGGTGACCTCGCGTGGGTTTGGCCTGTTGCCGCCGTCGGCGCCGTGCTCAGCTGGCTGCTGCTGCGGAGGCGGTGAACTGCCTCTCTGTCGAGGCGCGGGCGGTCGCAACCATTGCGGCCCCGAACAGAGTGATGATGAGGCCCCAGATCGTGAGCACATCCAGGTCGAGGCCGGTGTTGGGCAGCGCTACCTGGAATCCGAAGTTTGCGTCGAGCACGTGCTCACCCTCGGTGAGGTCGACGGAAGTCAGCAGATCAGCGGTGCCATCCCGATCGTGCGTCGGGTGGAGGTTGTTCGGCACCGACAGGAACTCCACCTGCACCGAGTAGACGCCCGGGTAGAGATCGCCGAATGTGTACGCACCGTCGCTGCCGGTTTCGACCATTGCCAGCAACCCACCCAGCTCGTCGTAGAGATTCACCGTCACGCCGGCGATCCCTTCCTCACCCTCATCCGGTATCCCGTCGGAGTTCGAGTCGATCCACACCCGCGAGCCAACGTTCAGCATCAGAGCAACGCCAAAGCCCAACTCGGCCTCGCCGCCTCCGGCGAGAACCGCCGGAAGGGTCGGTGTCGTCGTCGGGCTCATACCGACGGGCAGCGTCGCCAGGTCCAGATCAGCCGAGTAGACGCCCGGAGGAAGGTTCTCCAACTCCCAGCGGCCTGCCGCGTCCGTCTCCACTTCGAGAGGTACCGGCCCGGAGAGGTGCTCCCAGGACACGGACAACCCAACTGTGGAGACACCGACCTCCTCGGGATCCATGACGCCGTCACCGTTGCGGTCGTTCCATACGACACCGGTGAGAGAGGCATCGCCCATCGCGAGGAAGTCGACTCCCACAACTGCCGAGGACGCCCCCACTGTCAGGGCTGTCGTTGTCGGATCACCGCCGTCTTGGTCTGAGAAGAGGGACACGCCGGTGGGGAGGCTGGCCTCATCGACCACCACCTCGAAGAACCCAGAGGGAAGACCGGGAAGCTCGTAGGTGCCATCGACGGCTGCAAACACGTCGAACACGACATCGTCGCCAGTGCCGGCAGTGTCGTCCGGGCCGAAATAGGTGACCGACAACTCGACGCCCGTGACCCCCGGCTCGTAGGGAGCGTGCAGACCGTCGAAGTTGACGTCGTACCAGATCGCTCCACTGACCGACCCGTTGCCGCGGAAACCAAAGTCGAGCCCCAACTCGGCGGCGTGCGGACCAACCGTTGCAGTGGTTGCAGCATCGAGGAGACCATCAGGGTCATAGGACTGAACGAGCCCTGGAGGAAGATCCGTCACATCTACCACGACCGAGTACCCACCGGGCGGCAGATCCGTAACCAGATAGGCACCATCAGGATCGGTCGTCACGTCGTAGCTCTGATCATCGGGCGTCTCCGGAGTTGCGTCGAAGCCATCCCATGTGATCGTGACGTCGACCCCGTTCAGACCGTTCTCACGAACGTTGCGCGTACCGTCGGAGTCGAGGTCCCACCAGATCGTGTCGCCCACCGACCCCGTTCCTCTGTATCCGAAGTCGATCGTATGGTCGACGGCACCGGCCACAACCGATACGTCCATCCGGCCGTCACTGCCACCGTCCCCTTCGGAACCGATCACGTAACCGGCGGGGACGCCTCCGCTCACCAGTACGTCGTATTCCCCGGCGGGGAGGCCGGTCACTCCGTAGGCACCGGAGGCATCACTGGTCACGATCCCGACCACGACGTCGTCACCGCCGCCGCTCGTGCCGTCGTCGCCGAGCCAAGTCAAGGTGATCTCGACACCGGGGAAGCCGGGCTCGGCGGGACCGGCAGCACCGTCTGCATCGAGGTCGAGCCATACGAAGTCGCCGATCTCGGCGGAGCCTACGTAACCGAAGTCCGCCGTCGCGTGCGAAACTCCGTCCCCCAAGGTCAGGCTGGATCGCGAGTCGAGACCGCCATCCTCGTCGTAGGTGTTGACCGCAGCGACCGTGATCGGGCCGACCACTTCGACCTCGTAGTCGCCGGGTGGCAGACCCGTGAAGGTATAGACGCCGAGGCTGTCGGTGGTCGCTTGATACGTCTCATCGTCACCGGTCCCCAGAACGCCATCGGCGCCTGCGGCGGTGAGCACCACCCCTTGAGCCGGAATTACCGGCTCACCGGGTGCCTGCACACCATCACCGTCGCTGTCCAGCCAGACGCTGTCCCCGATGTCGCCCGTACCCCGGTACCCAAAGTCCGCCGCACGCTGCTGCTCCAGTTGGCCCAAGCTGAAGAGAGTTTGGCCGTCGAGTGCGCCGTCTAGGTCGTACGTCGGGACCATCCCCGCCGGCAGCGACGGTGCCAGTACGACAACCGCGTACTCGCCTGGCGGCAGGTTCGTCGCCTCGTACTCCCCCGACGCATCGGTCACATGCGGGAATGTCTCGTCGTCGGCGGTGGCGTGAATCGCATCCGGGCCTGCCCAGATCACCTCGACATCGACGCCGGCGATTCCGTACTCGGCGAGATCAAAGACGCCGTCACCATTGCGGTCGAACCAAACGGTGTCGCCGACCGTTGCTCCCCCGTTGTAACCAAAGTCCTGGTCGGAGTCGGTGCTTCCCCCGCCCAGCAGCAATGAAGCCACATGAGGACTGGCCAGCCCGTCGGAATCGTAGGTCTGGGCCACACCGGTGGGCAGCGAGACCGCAACCACCGCAACGTCGTAGTTCCCGCCGGGAAGGTCCGATACCGAGTAGTTGCCATCCAGGTCCGTTGCGGTGTTGACCACGGCATCGTCCGCAGTGCCCAGCAGACCATCCCCGCCGTACCAGGTGATCTCCAGATCGACGTCGGGAATCCCCGGCTCCAGGGGATCCTGGACTCCGTCGGCATTGAGATCCAGCCACACGAAGTCACCGATACCTCCGGTACCGTTGTAACCGAAGTCCGCACTCACGTGAACCTCGTC
>JASJBC010000196.1 GCA_030066715.1 Acidimicrobiia bacterium
CGGCCTTCGCAACGACCCGGTCGAGAAGCTCATCGTGAACAGACGAAACCACGATCGCCCGGGAACAAGCCGAGCACTTCTGTCCCTGGTAGCCGTAGGCGCTGCGAACGACGGCGTCGGCGGCCAGATTTAGATCTGCCGTCTCATCGACGATCAAGCCGTCCTTGCCCCCCATCTCCATGTAGGCACGTTTCAGCCACTGCTGTCCGGGATGGACCGCAGCAGCTCTCTGGGCAATGCGGAGGCCCACCTCCTTGGAGCCCGTGAAGTTGATGAACCTGGTGTCAGGATGATCGACCAGGAAGTCGCCCACCTCGGAGCCGGGACCCGGGAGGAAGTTGATCACGCCATCGGGAAGATCCGCCTCGGCGACGATGTCCATGAAGTGGGCACCCAGCACGGGCGTGTTCGATGCCGGCTTGAGCACCACGGTATTCCCCGCTGCCACGGGGCCCACGGTCATGCCGACGAGGATCGCCAGGGGGAAGTTCCAAGGTGGGATGACCACACCGACACCCATCGGGATGAGGAACGACTCGTTGCTCTCCCCCGGGTAGCCTACGACCGGTAGCGGCTCGGCAAGGCGAACGGCTTGGTGGGCGTAGTAACGGCAGAAGTCGATGGCCTCGGCAACGTCGGCCTCAGCCTCAGGCCAGTTCTTCCCGGCCTCGAGGGTCATCCAGGCCGAGATCTCGAACTTGCGCTCGGCGATGAGGTCACCGATCCGGTGGACGTATTCAGCTCTCTCCGCAACCGGACGTCGCGACCAGTCTCTGAAAGCGTTCTTGGCGGCATCGATGGCGAGCTGGGCCTCAGCCTGCGAGGCGCTGCCGGTCGTTCCCACGACGACCTCCGGCTTGGCCGGGTCTGTCGATACGATCCGCTCGTCAGTCGCTACGGGCCTCCCGTCGATGATCAGCGGAACGTGCCCGCCCAGCTTCGACAGCACCGTCTCGATTGCCTCCAGGTATGCGGCCTTGGGCTCGGCCGCGGTGAAGTCTGAATACGGCTCGGTTCGGAACGGCTCCATGCTGCTTTCCTTTGCTCGCCGGGACGCTATCCGAAGGCTACGCCGAACAATCGTGGTCCGCCATTTTGGGAAAACGCGGCCCTCGACGCGACCCGGATGGGCGAGCAATTCCCCAAGAAAGTTCTGCAGTAGGGCGGCGAACCGCCGATACTGACAATGTGACCGATTCAATACTGATCGTGGAAGACTCTGCAAGCGTGCGCCGCCTCATCGAGGTCTGCCTCCGCGAACTGAGCTTGAACATCGTCGGCGCCGCCGACGGAGTAGCCGGTCTCGAGGCCGCACGGGAGACCCTGCCGGCTGCGATCGTCCTCGATATCGGCTTGCCCGGCATGGACGGCTGGGAGGTCCTGCGCAGGCTTCGCGCCGACGACGCGACACGCGATACGAAGGTCCTGATTCTGACCGCACACGCCCAACCTGAGGTCGCCGTACAGGCTCAGGAGGGCGGTGCCGACGACTTCATGACCAAGCCGTTCCGCCCCACCGATCTCCGCGATCGTGTGGCAAAGATGATCGCCTCCTAGGTCACAGCTCTTCGGCCTGACCGCCCGACCCTGCGTTCTCGAGCAATCTGATCACCTCGGCGTCACTCGTCTGCGTGAAGATGTCGTACCACTCTCCTACCGCTCGGAACCACCGCGGCTGCATCGGGCACACCATTGCATCCGAGTGCGTGGCGAGATCCGCAACCGAGTCGCGCGGTCCGACCGGGACGGCACATACCAGGAATGAGGGCCGCTGCGCCCTGACCGCACGCAACGTAGCTCGGAGAGTTGCGCCGGTGGCGATCCCATCGTCGACTACGACGGTGACTCTGCCGTGCGGATTCGGCGGCGTCCTGTCACCGCGGAAGACCCCGGCGCGTCGCTGCAATTCACTGCGGGCTCGCTTGATCGCCGCAGCCAGGTACTCCTCACCGACCGCAAGCTGGTGAATCAGGCCCTCCGCTAGATCCGGCTCGCCGCTCTCCCCAACTGCGCCTATGGCCAGCTCGGGATTGTGCGGGGCACCGATCTTCGTGGCGAGGGCCACGTCGAGTTCACCGTCCAGCGCCGCGGCCACCTCTGCCGCCACCACAACACCGCCACGGGGAACGCCGAGGATCAGCGGCGGGGCGCCACTGTGCCCGGAATCGCGGAGCGCGGCGGCGACGTCCGGGGTGATGCGGCGACCGGCATCCGACCGGTCCACGTATCTCATACCACTCAGCGTACCTCTACCCTGCGTGACACATGCGCCGACTTCTCCTGATCGCCAACCCCTCTGCGTCCGGTTTCACCGGTGCGGCCTTGCGCGCCGTGGAGGGAACTCTCGGTGAGGCCTACGCCGTCACCGTCGCCTGGCCCAACGGTCCCGCAGAGTCGCGGCAGGCGGCTGCCGACGCGGCGGCCGAGGGCTATTCCGTTGTTGCGGCGATGGGCGGGGACGGTGTTGTCCACCACGTTGCCAACGGCCTTGCGTTCAGCGGCACCGCAATGGGTGTGATCCCGACAGGTACTACGAACGTCGTAGCGAGGATTCTCGGCATCCCGATGAAGCCGGCAAAGGCAGCGGCGAAGCTGATCTCGGGGCAACGGCAACCGCTGAGCCTCGCTCACATAGCGACGGACAGCCCGCTGGCGGCACGCTCCGAATACGCCGTGTTCTCGCTGGGCATGGGACTCGATGCTGATGTTGTTGCGGTCGCGGACCAGCGACCCGCTGCGAAGTACTACTTCTCGTCCGTCAACTTTGCCGCAATCGCCACCAAGCAGGTGCTGACCCGGTACCGGACCCGCCTACCCAACATGCTCGTGGAGTGTGACGGCAGGAGGGTCCACGCCTCCACCGTGCTGGTTCAGGTCCATGAGATGTACACCTACTGGGGGCGGGTGCCGGTGCGGATCGACCCGGAACCCGGCGACGGGCTCACCGCCGTCGCCATCGAGAGGGTGTCGGCAACCGGGGCGGTGGGATTGGTCGCCCGCGGCGTATCGCGACAGCCCATGAAGAAGCAGCGCGGCGCTCACGTCTTTCACGATCTCGAGAAGCTCGTCGTTCATGCGGAACCAGGCGCCCAGTTCCAGGCTGATGGCGAGCTCCTCGGTACCGCCGAGTCTGTCGAGATCACACCCGCCTACGACGCGTTGTCCGTCATAGCGCCGCGACGCAGCTAGTCCTCTTCGACATTGCGGTTGATCCGCTCCTCGAGTTGGACCGCACCAACAGCGGCGTGAGCGACGGTGGCTCCCAGCAACGCACGCTTCCACAGCAGCCTGCGCAGGGGATCGCCGAGAACCTCGTCGAGCAGGTAGCCGCGAGGCGACGGAGTCGGATCCTCCTCAGCTCCGGTGAGCCTGCCCCAGATACCCGAGCCCGGCCCGGGAACAGGGTCGGCGGGACCGGCGACGGCAAGGTCGGCGACAAGGGCCTCGATGGTGTCACGGTCGGCGGCCCTGCGGATCTCGGGCCCGAGCAAGGGACCGGCCTTCACCGAGATCGCCGCGGTCAGATCCTCGAGGCGACAGAGGGCATCCTCCCGGTCGGCCTGGGTCGATTCCGACCCCACTCCGGCAAGCACCTCCTGGCGGACCTGCGACCACGACTTCTCGAAGTCGAGGGAACCGTCGCTCCACACGCCGGCTGCTTCGCCGATTGATCTGACGATCCCGGCGGCATCACGAATCACCTTCCGCAGCATCACCGTCTTGGTGTCGATCCGCTCCGTCACGTGCTCTCTGAACAGGTCGATTCCCCGCGGCGACGCGCTGGGCGGATCGGCCGCCATCGCAAACAGGGCGGGACGCGGGTACCCGTCGGCAGCGAGGGTCTCGACGAGGTCCTGACGCACCGTTTGCAGAGCGTCGGGCCGGAGTCTGTCGATCTTGTTGAGCGCAAAGATGAACTGGCTTTGGTGCTGCGCCAGTTGGGCGAGAAAGTCGTCGTGAACGATCGGATCGCGGTATTTATCGGGATCGAACAGCCAGATGACGCCATCGACGCGCGGTATCAGGTCCTCGACGCGCTCGCGATGCCACTCTGCGATGGAGTCGATGTCGGGCAGGTCGATGATGGCGGTCCGGGTGAATGCGGAATGCTCGTGGCGGTACGCGATCCCCAGCGTGTCGAGCAGGACCGTCACTGCGGGTTCCGGATTGTGCGGGACAACGGCAAACGGCTCGTCGGTGTGCGGTCGTAACACACTCACTGAGGTGATCACCTCGCCGGCCAAAGCGTTGACGAGGCTCGACTTGCCCGTACCGGTGCCACCGGCGATAGCGAGGACAAGGGTCTCGCCGAGGAAGCCGCGCCGCTGGCGTATGTCGTTGGCGTACCGCTCGGCCTCACCCAACAGCTCGGGCGGGACGACCCCGTCGGCGCGGGCCAGGACGAGGTCGATGGCATCTAGGAGTTCGGGAACGTCACGCATCTGCGCTGCTCTCGACGTCTTCCTCGGCGTCTTCCTCGGCTGCTCCAGCGTCGGGAACCGGCTCGAGCTGCGGCTGATCGCCTTGCAGGAGCGCAGTGATCGCCTCCATGTGCCCGGTGAGCGACCTGACGGTTTCTTCGTCGGTGCGGAGGTGGCTGCGGAAGCGGCTGGCATCGTCCTCCAAAGCGCCGGCAATCACTACCCCCAGGCTGGCGTGGGCATCGCTGCGGAACGCGTCGAGACGGTCTTTGAAGCGCCTCCGCACAGACCACGGCGGCCGCGTCTCCAGATCGACGACTGCCCGCCACGCCTTCGCCGCCAGCCTCTGCGCGGCTCGCGGTCGCAGCGAGCCCGACTTGGTGTGGCGGGCGGCAACTTCCGCAAGCGTCTCCTCCCAGCCTTCGAGGCGACCCTGCACATCCCAAGACGTGTCCTCGGTGTGCCGCCAAAGCGAGGTTCCCTCCCCTTCGAGTAGAACCGCTCCCGAGTCGTGCTCCATCCAGCTGCTTGCCGTCTCTTGAGCGGCGACGCCGGCCCGGCGCGTGATGATCGCAGTGAGATCAACGGCTGCCTCCGACCAGGTCCTGTGCCGAGCCATGTCGGCGAGGTCTCCGGCAACAAGCATTCCCACTATCTCGTCGACCTGGCTGCCGTAGGCGGCGGAGACATGAGAGTCCAGCACCGACGACGCAGCTTCGACTTGGGCGAACTCTTCGAGCAAGAGCCCGCACCGGTCAACAACGTTGCGCCCGGTCGTGAATGCGGTCATAGCTATGAGAGTGTTGCGATAGCCCGTGTTGGAGACGGCGCCGAGCTCGTTGCGCAGAGCCCCGACCGACGTTGGATCCAGGCCCCCATGCCAGCGATCCCCAACCGCCTCGCTGACTCCGAACACCATGGCGGCGTCAGGCTCTAGGAGCAGCCCATTGCCGTGGAGGCGCGCGGCGAAGTCGTTGAGCAGCGCAACAGCCTCGTCCCGATCGGAAGGGAGGCGGTTCAACACGAAGAGCATCGGCACTCCGCGCCACCGGATCTCGCGCAGGAACTCCCATGCGGAGATATCTGCGTACCGAGACGGGCTGGTAACGAACACACACAGGTCGGCAAGAGCGAGCGCATCCACCGCAGGATTGCGGCCGGCCGGGGTTACGTACTCGGCGGGCGGCGTGTCGATCAGAGTGAGCTGCTTGGTGAGCTCGTCATCACCTATGACGACCTCGACGGTCGGCCCGACGCGGTCGCGGACTCTCGCCACGAATGCCGACCAGTAGCGACCCCCATGGTCGCGGTGAGCCCAGAGGACGGGGTTTCGGGTCGTGGGCCGCAACGGGCCGACCTCACTGATCCTGTCGTTGGCGAGCGAGTTGACGACGGTCGACTTGCCTGTGCCGGAGGAACCGATGACGGCGGCGACCACCGGGGCGTCCGGCTCCTCGAGGCGCGGCAGCAGGTATTCGTTGATGGTTCGCACTACGGCCGTGCGAACCCGCTCCGCTTCGTCCCTGCCGGACGTTGGAAGACCGAATTGCACGTTGTCGAGGATTCCGGCGAGCGCCTCGAGCCTTGGCTTCAGGGCTGCGAGCGCAACTGAATCTGCCTGCATGGGAGGATTACACCACATCCTGGCTTCGAGCCCGGTAGCGCCATCCAGAGAAAATGTCAGTGGGTCTCGATACGTTGCGGA
>JASJBC010000036.1 GCA_030066715.1 Acidimicrobiia bacterium
TCCGTCCCATCACGCCACGCTTGGTGGGCGGCCTCGTCGAGGGTGATCTCCCCAACGGTGATACGGCCCGATTCGGCGGGGCCACCGGCGCGGCGGAGCAATGCTTCGATCCGCAGCCCCAGCTCTTCGAGGCTGAACGGCTTTGTGAGGTAGTCGTCGCCGCCTTGCCGGAATCCGGTTCTCAGGTCGTCGATGTCGTCGCGCGCCGTCAGGAAGATCACAGGCGTATCCAGCCCATCACGACGGATGCGCCGGCACACCTCGAATCCATCCAGCTCCGGCATGTTGACATCTAGCACGATCAAGTCGGGGACGTGGTCCTTGATGCTGCGCAGTGCGTCGAAGCCGTCACCGGCAGTGCGCACTGTGTAGCCCGCAAAGCGGAGTGCGCTGCCCACGAGGTCGGTCAGGGATTCTTCGTCGTCGACCACCAAGATCGAGGCGGGGAGAGTCTTGCCTGTTTCCATGACCAACAAGGTAAGCGGCGAACCTGAGAATTGGCTGGCAATCCGCTGAGTCGGGGCTCGATTACCCGTTGGATGACGGAGCGGTACCCTGGAGCTGCGGGAGGTGCGACCTTTGCTAGACGGCATCGACTGGTGGATAGTGCTCTGGCTTCTGGCCGGAGCCGTGACCGGAGTGGGCGAACTGCTCACCGGGACCCTGTTTCTGCTGCCCTTCGCCGTTGGTTCGTTTGCGGCTGCAGGCGCTGCCGCGCTTGGCGCCGACCCGGCTGTCGCACTCGGGATCTTCGTGTTCGGAAGCGGTGCCACCCTGCTGTGGGCCGCCAGGTACGGGAAGCGGGTGAACGCAGAGCCGCCGGCAACCCACGAGGGAGCCAATCGCTACATCGACTCCACCGGGATAGTCACCACGGCGCTGGAGGGGCGGGAGGCCGGCCGGGTACGCGTGAGAGGTGAGCTGTGGCGTGCGTTGTCGAGTTCGGGCGAGACGATCGCCGAGGAATCCCCAGTCCGCGTCGTCGCAGTGAGGGGCAATGCCCTGGTCGTCGAGCCTTACGAGCGCTGAACCCCGGCGGACGCCGAACGCACGAGGCCGTTCCTCGGAAGACTTACGCAGCCGTGTGCTGGAGCCGCGCCCTGCTGCTCTCTGCGTAGTGGGCGATGACGAGAAGAACGCAGAACATGATGATCCCGACGCCCTGATGGGCGAGGGCAAACCACTTCGGTACTCCAAGTAGTACGACGATCACGCCGAGCGCAATCTGGACACCGACCACCGCAAGCAGCCAGGTCCCAGCCCGTCGGACCACACCTGGGGTGCCGGTGTGCCGCAGGTGCGCCACAACCGCGACGGCGATTGCGGCAACGACGAAGGCCAGCCAGCGATGTATCCAGTGTGAACCCAGGGACTCATAGAGGTTCCGCCACCACGGCTCGTACCGACTCAACAGGTCTGCCGGGACCAACCGCCCAAACATGAATGGCCAGGTATTGGAGAGGTGCCCCGCCTTCAGTCCGGCAACCAGGCCCCCGTATGCGAGCTGCACGAGCAGGGCAGCCATGAGCACCCAGGTCAGGACGCGGGCGCGCGGCGAGACCTCGGGCGCGTCTTCGTGTTCTCCCGCCTGGCGGAGCCTGTCGAGAGCCATCCACAGCACCAGCCCGAGCAGGAGCACGGCGGCGAGGAGGTGGATGGTGAGCCGAAAGTGGCTGACCACGGGGCGGTCCCGCAGACCGCTGGCAACCATGATCCAACCGATTGCTCCCTGGATGCCAAAAAGGGCGGCGACAATCCAGTAGGGGATCGACTCGCGCAGAGTCAGGCGCCGCTTCCACATGAACCAGAGCAGAGGAGCAACAACGAGGAGGCCCGCCACGCGGGCAATCAGGCGGTGTGCCCACTCGTAGTAGAAGATGCGCTTGTACTCGCCGAGGGTCATTCCCTCGTTGACGAGCAGATACTCAGGAGTCTTTTGATAGTCCGCAAACGAATCCTGCCAGGCGGTCTCTCCGATCGGCGGGACGACTCCTGTAACGATGTCCCATTCGACGATCGACAGGCCGGCTCGAGACAATCTGACAAATCCGCCGACGATGACCATGACGACGATGAGGCCGGCCACCATGAGCAACCAGCGAGTAATCGGGTCGCGCCGGGGCGGGGAGGCGACGGGTGAGCTCATCGGCATCGGAGTGTAGGAATTGGCGTGTGACCTGGCGATTCCGAGAAGCTACAGCCGGCCGGTCACGACCGCGGCGGCGACGAGCGCAAGAGAGTTGATGGCAGCATGGGCGACGTAGGGCGCCCACAGGCTGTTGCTGCGTAGCCGCAAGACGGAGAAGAAGACGCCCGCAAGTGTCGTAGCGCCCACAGCCGCCGCCACGGCCAATCCTTGTGATGACCGCCCCATTGCGACGCCGTTGGCGTCGAGCAGCTCGAGCGCCGGGCGTATGTGCCACAAGCCGAAGACCAAGCTGCTTCCTACAACGGCAGTCGGTACTCCGGCCACGCGTCGCCACGCCGCAAGCAGGACCCCGCGAAAGGCGAACTCCTCGAACAGTGCCGTGCCGAGCGGAATACGGATGAAGGCGCGGTAGGCCACTAGAGCCGGGCCGATGTCGGCAAGACGCTCGTCGTCAAAGAGGCCGTGGAAGAGTGGAAACGCAACGCCAACGAGAAGCACCGCGGCGGCGACGAGCGCAACGAGCGCACCCAACCGCAGCCCGGCAGCCCGGTACTCGCCGTCGAGCCCCAGCTCCTCCCAGGTCAGTTGCTCTCGCCTCGCGGCAATACCCAGCAACGCTGCCGCCATGATGTTCAACGGGACGTAGAGCGCGTTGAAGCCCGGCAAGAGATGCACGGTGCTGTTGAAGGCAACGAGAATGGCGCTGAGGGCGATGACCTGAGGCACCGCCGCAACCTATCACGAGGGAGAGTGTTGCCGGAGTGTGCCCTACTGAGCCAGGTGGCGCGTTGCGGTGACGAGGCCTTCCCGATCCAGGAATGCCCGCGAGATGATTTCCCGCCACGCAACGGCATCGCTCCCTATGGTTTGCGATGCGTGTGCGAGCGCGTCGGCATTGTCCCTTTCCGCGGTCGCTCCCGGGAGCCCGAGCATCGCACGTCCCCGCCTCTCGACCTCCAGCGGAAGAGCGTCCCAGCCGGCGGCGATCGCATCTCCTGTGCCCCGGACGTTGATCGCTCCTGCCGCAATGGCATACAACGATGCTGCCGTAGCCGCGATTGGGGTCTGTTCGTACACTCTGACGAAGACATCGGCGTAGTCGGCCAGGAGTCTCTCCGACCAACGATCGAGAGGTCTTCCCCTCCCGCGACCGTGGAGAGAGCTCCATTCGTAGGGGACCCGAGTCCCGAGCAGCGTTCGGGCGTGGGACCACGCCCGGGCCGTGGCATCGCGCTCCCGGATCCGGATTCGCTTGCCACCCACACGGCGGCGGAATCGCACGGCGAACCGTCGCGGAAACCACGGGTTGAGTTGGACGAAGGTGGACAGCTCGCGCGGGAGCTTGCACTTGGCCCGCATCAGGCTGATCAACGCTTCTTCCGCCAGTGGTGTCGAGACGGTCAATCCCCCCAGCCCGACGACCACCTGGTGCCATTTCGGGGAGGCCGCAACGTGGTCCGGGTTGGCCGTGATCCACCGCATCGCATCGGGATCCCGCAAGGTGACGGTGGCGGCAGCCGCAACGGCCGGCGACTCGTCGGCATCGGCCCGGGATCGCTCGACGAGCGCGCTGAACGACTCCATCGGTATCCGCGAATCAAGAGCGCGGAGCCGGACCACATCGACCAACCTCAGGTTCAGGGAATCCCACTCGGTGAAGCGCCCGGTCGCGTGAAGCCCGTGGCGCCAGCCCAGGCCAATGATGTCACGGGTGGCGGAGGGGGACAGGGTGGCTGCCTGGTTCAGGGCTTCCAACGAGAGTTCGCCGTAGTAGGTCGGCCTTATCTTGATCATGGCGCCTCCAGAGGTTCGCACCAGCCTACAGGTCAATGACGTCTCTTCCGCTGCCACGACAGACGGGCGGGTCACACGACCCGCCCGTCTCATCGGGGTGGACTCAGACGGCTGCTAGGTCACGACGGGATCGGGCGTGGGCGGAGGGGGTGTTGTCCCGACTTCGCCGGTATCCCTGACTCGCCGGACGCCGTAGTAGGTGAGAAACACACCCGCCGTCATCCCGGCGACGCCGATGGCAATGAGGACGACGCCAATCGCAGTCAGGAACGGGATCTTGGCAGCGGCGGTCACACCGACGTCGATGCCGGGGGAGCCGTCGGCGTTGACCGCCACGATTGCCCAGTCACCGGATCGGATGTCCCATTCCAACACTCCGTCGTAGGTTGACGCGACCCAGATGTCCGTATCGCCTGGTGGCGTTGCCTGGTAGGTGCCGAGCACGTGTTCGACATCGTGATCGCCATCGAACGACGAGAGTCGGTCAAAGGCGACACCTTCGAGGTAGGCCGCAGCGTCATCGCTGCGAGCGATGCCGATGAACACCGACTTGTCGTTGCGGCTGGTTACTTCGAGCTCCGCCGGGATCTCGCCCCAGCTGATGAAGGTGCGACCGTCGGCGACCTTGCCGCCAAAATCGATCTCGATGTCGTCGCCGACCAGGGCTGCCGAGTCTGTCTCGATTCGTGTTGGCCCGACGCTGACCCAGCCATCGTCGTCGGGCACTGCGAGGGCAACGCCCCCGCCTACCGCCAGGGCGAAGCTGCCGATCACCATCGGAACACCGATGACAGCGGCGATGAGTTTCGTGATTCGCATGGCTACTCCTTCTCGTCGCCACCGGCCGGAGCCGTCGTAGCGGCCTGCGGCTCGCTCTCCTCGCGGTTTGCGAGCAGAGCGGCGGCTGCCAGCAGCGTTGCGGCCGCCAGGATCGTTGCCGGGGCTGCGCCGGCAAGGATGATGAGCCCGGCTACGCCGATGAGGAAGGCACCGAGCCGCTTGCCCGGCGTCGTTAGATTGCGCAGCCAGCGCTCGGCGGCAGATTCGTCCTCGCCTTCACCGGGGAGCAGTGCCCAAGCTGCTGCGTAGAGGACAACGCCGAAGCCCCCGAGCAGGGCGGTGACGACGAAGCCCAGCCTCACAAGTCCGACCGATGCGCCGGTGTTGTCGGCAACGGCGGTGGCGACACCACCCAGGACTCTTCCGGCCTGAGGGCGATGCAAGCGTGTCTTCTTCTGATTGGTGGTTTGTGTCGTTTCCATGGCTACATCGTGCGTGCGATGGTGCCATGGCGCTATTGGGTGTCCCCCTCAACTCACCCTGATCGGACCCTGGTGGCCCCGAGGGGAAACCCCGACTTCGGCTACGCGCCGAGTTGGATCACCAGTACGACGTGATACAGCATCAGCACGCTGAACGACACGAGCAAGAGAAGCGACAGCTCCAGGGTGCGGCGATACCGGCGGAGGGCGAGGAGAACGAGTGCGGCCACGCCCACGATGCCGAGCTTGACCACGGCAGCTGTCTGTGAGCCGACGGCAAAGAGCCGCTCCATGATCGGGTTCACCTCAACGCCCCCTGCATTGAGAATGCGAACGGTCAGGTAGAAGTCCATGAAGTTGAACACGATGATCGTGGCCAGGACGAGCACAACAGTACGCGGTCGGCCGGCAAAGTCGCGTAGGTCGCCGAGGTACCGGCCGCGCCACCCCGGTGCGGACCTTCGGTCGAAGCCGCTTCTCCGCTCCGGGTAGTACAGGGGGGCACGCTGGACTCGTCGATCCTTCCCGCGGTGGATCAGGCGGCGTCGTGAGTCGCTGACCATTGCCTTCCCCTTCCAACTGCGGGCGATGCCAATCTACCGGTGACTGTCACCCAGCGATGCCGACTGACTCAAGATGCGTCGTGAACGAAGGTGCGAAGGTCCGCGGCGAACTTCTCGAGCGACGGGATGTGCACGTACATCATGTGCCCGGCGTCGTAGTACTCCATTGTCACGTTGTCGCGCAGGCTCTCATCTAGCCCAAGGTGGTTGAACGTGAACTCGGTCGCAAAGTACGGCGTCGCCAAGTCGAGGTAACCGTTGGCCACGAACACCTTCATGAACTTGTTGCGGGTCATTGTGCTGCGCAACGTCTCCGACACGTCGACGAAGGCATTCTTGAAGTCCTCGTAGTCCCAGTTCTGCCACGTCTCGGCGCTGAGAATCTCGTAGGGCAGGTCGCTCTCGTACTCCAGCTCGTCGTGCATGTAGGCATTCAGCGTCGAGGTGTACGCACCCATCGTCGCATCCATGCTCGGATCCGCCTCGAAAGCGTCGCCATCGCGGAAGCGATCGATGCCGGTGTACCTCGAGTCGATGCGACCGACGGTACGTCCCTCGTCGCGCAGCAGCTCCTTACAGAAGCGCAGGATCTCGATGCGAAGGTCGTAGCGACTTACGTACTGCTCGGAAAGGCCCGTGTAGCGCGCAAGCTTGCGAGCGACCCTGCGGAATCGATCCGCAGGCAAGGCCGTGCCCTGGAAGAGGGCGAGTGTGTACTCGTTGGCGGCAAAGGACTCGACCTCGTCGAGGAACTCGCGGAGATCCCGGCTTTGATCCTTGTCGCTGAGTTTGCCGTGATACCAGGCGGTAGCTGCATAGGTCGGCAAGAAGACGATGTACGGGAGGTCGTTGCCGCGCAGGAATGTGCCGGTGGAGCGATCGAAGGCGGCCGTCTGAAAGTTCAGAATCGAGGAGATCAACATCAACCCGTTGAACGTGATGCCGTGCCGTTGGTACAGGTGGCCGGCGAGACCGGCGGAGCGGGTCGTTCCGTAGGACTCGCCCGCCAGGAACTTCGGCGAACCCCACCGCTTGTAGCGGGTGAGGTAGAGCCGGATGAACTCCCCAACGGCTTCGATGTCCTTCTTGAAGTGGTGGAAGTCCTTCGCCTCATCCTTCGGGATGGCCCGGGAGAATCCGGTGCCTACCGGGTCGATGAACACCAGATCGGCGACGTCCAGAAGGGAGTGCTCATTGTCGACCAAGCTTCCCGGCGGGGGAAAGGGCATGCCCTCCTCGTCGAGCAGGACGCGCCTTGGGCCGAGGGCGCCGAGGTGCAACCAGACCGAAGACGATCCCGGTCCACCGTTGAAGGCAAAGACGAGGGGACGGGTGGAGAGATCCTCGACTCCGTTGCGCGTGTAGGAGACGAAGAAGAACGAGGCCTTCTTCTTGCCCTCCTCCTCGGTCAGCAGCATCCTCCCGGCGGTTGCCGTGTACTCGACTTCCTCGCCGGCGATCCTCACGGTGTGAGTGGTCTCGGTGGAGATCTCCTCATGATGCGGCGGAGGCGGGGTCTCTTTGGATTCCTCGGCGGCTTCCTCGCCGTTCTTCTCGGGCTTGTCACTCATGTGTGGTCTCCACAGGGGGCAGGCTGGCCCGCTGACTCTACTCCGGGCGGGATAGGCAACCGATCGGTGTCGACTAGCGCGGGTAAACGGCGCGGAAGGTCGTTCCGTCGTCGGGTGTGCTGACGAAGTCCAGGTCGCCGTCCAGGTAGCGCTGGGTGATGAGGCGCGAGCTGTAGGTCCCCAGACCGCGTCCCCGTCCCTTAGTCGAGAAGCTGCGCTGGAAGACCTGCTGCTGGGCGCGGAACGGGATGAACGCAGGGTTGTGGACCGTGAACTCGACACCGTGGGAACGTTGCCGGCACGCGAGGGTCACCGTGTCGCCCGTTCGGCTGGCCTCGAGGGCATTCTTGGTCAAGTTGCCCAATACCCGCGAAAGCAGAGCGGGATCGGCAACGAACTCGATATCGTCACTTGCCGGCTCCACGACGAGGCGTTTCCCGGCTGCCACGTCGTGTGACGCATAGAGGCCCGCCACGGTGTGCAGCATCTGCAGCGAATGCACGTTCTGCGGGTTCGTTTCGAGACCTGTCGTCTCGGCGGCCAGAAGCTCGCGCTGTGCGGATATCTCGTCGATGAGCTGGGTCGACGCGCTCTCCAGCATGTCGAGCAACTCGTCTCGTTCCTCCGCCGGCACCGCACGGATCATGGTCGAGAGACCCTGCATCCCCGATGCCGTGTTCATGATGTCGTGGAAGAAGATCCTTTCCAGCGACTCCCGGCGCTTCCGATCGCTGATATCAACAGCCGTGAGCAGGGTGTACGTATCCCCGCCGATGAGCAACGGAGTCGCAGTGACCGCAAGATCGATGGGTTCTCCGTCGCGCCGGAGGATCCGACACTCCTCCTGGACCCGGCTTCCGCCGGCCACCGCACGGATGGCCTGGTTGGAGCCACATTCCATACAGCCGGGCGTGGTGCCGCACCCGTCCGGCGCCCCGTCGGCGTTGCGGCAGCCGGCAAGGGCTCCAAAGCGGAGCCCGAGGGCCTGTACCAGGTCATGGTCGAACGCGTCGAGAATCGTCTGGTTGGCGAACACGATCTCGCGCTCGGAGTCGAGGATGGCGATGAAGGCTTCAGTGGCGTCGACAACAGCCGTCAGCATCGAGTCATTGAGGATCGAGGCGGTTGGCTCGGGAACCACCGCAACCTGCCTTCTCCATCGTGTCTCGCCCGGAATCACGAGGTTCTATCGGACGCGCTACCCGGGGTCTTGAGCGGCGCTAGGCCAACCCGGTGGGGCAGGAGACCCCGGTGCCGCCGATACCGCAGTACCCGTTCGGATTCTTGGCCAGGTACTGCTGGTGGTACTCCTCGGCGTAGTAGAACGGCGGAGCGGGCTCGATCTCGGTGGTGATCATCCCGTAGCCGGCGCTCGACAGTTGCTTTTGGTAGCTGTCCCGGCTGGCGTTGGCGAGCTTCAGTTGCTCCTCATTGACGGTGTACACGGCCGACCGGTATTGCGTGCCAACGTCGTTGCCCTGGCGCATGCCCTGGGTGGGATCGTGGCCTTCCCAGAAGATCTGGAGGAGCCGCTCGTAGCTGATGACGGCGGGATCGTAGGCAACGAGCACAGCTTCGGTGTGGCCGGTTCGCCCCGAGCACACGTCCTCGTAGGTTGCATTGGGAGTGAATCCACCGGCATAGCCGACCGCCGTTGCGAAGACACCATGGGCCTGCCAGAACAGCCGCTCTGCACCCCAGAAGCAGCCCATTCCGAAGTAGGCCAGTTCGAGATGTGCCGGGAAAGGGGGCTTGATGGGGTTGCCGTTGACAAAATGGATACCGCTGATCGGTATGGCGTCCTCGTGGCCCCGCAGAGCGGTATCGGCTGTTGGCATCTGGATCTTGCGCATGGTGTTCCTTTCTCAACACTCTGCAACGCCGGGGGCGTGCTTGGTGTTCCCGCACGATGCTGGCACACGAAGTTGCTTCCGCAATAGAAGGATCTATGAACGAAGAGAAGGGGCGCCGTGGGGCGCCCCTTCAGATCACGCTGCCTCGTCGGTGACTAGCTAGACGCGTACCGGATGAAGGCGAACGTGGCGTACCCGCCGTCTGACGATTCGATGACGACCGTGAACGCCTCACCGATTGGGGCTTCGGGGAAATCGACCCTCAGCTCCCAATCCCCCTTCTCGTTGGCGGTCGTGGAGCCTACGCCGTGCGCCGACTCGACCCAGATCGTTGCCCCGGGCGTGGCGGTGCCCCAGAACACGTCGTAGGGGACCGCTTCGTCGCACGAACCGTAGACCTGGTTGGCAGTGAACTCGACCTGCTCGGTCTCGACTATCCAGACGTACCAGAACTCGGCCCGGTTCCCGCTGGAGGATTCGATGACGATCTTGATTTCGTCATTCGGTGGTACGTCGTCACTCAGGTGGAGCTTGATGAACCACTCGCCGTTGCTCTCGATCGTTGTCTGTGCCTCGCCGAACTCGGAGACAGCCCAGACCGTGTCGCCGGGATTGCCCGTGCCGTAGAACTTCGTCCACAGGCTGGTGTTCTCGGCGTACTTGTGCTGAACGCTCCATTCGTGGCTGGCGCAGACCCACTTCGTCCTGAACTCCTTGCGGTGGCTCTCGCTCTCGACGACAACCGTGAACCACTCGTTGCAGGGTGCTTCGGGGAACTCGACGTAGAAGAGCCACTCACCGTTGGAGTCGATCTTCATCGAGCCGTCGCCGTACTCCGAGCCCACCCAGACCGTGGTGCCCGGCGTCCCGGTGCCGTAGTACTTGTTCTTGGGGGGATAGCCGTCGAAGACTTCCCACTTCTGGTGGGCGGTGAACTCCTTGTCCTTGTCTTCCTCGACGTCCAGGTAGACCTTGATCGACTTCTCGGTGATGTTGCCGGCAGCATCCTTGGCCTTGAACTTGACCGTGTTGCCGCCCGGGCTGAGCACCAGAACCAGCCGCCAGTTGCCATTTGCGTCGACATCGGCTTCGTAGTTCCCGCCGAAGACGCGAGCACCCGGCTCGGTCTCGCCCTCAAAGGCGACGACCTTGTCCTCGAACCGCTGCTCATTCTCGGGGAAGAGGATTGCCAACTCAGGAGGGGTTGTGTCCTTCGGAGGCTCCTCGTCCTTGGGCGGTTCGTCCTTGGGGGGCTCGTCCTTGGGTGGTTCCTCGTCTTTGGGGGGCTCGTCTTTGGGTGGTTCTTCGTCCTTGGGCGGCTCCGATGGCTCCATCCCGTCGCCGGCGGCGGTTGCATTGCCGGAGTCGGTCCCGGCGGCAGCGGTTGCTGCGACCTGGCTTGCCGCCGGCGCCACCGCACTTGGGGCCTCAGCTGCCGTGGTTGTGACTTCTTCTACGCCCGGCTCGGCGCTCAGCGATGCCGCGGCATCGGAAACGGGTGAGCTCGAGAACGTACCCACCTGCGCCAGCGCCGCACCACCGAGCAGTACGACAACAAACGCCGCTGTGAAGACGAGTATCTCGCGTCGTCTCATACCTGATCTCCATCTCGAGGACTAGTAGCGTGATCGCCACTCTGAGTAGTCACTCGCCGCACAGGGCCGTCAGGTTTATTCGTTTCTGAGGTTTTTTACTGCGTTTGCTCTTGGTGTGCTTGCCCATGTTGGGCGAGTTGTCGAATACCTGCTGGATACTGGGCCCGCGGGTTCGGTATCCTGAGCAAGCGACAACCGGGAGAACACATGTCCGATGAACCCAGTGTGACCACGGAAGAGTTTTTGGTACCCGACGACGAGGAGGTCCTGCCCGAGCCCGAGGTGGGTGCTCCGGTACAGACTCTCACGGAACCGGTCGAGCCCGCGGCGGCGCGATCCTCGATCCTGGACTCCGTGCTCCATCCCGATGATGAGGAAGGCGCTCCTCTGAAGAAGCTGAACAACAAGTTCTACGAGAAGGAACTGCGTCGGCTCCAGATGGAGCTGGTGAAGCTACAGGAGTGGGTGAAGGCCGAGGGGCTGCGTGTCGTAGTCATCTTCGAAGGACGCGACGCCGCCGGCAAGG
The DNA here is from genome assembly GCA_030066715.1 of Acidimicrobiia bacterium. Lineage (GTDB taxonomy): Bacteria > Actinomycetota > Acidimicrobiia > Spongiisociales > UBA5794 > JAAETI01. The sequence goes on from JASJBC010000036.1 coordinate 11,314, forward strand.
GCGGTGTGATCAAGCGCATCACCGAGCGGCTCAACCCGCGTGTATGTCGGGTCGCCGCTCTGGGGACGGCAACGGAGCGGGAAAAGACACAGTGGTGGTTCCAGCGCTACGTCGCTCATCTGCCGGCTGCCGGCGAGATCGTCCTCTTCGACCGCAGTTGGTACAACCGGGCATTGGTGGAGCCCGTCATGGGCTTTTGCACCGAGCAGCAGTATCAGGAGTTCCTGCGGACTGCTCCTGAGTTCGAGCGCATGCTCGTTCGCAGCGGCATCATCCTCGTCAAGTATTGGTTCTCGGTCAGTGACGAAGAGCAGGAGCAACGCTTCCGGTCCAGGATCAAGGATCCGCGGAAGCGGTGGAAGCTCAGCCCGATGGATCTCGAGTCGCGGAGCCGGTGGGTTGAGTACTCGCGGGCGAAGGACATCATGTTTGCCCACACGGACATCAAGCAGGCACCTTGGTATGCGGTAAACGCAGATGACAAGAAGCGTGCTCGTCTCAACTGCATCAGTCACTTCCTCAGCGTCATCCCGTACGAGGACCTGACGCCGGAGGAGATCGAGTTGCCTCCGCGGCAGTCGAACGAGGGATACGTGCGGCCGCCGCTATCAGACCAGACGTTCGTCCCCGACTCCTACTAGCGAGTCGGCGAGAGAGATCTCCGGCAATGTGCTTGCAATAGCAAGCACATTGCTTACAATGGTGTCAGATATGGTGACTCCACTTCAACCGCGAAGCGGGCTGCCGCCCGGCTATCCGTTCGACTTCGAACGTCAGGTGACGCTCGACGATGGCCGCACGATCTACGTGCGCCCGGTCGTTCCGGGGGATGCGGTGCTGCTGGCCAGCGCCGTTGCCGAAGCGGATGCAGACACGCTCTATCACCGTTTCTTCAATCCGGCGATCCGGCTCGACAAGAAGCGTCTCCGGTTCCTGACCGAGGTCGACTATCGCCGGCGGTTTGCCCTTGTGGCGTTTGCGCGTGGCGAGGGTGTTGCGATCGCCCGCTTCGAGCCGGCTGGTGAAGACCTCGCTGAGATCGCAGTTGTGGTGAAGCCGGAGTGGCGGCAGGTTGGGCTCGCCACGGCGCTCTTCGATCTACTCGAAGATGCAGCGATTGAGCGCGGGGTCTCCCGGCTGGAAGCCCTCTACCTTCCGAGCAACCATGCCATCGAGCGAGTGCTGGAGAAGCGAGGCTTCGGCGGCGTGACCGTTGAAGCCGGCGTCGCCAGGGTCACCAAGGATCTCGGCCCGAAGCCCGCTGTCGCAGGAGGCACTTCGGGGCTGTAGCCGGCAGGGCGATGTGTGCTACGCGGGATTAGCATCGGTTCATGCCCTCCGTCGGAGATATCACCGCCCGTCTCTCTCGCGCCTTCAACATCGACAAGGCGGCGGGCTGGGACCCTGTTGGGCTCCAACTGGGTGATCCGGCCGCCCCGGCGGACCGTGTCGCTGTCTGTCATGAGGTCACGCCGCAGGTCGTGGACACCGTCGTTGCGGCCGATATCGACCTGCTCGTGAGCTATCACCCACTGCTATTCCGCCCAACGACGTCGCTCGTCGCCGGTTCCGGGCCCAGCGGTCGGGCCTACCGGCTGATCGCCTCCGGAACGGCCCTGCTGGTTGCGCACACGGCATTCGACGTGCTCCCCGGTGGAACGGCGGACAGGTTGGCAGCGGCACTGGACCTCGAGGACGTGTCCGGGTTCGGCCCCGCCTGGGGCGCCGATGTGAGCAAGGTCGTCACGTTTTCCCCCGCTGCGGATGTCGACGCGGTGGCGACGGCCATGGCAGCTGCGGGCGCGGGGCGCATCGGTCGCTATACCCACTGCTCGTTTCGGGCCGACGGCATCGGGACCTTTCTGCCGGGAGAAGGTGCTGATCCGACGGCAGGCCTCCCGGGCGTGCTCAACAGCGAGCCCGAAGTGCGGGTCGAGATGCTGGCGCCGCGCTCGCTTGTCGGTGCGGTCGTCGCGGCGCTGGTCGCCGCACATCCCTACGAGGAGCCGGCGTACGACGTTATCGACGTCCAGGCCAATGCCGGCTTCATCGGCCGGCGGGGGACTCTCCGAGCCGAGACGACGGTCGAGCAACTGGCGGCGGTAGTTGCAGATCGCATCGGGGGCGTTGCCAGGATCGCCGGGACGGGGACGGTGCGCACGGTGGCACTCATTCCCGGATCCGGCGGTGCGATGCTGCGCGAGACAGATGCCGATGTGGTCGTCACCGGAGATGTGAGTCATCATCAGGCGCGGGATGCTCTGGCCGGTGGGACGAGGATCATCGATCCTGGTCACGCTGCAACCGAACGACCCGGTGTTCGGGCGTTGTACGCTGCGGTTGCGAAATCGGTCGGGACGGCACTCGATTTCACCAATGTCGATCCCGACCCCTGGAAGGAGGCGTGACCATGGAGGAACTGCAGAGCCTGGCGGATCTGCTCGCCCTGCAAGAGGTCGATCTGGAGATCGATCGGCTCCTTCATGAGCGGCAATCATTGCCCGAGCTCGATCAATACCGGGCCGCACACGAGGAGACCGAAGCGCTGCGGGCTGAGCACGGTGAGGCAGCTGCTGCGCTACGGCAGACTTCGCTCGAGCTCGACAAGACCGAGGGGGAGCTGGAGATCACGGCACAACGTCTCGACGCCGAGCAGAACCGCTTGTACGCCGGCGGGCTGAGCGCACGCGATGCCGACTATCTGCGCCGCGAAGTGGAGATGCTCACCCGGCAACGCAGCGAGGCGGAAGATAACGTTCTCGAACTGATGGAGCGCCGTGAGGAGCAGGAGAAGCTTGCGGAAGATCTCGAGGGTCGGGTGGAGCAGGCGGATTCCGCCAAGACCGTGGTCGAGGCGGCGATCAAGGAGTCGTGGAAGGGAATCGACGCACAGCTGGCCACGAGAGAGGCAAGGAAGGCCGACATCGTGCCGCTCATCGACGGTGATCTCCTCGACCTCTACGAGCAATTGCGGGGCACAAAAGAAGGTGTGGCCATCGGTGCCCTGACCGATAGCATGTGCGGCGGTTGCCACCTCAAGCTGACGGCGGCCGAGGTCCTGGACGCCAAGCGGTCGGATCCACCCCGGTGCATTCACTGCCGGCGCATCCTGGTCATCTGACCCAACCTGATGCTCTTCTGGCACGTCGGGGCAACGATCGCGATAGCTCGCTACTCATTTCGCGATGATCGGATGGATCTTCGCTTCCTGGTGCTCGGTGCGCTGCTTCCCGACCTCATCGATACACCGCTCGGGCTGCTCTTCTACGACCGGCTCGGCGGCGTGCGTCTGGTGACCCACGGCTTGATCCTTGCGGCCGTCGTCATGGTTGCCGTCGTTCTCTCCACCCGCAGGGGGCGACCGCGCAAGAAGTGGATGCCACTGGCTATCGGGCTGCTCTTCCACCTGCTGCTTGATGCCATGTGGCTGGACCCGGAGACGCTGTGGTGGCCCTTCTTCGGCTGGGGCTTTTCGCCCGCCGGTCCCGACACCGCCGCGGGCTACATCGAGTCCGTGCTCACGGATTGGCGGGTCTGGGCCGGGGAAGCGGTCGGGGCGGTCTACCTGGTGTACTTGTGGATGGCGGCGGGGTTGTCCCAGAGGTCGAACCGAAGGGCGCTGCTGCGCACCGGCCGAATTGACGTCCCCATCGATGGGGACGTCAGCTGCTGAGCATCCGAGCAGCGACGAGGACGAGCAGAGCGGCGAAGAGACGGCGCAGTACGGCAGGATCGATGGTCAATGCCGCGGCGGAGCCGATGAAGGCCCCCATGATTCCTCCAATGGCGATCAAGCCGGCCGCCCGCCAATGCACGCGACCGCGCCGGGCGTGGAGGATGGTGCCGACGATGGCCGTCGGCACGATGACAGCCAGGGATGTGCCCTGGGCTACGTGCTGCGAAAAGCCGAAGAACACCGAGAGCGACGTCACGAAGATGATGCCGCCGCCGACGCCGAGTGTCGATGCGATCAGACCCGTGGCCAATCCCAGAAAGACGAAGCCCAGAAGCTCGATCATGACAAGGCCATTCGCACGGCCGCTATCAGGAGCAGGACCGAGAACGACCTGGTGAGGACCCTTGCCGGTATGAGGTGCAGCACCCGAGCGCCGATTGCCGCGCCGGTCGTCGCCCCGATCGTGATGAAGACGGCGGCTCGCCAGTCGACGGATCCATCCAGGCCGAAGGAGATGAGGGCGGCACCGGCGGCAGCGACGATCGTGGCCACCGAGGTCCCGGACGCATCGTATTGGTTGAACTTGAGCCAGAGGACGAGACCGGGGACGACGATGATCCCGCCCCCGACACCGAACATGCCGGCGACGGTGCCGGCGAGAAGGCCGAGAGCGATGGCACGCAAGGGCGAGAGTGGCATCGGGCGAGTGTAGAGCCGGCCGATCCGGAGCGTTCCCGATTGGGTCACGGTGTATTGGAGGAACCATAGGACACGGCGGTACGGATCCGGGTATCGACTTCGTTGTGCGCCCGGGGAATTGGCGCCGCGAGGTCGGGAACAAGAACTTCCCGTGCGGCTACGCTGCCGTGGTCAGCGGGCCCGAGAGAAAAGGGGAGAGATGGAGACCTTCGGTTTGCAGGAACACGACGACAAACACCGCGAGACCGAGCGAGTGTTGCGGAGGCTGGTCGGGCAAGTCGGCCACGTCAACATCAATCTCAACCGGACCTGTGTCGAATTGCGGAAGCTGCCGCTCGAGGTCGACGGCAAGATCGAAGGCGCCGACGTGATCCCGCCGTTCTCGGTGTCAACAAGGCCCTCGCCGACTGCAACGCAAGAACGGCATCGCCCTCCGAACAGGATCGCGATCAGCAGGGCGGGGGCCGCCGCGGAAGGTGCACTGTGATGCGCGCGGTTGATCGATCGATCGTCGAGGAGCTGCTTGCGTACCCGGGCGAAGACGTGGTGAGTCTGTATGTCCCGGTCGATCCCCGTGATCCGAGGAACCAGCGCCCGGTGGGTCAGGAGTGGTGGCGTACGGCCGCCAAGAGCATGCTCGATGAGCTCGAGCCGGGGGACGACCGCGACGACAGGCTGGAGTTCCGGCGAACGATCGCCGGTCTCGGCGAGTTCGCCGAGACCTACACTCCGGATGAGCGCACGCTCGCCGTGTTCGCCACCTCTGAGCAGGTGTTCACCATTCCGCTCCAAGTGCGGCTCGAGCGAGAGGCTCATCTGGGGCGACCCGCGGTGACGCCTTTGCTCAAGGCGCTGTCGGCCTATCACCGATACCTCGTCGTGCTGATCGCCGCCAACCGGATCAGGGCGGTCGCGGCCCACCAGGGTGGGATCGATGGCGACGACGACCTCACGTTGAGCCACAACTGGGGGATGCACAGCGCGACGCGGTCCGGACATCGGTTCCGTTTCGAGGCCCGCATCGAGGAGTGGCAGCGCAAGTATCAGGCTGCGGTGGCCGCCGAGCTCGACGGGCTGCTGGCGAATGGTGAGGTCGATCGTGTCATACTCGGCGGCGCTGAGCGCGAGGCGCACGGTGTCTATCGGGCGATGAGCGATCGCACCGCCGAGCAGGTTGCGGGTGTGGTGTCGGTTCCCGTCGACGCCGATGAGGCGGCCATTCTCGACGGGATTGCGCCGGTGGTTCGCGCGTACGAGGACAGCCAGGAGCGAGAGGCGGTTCGCCGGGTGCGGCGGCTGTCGGAGATCTCCGGAAGGGCTGTGCTTGGAGCAGAGGACGTCGACGCGGCGCTTGCGAACGCCGCGGTTCGACGACTGGTGATAGCAGCCGGTCGCGTGGACCGCGACGTGCGCGAAGACCGGGTCCGGAAGTCCTACGCCCAGGGTGCCGAGGTGATGTTCCTGTTCGGGGCTGCACGCAACGACCTCGACGAGCATGACGGCGTCGCCGCCGAGCTCTATTGGGCGCAGCCGGCGACGATCGGCCGGTGAGGCTATTGGCCCGGTGCCGGGCTACGGGGCGGGGATAGCCTCGGGCCCTGTTTCCGTTGCTGCGGTGATCCCGATGCTGTTCTCCTGCCGGTGAGACGGCCGAGGGAGCAAGCGCGCAAGGGCGAGGGGGCATCGGGCGAGTGTAGAGAGCCGTGCCGGTTAGCCTGGTCAAATATGAGAAGCCTGGTCGCCGCGATCCTCTTTCTGCTCCTGGCGGGGTGTGCGAGTGCCGACGAGGGGGAGCCCCCTGCGCCGTCGCTCAGCCCCGTCGCGGCCACGCAAGCCTGGTTGGATGCCCTGGCCTCTGAGGACTACATCTCTATGGAGGAGCTCGTCGAGCCAACCGGTTTGGCCGTCGTCGCTGCGGTTGAGAACAACCTGCGATCGGACGAACTGGCCGGCTTGCTCCAGTCTGGGTTCACCGACGAGCTGCACACGCAGTATTGGCGGGGCTTCAACGAGAGTCTCGAGGCGTTCCGCGACGAGCCGCTCACGGCCGTCACGGTCGGCGAGGAGATCGGTCTGGCGGGCGTCGTTGGTCACACAGCGGTCGTCCTGGAAACGGATAGAGCCGTCGGCAATGTGATCCTGCTGGAGACACCCGACGGCTGGAAGGTCGACTTCGTGGCCACCGTCGGTCCCGCGTTGATGGGACCACTCGGCGAGTACCTGGCTGCGGCGCTCGCTGGTGACCACGCTGCGGTGATCAGCACCGCCTATAGGGACGCCGTCGTTCCGGGGCTGGAGGCGGCGCTGGCCCTCGACCAGGACAACAATGCCCTGGTCTTCGAAGCCGAGTACATAAGGCAGCTCGCCTCCGCCGCCCCCTGAGATGGAGGTCGCTACCCCTCGAGGTTGCGGAGCGCAGGGAGCACCTCGGAGCCCAGCATCTCGATGGTTGCGACTTGATTTAAGGCCGTGGTCTGAATCGTCACCACGTCTGCCCCGAGTTCGGTGATGAGTGGGGAGTAGACGGCGACGTAGTCGTCGGGGGACGACACCAGTGAGTACCGGCTCAGAATCTCGGTCCGATCCATCGAATCGGCCCGCTCGCGCAGCACAGCCGGATCCACGGCCTCGAGACGCCCCGGGGCTCGCAACCCCCGCCATGCGGACAATGCCTCCCAGGCCTCGTCATCCGACGACGCCCGTACCGACCACCGGGAAGCCAGCACCGGCAGGGCGCTGCGCCCCGCCTCGCGAGAGGCGGCGGCCGCTGGATCAATCACCTTCTCCACAGTGACGGCAGGGTCCTTGACACTGGTGATGATGCCATCGGCAAGCCTTGCTGCTAGTCCCGCCGACTTCGGCCCGCCGGCAGCCAGCCAAATCGGCACCCGCCCGATCGGCGGGCTGTAGAGCTTGGCGCGGTCGGTCGTGTAGTACTCGCCGGTGAAGTCGAGCTTCTCACCGTCGAGGAGTCGGCGCATAATCTGCAGGGCCTCCGCCATCCGGGCGGCCCTTTCCGCGTATTTGGGGAACGGGTAGCCGAGCGGGCCCTCGTTGAGGTTCTCCCCGGTGCCGACCCCAAGGTGGAAACGTCCCTCGGAGAGACGATCCATCGTCGCCGCTGCCTGGGCTACGACGCCCGGGTGGTAGCGAAACAGGGGAGTGGTGACACCGGTGGCGATTTGCACGCGCTCGGTGGCGTTGGCGATCGCTCCGATCGTCGAGAACGCATACCCGGACGCCGAGGTGTCGTCTACCCAGGGGTGGAAGTGCTCGGAGACAACCACGAAGTCGAATCCGGCCCTCTCCGCAAGTACGGCGTGCTCGACCAGGGTCTCCGGTTGCCATTGCTCATGTCCACAGAAGTAGGCGAAGCGGGTCATCGCAGTCCTTTCCCAGGGAGAGATGCGGGCAGGATAGAAGGTGCGCTCGCCGTTGCTCACCGCCGCATGTGCGAATCGTCTCGGCGTTCGTACCACTCAAGCCGTGGGCGGAAGTAGCCGAATTACGGTGAGGCGCAATCATCCGGAGGGTCCAGACGATGGAACAGGAAAAGACGAGCGGCGGTCCACCGGACCTCTTGGTGGTGGAGGACAACACGCTTCACGCACGTCTCGTCCTGACGATGCTCAGTGAGGCCTGGGGTGATGAGGCGCCGGTCCGTCATGTGAAGCGGTTGGAGTCCGCCCTGGATGCAATCGAGGAATCGCCGCCCGACTGCGTTCTCCTCGATCTCGTTCTCCCCGATGCCGACGGTCTGGAAGCCGTCGATTCGCTGCTGCTCAACGCACCACACGTCCCCATCGTCGTTCTCAGCGCCCACAAGGACGACCACCTGGCTCTGCGCGCCGTCCGCCGTGGCGCTCAGGACTACCTCGTCAAGGGAACGGTCACTGCTGATGCCCTGGCCCGGTCGGTGCAGCTTGCGATTCAGCGCCACCATGCCGAGGAGAGGTCCGTTCCGAGCACGCCGGTCACCCGGCTCGTTCCCGATGACCCGTCGGATGAGGTGCCCGACACCGCCGTCGGCCCGACGGCAGTCGCCGTCCTCGACGGGGAAGGGTCGGTGATGTTTGCCGAGGAGGAGGCCGCCGACATGCTGGGCCTGCCCCTGGCCGAAGTCATCGGTGTACCGCTGACGGCCATGTGTCATCCGGCGGATATGGATCGGTGGCGCGCAGCCATCGAGAAGGAAGATGAAGACCTCGAAGAAGTCATAGTGCGCTTTGTGCACCCGTCCGGTGCGGAGATGCGTGTCGGCATCACGCTGGAGCCCCTTTCGAATGGCACGGATGCGCGCGCTGCTTTCCTGGCCATGTTGCAGCATCACTCCGATGAGGGCACAGCCTCATCCGGGGCGTACGCAGTAGTCAGCGGCTGGGGCGACTAGCCAGAGATCCACAGCAGGCGGAGTTGGCAAGGAGCCCCCATTCCTGGGGGCTCCTTCTCGTTGAGCCGGGCTATAAGCCGGATTCTGTCTTGCGGACGTCGACCAACGGTCGACGCCCGCCGACGACCATCTATCTAGGCCCGGCATTGCTGCACGGGCTCATGCGGCCTACCTGGGATTGATGAGCGGGCAGCTCGCTCCCTGCTTGGCCTTGCTCCCGGTGGGGTTTACCTAGCCGCCGCAGTCACCCGCGACGCTGGTGGTCTCTTACACCACCGTTTCACCCTTACCCGCTGCGGCCGAAGCCAAAGCTGCGGGCGGTCTGCTCTCTGTTGCACTTTCCATCGGGTTGCCCCGCCTGGGTGTTACCCAGCACCGTGCCCTGTGGAGTCCGGACTTTCCTCGGTCGGCGAACCAAACGCGGTCGTCCACCCGGCTCGTTGCCAAGCGTAACCCCGACCCGCCGCTTCTTCTAGCCCGCTACTGCGTCGCGGACGCGCTCGAGACGGCCGCGTACCTCGGCGGCGAGGCTCTCGATCCCTTCCCGGTCAACCAGCGTCAGGACGGCTGTGGGATCCATGAACTCGACCGTTATCTGATCGCCTGTCGCGCGGAGCACGACATTGCATGGCAGAAGGACCCCGACGCTCGGCTCGGTAGTCAGCGCCTGATGGGCGAGCGGAGGGTTACACGCGCCGAGGATCACGTAGGGCTCGACGTCGACGTCCAGCTTCGCTTTCATCGTCGCTGCAACGTCGATCTCTGTCAGCACTCCGAACCCCTCTGCGGCGAGTGCGGTCGTGACCCTCTCTCTGGCATCGGACAGCGGGCCGGCGGTCGTTGTGGAGAATGAGTAATTGGACAATTTGGTCTCCGTTCTCGCGACAACGGGACCCTACCGGGTCCCGTTGTCCAATCGCTTAGGTTGCCTAGGTGAAGATCACCTGGGCGCCTTCGGACAGTTCGATGAAGTCGGTGGCGGAGATGATGTCCTCGATCTCGGGGATCATGTCCTCCTTGGTCAGGCCCATCATGTCGACCGACATCTTGCAGGCCCAGAGATGGCCTCCGGCATCGGCAATCATCTGCACGAACTCCGGCACCTCCGGCACATCCAGATCGGCGATCTGCTTCTTCATCATCTTGGTGGCCATTGCGGTCACTCCGGGCAGCCCTGCCATACCCTGCGGCATGTGAAGCTTTTTGCCGGGGGGATGCATGGCTGTGTTGCCCAGCCAAGTGAACTGAAGATCATCCATGTGCTTCTTGGTCACGATGTCCATGCCCCAGAAGGTGAAGAAGATATGAGTCTCGATGCCTTCTCCGAGGGCCGCGTTGGCCATTACCAACGACGGATACACCATGTCCAGCGTGCCCTTGGAGGCAATGAAGCAGATCTTGCGATCGCCGTCATCGTCGCCAAAGTCGGGAACAAATGTCATGTCTACTCCTGTGCTGTGGATTGGGGAATCAGACGCAGCCGTGCGGCTTCGGAACACCGGCGATGTAGGACATCTTCTTGGCCGGCTTCTTCGGGAAGAGCTGGAACAGCTCCTTGGTCGGCACGCCGCCGACGTTGGAGACGCGACGCAGCATTGGGGTCTCGCCCTGTTCCTTGTAGTCCTCGCGGAGGAACTTGATGACCTGCCAGTGGCCTTCGCCGAGCTCGATGCCGATATTGGCAGCCAGCTCCGCGGCGATCTCCTCGTTCCACTCGTCGTACTCGGTCATGAAGCCTTCGTCGTCGACGGTGACTTCGGTTCCGGCGATGGTCGTTACGGGCATTGTGGGTACCTCCTAGGTGTTCTTGTCTGTTTGGTTCTTGTTGAAATGGACGGGTTGTGAAGGGTCGACCTCGGCAACCGCACTCAGTGTGTTGAGGGCTCGGCCCATACCGCGGCGAATCTCCGGGTCACGGAGACGCCTGGCGAGGTAGAACAGGCTCGGCGGCTTCTCCGGCTCGTCAACTATGGCTCGCTGCTGCCGTTGGACCGCCTCGATCATGTGATAGAGAGCAGCCATGACATCGGGCTGGGTCATCTCCTTGATCGTCTCGAGGATGAGGACGACGTTGTCCCCAAGGGCTTCGACGTCTTCTTCGCTGAATCCGGTCACGACCCGGTCGACAACGTGGAGACCGCTCTTGGCAAAGGCGAAGTAGCCCTTCTGATCCAGGGTCACCAGGCGATCCGTTGCCACGTCCATGGCATGCTCCGTCAGCGGTGTCATGTCCGAGAAGAGCTCTGCTGTCATCTCCAGGTAGCGAAGAAGCTGGTCGAGGATCGGTGCCACCCTGATGAAGCGCCGAATCAGATCGCCGATGTCGGCGAGAGAGACGTCGGCGCTGAGCTCCTCCAGTTCCTTCTCGACGACCTGGAGGACGTCACCGGCGATCGGCATGACGTCGGCTTCGAGTTCGCTCCAAACCTCACGCCGCCGCTTCGCCTGCCGGGCTTCTTCGGCAAGGAAGGCGACCTGGTCGGTCAGCGCGTCGATCTTCGCCTCGAGATCCTCGACGCGAGCCGGTGCTGCCGTTGTCATCGCAGGTCCTCCCGAATCTTCCCGGCCATCGACATCAGCGCCGGGATCGGCATCGCCCTGCCCTCGAGCAGCACATTCCAGTACACCCACTTGAACATGAGCTTGCCCCAGTGGTTGGCCTCTGTCTCCTGCAGGAGCGAGAAGGGGCCGATGCCGGGGAGCGGGTACTTCCCGGGTAGCGGCTCGGTGTCGTAGTTGAAGTCGATCAGCATGCCCTTGCCGTGACCGGACTCGATGAAGCAGTTGGCATGACCGTCGAAGCGCTCGCGCATGGGACGTCCCTCAATGTAGTTGAGGAAGTTCTCGGTGAAGATGTCCACTGCGAAGTGCGCAACGGATCCCGCTTTGGATGTGGGGAGCGCTGCGGCATCCCCCAAGGCGAAGATGTTGTCATGCTTGGTCGAGAGGAAGTTGTGCTTGTCCACCGGGACGTGGCGCAGTTCGTCGCCGAGCCCGGAGCGTCCGATGTACTCGGCGCCCATGTTCACCGGCACCGTCACGAGAATGTCGTAATCCACCTCACGCTCGTCGTATGAGACCAGCTTGTGCTCGGCGGAATCGACGCGCTCGAGGAAGAAGTCGCTCTCCAGGCTGATCTTGCGATCGACGAGCATGTCGCCGAGATAGCGGGAGGCCACCGGCTTGGTGAAAGCACCGGGCAACGGAGTCACGTATTCGATTTGTACCGAGTCGCGCATCCCGCGCTCCGCGAAGAAGGCATCGGCAAGGAAAACGAACTCGAGGGGGGCCACCGGGCACTTGATCGGCATCTCGATGATGTTGACGACGAGTTTGCCGCCCTCCCAGTCCTCGAACTTCTCCGCAAGGGCTTCTGCGCCCTCGATCGTGTAGAAGTCGAACACCGACTTGTACCACTCGTCATCACCCTCGCCGAGGCCGGGGGTCTCTTCGGGCGTGGGGTGGGTGCCGGTGGCGATGATCAGGTAGTCGTAGGGAAGTTCCGAACCGTCGGCGAGCTTCACCGAGTTGCTCTCGGGATCAACGAGGTCGATCTCGCTTGTGATCAGCTCGACGCCATGTGGGATGAAGCGCCGTTTGGGCTTCTCCAATTCGTGGCGCTCGTAGCCCCCGAAGGGCAGGAACAGAAGCCCCGGCTGGTAGTAGTGAGTCTCGTTCTGGTCGACGAGCGTGATCTTCCAATCGCGTTCGTCGAGCCGAGGCCTGAGCTTGTTGGCCACCATGGTGCCGGCGGTTCCAGCCCCCAGCACTAGCAGTCTTTTCACTTGATTTCTCCTTGGTACGCAGCCGCTCCGGCAAGAGCGGCGATTGCATCGAGTTTTTGCACGAGCCGACCGTGCCCGTCCGCAAGCAGCGAGATGAGGTCGCTGACTCCGGACAGGTTGCGGACGATCCAGTTCTGATGGGGCTTGTCGATCCAGTAGACCTCGTTGATGTGCTCGAGAATCGTGGCAACGGGTGTGCCGGTCTCGGTGGCGACCGCCTCGATCTCAGCCGCAGAAGGGGGCCATTGCTCCGGCGCGACACCGCCCACTATCACCATTCCGGCCAGAGACGACCCGATACGAATGAATGATCTGGCGCAAAGGAACCCGAGGTGACTGGGGACGAAGTGCGGTTCCAGGTCGATCTCCTCGCCGAGCCTCCGCCATCCGGCGCTACAGCGATCGGCGGTGTAAACGGAGTCGAACACGGCGCTGAAGTAGCCGCAGGGGTTGGCAACCGTCGTCAATGCCCGGCCCGACATGTCGGTGACGACGGCCATCACGCCAAAGAGATCGGCGGCCAGGTCGGCCACAGCCTGGGCCGTGTCGGGGGGGAGCACGGAATCGAGAGCGGCAGATGAGGTAGTAGCCGGCTCGGCCGCAACGAGGGCGGCGTCCGGGGCTTGACCGAGGAGTCCTTCCACCCGATCTGATGGAAAGCGCCACTGCCTTCCGACCTTGACAGCCGGAAGCCGTCCGTCTTCGGCCATGCGATAGATGGTGGAGCGGTCCACCTGGAACAGCTCTTGAACCTGCTTGGTGGTGAGTAGCGTCATCCTGCTGCTTCTTCGTGCATCTGCTGCATCACTATGAACACTGTGCAGCTTATGCCTACTACTGCATATGCAGATAGGGCCATAAGTCCCTATATGTCGGGATTCGCATACGCTGCGATGCGGCCGCTATGCGTCGGTGGATTGCTCCGTTGCGTCCCGCTGCCAGCGGGCAAGCACCCCGCCCGCCGACCCGAGGATCGCTGCCACCAGCGTCAAGGTGATGATTCCCGCCAGCGGCACCTGAGTCGACGTCACCGAGATGAGGCCCGACACGAGGGCGCTGAGCAGCGCAGCCAATCCGCCGTGGATCTCGGCCGCGTCGGTGAGACGGCCCGCAACGTATCCGGCGACGACGAGGGAGAGAAACTGAATGAACAGCAAGAGGATCTCACCACGATCCGGCGCCACCAGCCCTGAGATCCCCAGCAGGATGAAGGCGAGGAGGGCAACGACGAGGCCGGCCATGGCGCCGATCGCAACCGCCCCCCACCGAATTGTGGGCCAGCGCCGGCCCCCGGTCACGAACCGTTGAGGTGCTCTTCGAGACCGGCGATCCAGCCAAACGGGAGGCTCCAATGTCGCGAGCCGTCGACCATCAAGCGCAGGTAGTCGGGGGAAGGCCGGCTCGAGCCGTTGCCGTTGACCGTGGGGGCCCCTTCCATGAGGTGGACCAGTACCAGGTGGCGCTTGCCATTGCGATCCATCGCTTCGACCGTCTGCGCCGACCGCTGCTCTCCTGCTTCGATCTCGTCGAGAGTTGCCAGGTCGGCTTTGGGGATCTCGTACACCGCACCCCACACCGTCGAGCCGGGCTCCGGCCTAACGGCTGGGAGCGTACCGCCCCAGGTCTGGTTCGAGATCGGGAAGTCCAGGCCCCATTCCGGCAGATGAGCGATGAACTGGAACTTCGCCTTGGGTGCTGCTTGCTTCATCTGGTCTGGTGAGATCCGAGCGTTGTATGCGAAATAAAGCAACGGCCTTGCCTCCCACAGAGAGTGTCTCGAACGGAGCAACGATTGTAGTGCGGCGGCACCGGCAAGACACCCCGGGTTGCCGGGGCCTGCGCCCGCCGGGCGTCGCCGGGAACCAAATCGCATCCCGGATACGTCATATGGGTGACCCGTCGAGGTACGACGGGCCGCGCCACCTCATGGAGGTGCCTAATGAATGACCTATATGAAACGCTAGACCCAGTTCTGGCTGCACCAATTACCGACGAACGTCCCTGGGCCGCCTTTGCCGCATGCCGCGAGCGTGATCCCGATCTCTTCTTTCCTGTCACGGCAGACGGGGAGCGGGAGGCGATTCGCATTTGTCGCGGCTGTCCCGTCCAACTCGACTGCCTGGAGTTTGCCCTCGAGACCAAGGTGCGGTTCGGCATCTGGGGCGGCGCGACCGAAAAGGAGCGCCGCACGCTGCAGCGCCATATCGCCTGATCGACGAACTTCGGCCGCTGTGCGCCTGGTGCTAGCGTCGCAGGCATGGCAGCAGTTACTTGGTCTGATGTGTTCGCCCAGTTGCTCGACGGCGATCATTTGAGCCAGTCCCAGGCCCGCAACGTGATGAGTTCGATCATGGCGGGAGAGGCTACGGAAGCTCAGATCGCCGCCTTCCTCACGGCTCTCCGCAGCAAGGGAGAGACGGCTACGGAGATGACTGGTTTCGTCGAAGCGATGCGTTCGGCGGCGATGACCGTGTCCATCGACGGTCCGATAGTCGACCTGGTCGGCACCGGCGGTGATCGCTCTGGCACATTCAACATCTCCACTACGGCGGCCTTTGTTGCCGCCGGGGCCGGAGTGAGGATCGCCAAGCACGGCAATCGGGCCGCATCGTCGCCGACTGGCTCCGCCGACTTGCTCGAGGAGCTTGGTATCGACCTGGAGATGGCTCCCGAGGACACAGTGCGGATGGTCGAGAAAGTCGGCTTCGGTTTCTTCTTTGCCCCTCAGTATCACCCTGCGATGCGCCATGCCGGTCCGGTGCGTCGCCAGCTCGGCTTTCGCACCGTCTTCAATTTCCTCGGCCCGCTGTGCAACCCTGCGGGTGCATTGCGCTATGCGCTCGGAGTATCGGACCCGCGCATGGCTGAACTGATGATCGAGGTGCTCGCCAACCTTGGGGCTGAGGCCGCGTTCGTCTTCTACGGTGAGGACGGCCTGGACGAGCTGACCACGACCGGCCCGTCGTTCATCTACCGGTTGCGACAGGGTGAGATCACCCATGCCGAATTCACCCCTGAGGATTTTGGGGTGCCACGGGCGCAACTCGGCGACCTGCTCGGCGGTGGAGCCGAGGAGAACGTCGCAATCACCACGGAGATCCTCGACGGGGCGCAGGGACCGAAGCGGGACATTGTCCTCGTGAACGCAGCACCCGCCATCGTCGCCGCCGGGCTTGCCGACGGCTTCGTCGAGGCCGTGGGGCTTGCGACCACCTCAATAGATTCCGGTAGAGCTCGAGAAGTATTGGAGAGGGCGGTGGCTTTCTCCAGAGGGGAGCGGGAGTGATGGCTGACACCAGACCGTGGCATGCGATGTACCAGGATGGTGTTCCACCTGAAGTCGACTGGCCGGACGGTCCTCTGGACGGGCTGCTGGCGCGGGCCGCAGACCAGTACGGTGACAAAGATGCTCTGATCTTCTTCGACCGCGGGGTCAAATACAGGGAGCTCGACGCACTGGCCGACTCGCTCGCCGCCGGGCTGCAGGATCTAGGGGTGAGCAAAGGTGACCGCGTCTCGCTGTTCATGCCGAACTGCCCGCAGCTGGTCATCGCCTATTACGCAGTGTGGCGGTGTGGGGCCGTGGCCGTTCCCTCCAATCCGCTCTACACAGCAACGGAGTTTGCGCACCAAGCGCGCGACGCCGGCTCCAAGGTGGCGATCGTGCTCTCGATGAATTACCCGCGCGTGAAGGAGGGGCGCAAGGACACCCCGCTCGAGCACGTCGTCGTCACCAACATCAAGGAGTATTTCAAGGCCCCGCTCAAAGCCGCGTTCACGCTGCTCAAAGAGAAGAAGGGTGGCCATCGCGTCGATTTCGCCCAGGATGCGAACACATACGACTGGTCCGAGGTGCTCGCCGACCGCGCTCCCACTCCTGTCGATGTCACCTCGGATGATCTCGCCATGCTCATGTACACCGGTGGGACCACCGGCGTGCCCAAAGGGGCCATGCTCACCCACAGCAACATGATGGCCAACGCCTTCCAGACCCGGGCATGGAGCCCGCAGGCCGTGGAAGGTGAAGAAGTGATGATGACGGCACTTCCGCTGACGCACAGCTATTCGGTGACCGTGTCCATGAACCACTCGGTCAGCGCCGGATACACCCAGCTGCTGATTCCCGACGCCCGCGATCTGAACAACCTGCTCAAGATCATCGATGCGCACCATCCGACTTACTTTCCCGGCGTGCCGACGTTGTACTCGGCCATCAGCCGCCATCGTCATGTCGTCAGTGGAAAGTACGACGTGTCCTCGGTCAACTGGTGCATCTCCGGTGCTGCGGCCCTCCCGCCCGAAGTGAAGCGGAGCTTCGAAGCGGCCAGCGGCGGCACGCTGGTCGAGGGCTACGGCCTGAGCGAGGCGTCGCCCGTTACGCACGCCAACCCGCTGGCCGGAGAGGGCGAAACCGGGAAGATCGGCCTTCCGCTCCCCGGCACGGACTGTCGCATTGTCGATGAGGACACCGAAACCGTCGCAATGGAGGCGGGCGAGCGCGGTGTGCTGTGCGTCGCCGGACCTCAGGTGATGCAGGGTTACTGGAACATGCCGGACGCAACGGCAGATGTGCTGCGCACCGACGACACGGGAAGGGTCTGGCTGCATACCGGCGATGTCGCGGTGATGGACGAGCACGGGCAGTTTGCGATCGTTGATCGCAAGAAGGACATGATCCTCGCCGCCGGTGGTTTCAACGTGTATCCCCGCGAGGTCGAGGACGCTCTGTTCGAGCATCCCGACGTAGTCGACGCCGGGGTCATCGGCGTGCCGGTCGGGAGCCCCGATCAGCGGGTCAAGGCCTTCGTAGTCATCGAAGAGGGCAAGGAAGTGACCGAGCAAGACCTGATCGAGTTCTGTCGCGACCGGTTGGCGCGCTACAAGATCCCGCGCGCTGTCGAGTTCCGCGACGAGCTTCCCAAGACATTTGTCGGCAAGATCCTGCGGCGGGAGCTCATGGAAGAGGAGCAGGCCAAGCAGACGGGGTGAGGGCGGCGAGGCGGTGCTGCGCCGTTTGTGAACTGATTGTGAACGTTTGCAGAATCGCTGCTCATTGCCCGTAGATCGGTTTAGTGTCTGCGCATGCGCAAACTCCTGATGGTTCTCGTCCTGGCCGTGCTGGCCGCTGCATGCGGCGATTCGGCCGAAACTACGGACACTCCCGCGCCCACTGCAAGCCCACAGCCGACTGAATCCAGCCAGCCCGCGCAGGACGAGGGTGGAGATGACGCTGCTCCCGAAACGAGCACCGCCCCAGCGCAGGACCAGAACGAGGATGTTCCGCCCGCCACGAGCGGGGCGCCCAGTTTCGACGGACCTCCCGCTGCGGACTTCCAGCTAGCCCTCGGTGACGGGTCGACCTTCAGTCTCTCCGGCGAGGAGAAGCCTGTATACATGGTCTTCTGGGCCGAGTGGTGAGGCATCTGCCGACGGGAACTCCCCGTCATCGATGCAGTTGCATCGGATTATCAGGACAGCATCGAATTCATCGCAGTAGCCGGTCGCTCCGACCTCGAGTCCACCACCGCCCGCGCCGCCGAGTGGCTAACCGACAACGTCGCTTGGGGATTGGACGAGAGCATCTGGGATCTATACGGCATCGTCGGTCAGCCGGCGTCGGTGATGATCACGGGTGACGACGTCGTCGTCGAGACCTGGTTCGGGGCCATCGGTGAAGCGGAACTCCGCGAGAAGTTCGACTACCTGGCCTCGTTGGCCGGGTGAGCATCGCCGTTTCCGGCGCCCGTAGTGGTGCGGTACCGCAGTCGCGCCACGGCCACAGCTGCACCCACCACAATCCCCGCCACGTACCACCACACCGGTCCCGCACCGAGCGTCGGACGCAACGGTTCGGTAACCAGTCGCACTGTGGCCGCACAGATCAACGCCGCTGCGGCGGGTAGTCCGGGGAGAAGGCGTCCCCGTGACCGCCAGAGGGCGATCGCAGCGGCGCTGATCCCAAGCAAGACCGCAGCGTAGATCTCTACGGGATGCCGGGTGATCGGGCTCCCCGCCTGGGCGAAGGCCCAGGGCAGCTCGCTCGGGGCGCCGAGACAGGCGCTGCGAACGAGGCATCCGGCATGCCATCCAGCCAGCCCGGCGAGAGCAGCGGCAGCGAGGCCGTCGAAGACCGGCCACAGCTCGCTGCGGCCCAGCCACGCCACCGTAGCCAGCGCTGCCGCCGTTGCCGGACCGGTGGCAACCCCGCCGCGAACGATGAGGATGTCACCGGGATTGGTGAGCGGGTTGACTCCGTCCGCCACCATCGCAGCCAGACGCCCGACGAAGACGCCCACGACGAGCGCCGTGAGGGCAACATCCCAGAGGTTGCGGGTACAGGAGGCGGCGTTGCCACGCTTCGCCTCCCAGTAGAGAACCAGGTAGAGGGGCACAACGCCAACAAAGACGGCGCCGAGCAGGGTGAACTCCATCAGCGGGCCTTGATCTCGTCGATCTGGAGGGCAAGCGTCCGTTCGTCGATCACGCCATTGTGCAGGTTCACGAGTTCTCCGCCTGCAGCAAAGAAGAACGTGAGCGGCACGCCGCGTGTGCCGCCGAGATCCAGCGGCAAGTCGCCACTTGGGTCGAAGTAGTGCTCGATCGGAGCATCCGGAAAGAACTCGGCAATGAATCCGCGGGCACCGTCCTGGTCGTCACGCACGTTGAGGCCGACGAAGCGGACGCCGGGCTGGCGTGCGGCCCGATCCAACAGCGGAGCCTCGGAGCGGCACGGTACACACCATGACGCCCAGACGTTGACGACCACCGGCTCGGCCGACTCGGCAAGAAGCGTCTCCAGCTCCTGCGAGCTGATGGTAGGGAGTTCCGGAACGGTGGAAACGTCGACGTCCGAGCCGCCACAGGAGGCTGCAAGGACGACGACTATGACGGCGAGGATGCTGCGGCGCATGAGGGGGAGTCTACGAGCGGGCGTGGCTAGCGGGCTCGCTTGCGCAGTTCTGCCAGGACCTCAGCTGCCGGGATCTCCCGCTCCGCAAGGAGCGCCAGCAGGTGGTACACAACGTCTGCCGACTCCTCGACGATGCGCTGCCCGGTCTCGTCGCCGGCTGTGTGATTCTTGGCGGCGATCAGTGTTTCCGTTGCCTCCTCGACGAGCTTGCGACCCGTCAGG
>JASJBC010000197.1 GCA_030066715.1 Acidimicrobiia bacterium
CATCTCCTCTTGCCACTTCGGCCACTCGGTGTTGCGGATGATCACAGCGACAGGGCTTCCCAGCGTCTCGCCGAAGCGCACGCCACCGAGTATCTCCAGCTCGTCCCTTTCCAGGGACATACGGCGACCCCGGCCGTAGCCGAGGCGACGGCGGGCCAGCTCTTCGGCCAGGGAGTCGGTACTCACCGGCAGCCCGGCAGGCAGACCTTCGACGATGGTCACCAACCCGGGACCGTGAGATTCGCCGGCTGTGAGAAATCGCAACATGCTGAGGGATAGTAGGCGGTTACCAGGACCGGGCGGGCGTCGGGGAACTCCCAAAATCGAGTGAAGGGCCGGTGACGACCCTTCACTCAAAGAGGGGCCGGAATCGGTACAAGCGCCCTGTTCCCGTGACCGATTCCCCCACCAGGATCCGTCACACCCCGTGTGCGTTCGCACAGCATCGCTGCGATGCGAACACCCGTAGTCTAGAACTCTGTGCGGCCCGTGCGAAGAACTACCTCAACCTTTGCCCAGGTACCAGTCGGCGATTTCGCGACCCCAGAACACACCGACCCACGCTCCCGCCACCAGATACGGTCCATAGGCGAACTTGGAGCGCCGATCCTTTCCGGTGAAGAGAAGAACGAACACCGAGGCAACACCACCCAGCAGCACCGACAGAACGGCGCCGACTGCGAGGACATCCCAGCCCAGGTAGCCCAGGAAGAGACCGAGGAGCAGCGCCAGCTTCACGTCTCCCATGCCGAAGCCTCCCCTGGCGATCAGCGCCACAATCAACAGGAAGGCGAAGTAGGCGATGCCGGCCAGCGTGCCCCGAAGGAGGCTGGCGGCCTCCCCGGCGACGATGGCACCGGCGCCCAAGAGGACGTAGGCGCTGCTGAGCGAGGGAAAGAGCACGCGGTTGGGGATCAGCTGATGGTCCAGGTCGATGAGAGCTAGCGCCAGCGTGGCGGCGCCGAAGACCAGGAATGCCGGGAGCAGCGGCCAGCCCGCGGTGGGGGCCACGAACCAACCAAATGCGCCACCAACCATGACGGCGGTCGTCCACCACAGGTCCGACCGCGGCCGATTCTCGACTTCCATCCGTAGCGGGACCGTGCGGGCCAGAAATACGGCAACCAGCCCTGCAACGAGACCTCCGCTCACCGCAACGATGCGTAATGCCGCGCCGACGCCGTCGCTCACATCGCCTTCTCCCCGCTGCGCCGTGCGGCCAGCTCTGTCGTCGCGGCCTCCCGCATGAGGTCGGGATCAACTGTGACGCCGGTCCAGATTCGGAAGCTGAGTGCGGCCTGGGCAACCAGCATGTCCAGACCAACTGCGACCGGTAGACCGCGGCTGCGGATGGCAGCAACGGCCGGCGTCTCCTGTGCGCCGTACGCCATGTCGAAAAGACCGGTGGCAGATTCGAGGGTGGCTGCGGCGAAATGCTCGCCCCTCATGCCAATCGGCGTGGCGTTGACGAGGACTCCGGCACGAGGCGGGTGATCCCAATCACAAACGGTGGCTTCCACACCGGCACGCTCGATCATGGCCACCGCTCGATCAGGGCGGCGGGCGAACACCCAGATGTCGCGACCCGCCAGAGCGACAAGCGCTGCCGCAGCAGCCCCGCCGGAACCGAACACGTTGACCGGGCCCTGCTCCGGCAAGCCCGCCTGGTGCCATGCGCTTGCGATCCCGGGCACATCGGTGTTGCTGCCTACGACCTCACCGCCAATACCGGCCAGTGTGTTGACGGCACCGGCTTGCTCCGATTCGGGCGAACGAACGTCACAGAGCTCGAACGCAAGGCGCTTGTGGGGCATGGTCACATTCGCCCCGTGCATTTCCCCGCGACGTAGCTCGCCGACTGCGGCCGTGAACCCGTCGACATCGACATCCATGGCCGCGTAGGTGCCATCGATCCCGGCCTGCTCTAGAGCCGCTCGATGCATCACCGGAGAAAGCGAGTGCGTCACCGGTGAGCCGAGAAGTGCCAGCCTCACGGGGTGAGAACCCCCGCTTCCTTGGCTTCTTCTTTCTTGCGGTTGTGCTCTTCGAGTGTCTCGCTGAAGCCGTGTGTCCCGTCCGAGTCGATGAGGACGTAGTAGAAGAAATTGGTCTCCGCGGGCTGCGCCGCCGCCTCGATCGAGGCAACCCGAACACCACCGATGGGTGTGGGCGGTAGGCCGGGGAACATGTAGGTGTTGTACGGGCTCTCCACCTCGAGGTCGACGTTGAGCACTTCGCCGCGGTTCTCCCCGAGGGCGTAGATGATCGTTGCGTCGATCTGCAGTGCGATGCCCTCACGGAGGCGGTTTGTGATGACGGATGAGATGGTGGCCCGCTCGTCGTCGAGCTTGGCCTCCTTCTCGATGAGCGAGGCGATGACCAGTCCGTCGTACTCGTTCAGCCCCAGCTCCTCGATGACGCTCCAATCCAATTGGTCGACACGCCTGGCCAGCGTGGACGCCATCTGGCCGAGGATGTCGGCCGGTGTTGCATCAATGCGGAACTCGTAGGTGTCCGGAGCGAGCAGGCCTTCCCATCGGATGAGCTCCTCGTAGCCGGGCGGTGCCTCGTCGGGGAGCAGCGGCGAGTCGACGGTGCCGTTCAGCAGAGGAGCGGCGAGTTGAGTTTCCGTGTACCCGGTCTGCTCGGAGAGCGAGGTGAGAATCTCGCCGATGGTGAGCCCTTCGATGACGGTGATCGTCTGCACCTCCACCGGGTCTGGTCCCGCCACCAGGATTGCGATCAGATCATCTGCCTCGGTTCCGCTCGTCAGAACGTACTCCCCCGCCTTCAGCTGGTTGCCGGCACCCGACGCCCGGACTGCCGACTCGAATTCTCCGGCGTCGGCGATGATGCCCGCCGCGGCCAGATCCGCAGCGATGCCCGAGGCCGTCGAACCGGAGGCCACCACGAAGTCGACATCGAGACCTTCCTGGATGGTTGCTTCGGGGGTGGCCTCGTTGCTGATCCCGGAGGCGAGAGTCCTGGCGATCGAGGTCAGGGCAAAGAAGCTGAGCACGATCACCAGAACCACCACGAATACCTGGATGATGCGAACCTGCCAGGAGGTGTTGGGCGGATACTCCGGGGTCATGATTGCGAATCCAGGAATCCCTGCAGCATCATCGCTGCGGCAACCTTGTCGACTGTCTCGCGTCGCTGGCGGCGACGCATGCCCCCCTCGAGGAGGGCCGATTCTGCCTGCACGGTCGTGAACCTCTCATCAAAGAACGTGATCTCGCAGCCGGTTGCCTCGCCGATGGCGGCGCCCAGCTCTCTGGCCATGGCTGCGGAGGGGCCCTCCTCTCCCGACAGGGACTTGGGGAGCCCGATGACCACAGTCTCGACTTCATACTCCGCACATAGTTGAGCGATCTCGGCGACGGCGTCCACCTGACGCCGATCGAGCACCACGTGCGGTTGCGCGATGATACCGATGGTGTCGGATAAGGCGACGCCAATGCGTCGCTCCCCCGGATCGAGACCGAGAATGCGCGCCAGTGTCAGACTCCTTGCAGAGCGGAGCGAGCAGCTTCCCGGGCCGCATCCAGGGCAGCTTCGATCTCACCGCCGTTGGGGCCCCCGGCCTGGGCCAACTCGGGATCACGGCTTCCCCCGCCACCGACAACACGTGCGGCAATCCCGGTGATCTCACCGGCCGACACCCCTGCTGCGACGAGATCCGGAGTGGCAAAAGCGAGGAGGGCGGCTTTGCCGCCGGCAGCAGAGCCGAGCACACCGATGCCTGAATCGATGCGATCCCGTAGCTGGAAGGCAAGAGCGCGCAGCTCGTCCGGCGTGGCCTCGGGCTGGAGCAGCACGAGGAGCGTATGCCCGTTGTGCTCTTCGGCGCCGTCCAATGCAGACCCCGCCGCTTCCGTGCGCGCCTTCTGCTCGAACTCTGCGATCCGCTCCTCTTGATCCTTGATGCGAAGGGTCAGCGCCTTCGCTGCATCGACAACGCCCCCGTCCTGCGTTCGCAGCACGGACGCAGCTTGGCGGAGCTGGCTACGGATACCGAGGAGATGCTCATACCCGGCAACGCCGGTCAGCGCCTCGACCCTTCTCGTGTTCGCCGCCACCGAGCCTTCAGAGACGAGAACGAGGGGCCCGACCTGGCCGGTCGACGGCACATGCGTCCCTCCACAGAACTCGGTTGAGTAGCTGCCGGTCTGGACGACCCGCACCCTTTCGCCGTACTTGTCGCCGAAGAAGGCCAGGGCACCCATCTTCTCCGCCTCGTCCTTCGACGTCTCGATCGTCTTCACAGTGGAGTTCTCGACGATCCGCTCGTTGACCGCCTTCTCGATCCCCATCAGCTCGTCGGGGTCAACCGCTTTGAAGTGGCTGAAGTCGAACCGGAGCCGGTTCTCCGCCACGAGTGAGCCCTCCTGATGCACGTGATCTCCCAGAACGTCGCGCAGGCCCCAGTGCAGGAGGTGCGTCCCGGTGTGATTCTTGCGAATCCGCTCTCGCCTGGTGGAGGCGATGGCGGTCTCCGCATCCTGCCCCACAGCGACAAATCCCGAGGTGACAACGCACCTGTGCCCATGAACCCCCTGGATCGCCAGCTGCGTGTCGCCCACTTCGAGTATCCCCGTCTCGGTTCTGACTACTCCCGTGTCCCCGACCTGGCCGCCGGCTTCGGCGTAGAACGGGGTTCGATCCAGGAATACCTCGACGGCCTGGCCTTCTTCGGCCCTATCCACAGGATCGCCCTCCCTGACAATGGCCAGGATCCGGGCCGACCCGGCCTCGGCGTCGTAGCCGATGAAGTTGGTGCCATCGAGCCCACGAATCAGAGAGCGGTACTCGTCGGTGACGTCGGCGCTGATGCCGGTCTTGAAGTTGGCGCGCGCCGTTTCTTTCTGCGCCTCCATCAGGTCCGCAAATTCGGCCTGGTCGAGTGCGTAGCCACGTTCCCGCAGAATCTCCTCGGTCAATTCGACGGGGAAACCGTGGGTGTCGTGCAGCTTGAAGGCAACTCCTCCGGCCAGAGTTGCTCCGTCGTCGAGCTCATCGAGAGCTTCGTCGAGAAGCCGCTGCCCCGACTCGAGCGTCTTCCGGAAACGCCCCTCCTCGCGTTCTGCCATCTCGAGGATCGCGTCGTGACGTTCGATGAGCTCGGGATAGGCCTCTCCCATCGCCCCCACCGTCGCATCCACCAGCGCCGGCAGGATGTTTTCCTTGGAGCCGAGCAGGACGGCGTGGCGAACCGCACGCCGCAGCAGCCGGCGCAGGATGTAGCCGCGACCCTGGTTGGACGGCACCACTTTGTCGGCGATGAGGAAGGTGACCGCCCGACCATGCTCACCGAGGATCCGCAGACTCACGTCGCTACGCTCGTCGGCCTCGAAGCGTGCGCCCGTAGCCTGCTCGGCAGCGGCGATCACCGCCCGCAGCTCATCGGTCTTGAACACGCTGTCGACGCCTTGGAGAACCGTGGCGAGTCGTTCGAGCCCCGCCCCTGTGTCGATGTTCTTGGCGGGAAGATCACCGATAACGTGGTACGGCTCGTCTTGCACGTTCTGCATGAAGACGAGATTCCAGATCTCCATGAATCGCTCTTCATCCACTGCCGGACCGCCGTCGGGCCCGTAAGCAGGGCCCCGGTCGAAGAAGATCTCCGACGATGGCCCACACGGCCCCGGGATACCCATCTGCCAGAAGTTGTCGCGATCGCGGCGCTGCAGGCGGGCCGGGTTGATTCCCACCTCATCGAGCCAGATCTCCGCGGCCTCGTCATCGGAGAGGTGAACCGTGAACCACAGCCGATCCGGGTCAACCTCGAAACCTTCGGTAATCAACTCGTACGCCCAGGGAATCGCCTCACGCTTGAAGTAGTCACCGAAGGAGAAGTTGCCCAACATCTCGAAGAACGTCAGGTGACGGGCGGTGGTCCCGACGAGATCGATGTCTTCCGTCCGGCCACATTTCTGCACGCTGACCGCGCGCGGGTACGGGGGCTTCTCCTCTCCCAGGAAGTAGGGCTTGAACGGGACCATGCCGGCGACGGTCAGCATCAACGTCGGATCGATCGGGATCAA
>JASJBC010000198.1 GCA_030066715.1 Acidimicrobiia bacterium
ATCGCCCGCGACCCGTCGACCTCGTCCCGCTCGGAGCTGAGGGCAACGTTCCAGACGAGGCCGATGCTTCCGTACTACCTCCTCATGGAGCTCCCGGAAGAGGACAGCCTCTCGTTCCTCCTGATGCAGCCGTTCACGCCGCTCGATCGACCGAACATGTCGGCGTTCGTGGTGGCCAAGAGCGGCCCGCTCTCGGAGTACGGACGCCTCATCGAGTACACGATGCCGCGTGATCGCCAGATCGACGGACCCGGCCAGGTCGGCGACTTCATCGACCAGGACCCGATCGCATCGGCGGAGTTCACCCTGCTCGGTCAGGAGGGCTCCGAGGTGATCAGGGGCAACATGCTCGTCGTCCCGATCGAGGACAGCCTGCTCTACGTCCAGCCGATCTACCTCGCCGCCGATACTGGCGGGTCGGGTATCCCGCAGTTCAAGCGGGTGGTTGCGTCGTTCAACAGCCGTATCGAGATCGGCCAGACCCTCGACCAGGTGCTGATCGCCCTCTTCGGTGAGCCCGGTGGGGGCACGGACCCCGGTGACGGCGGCACGGACCCCGGTGATGGCGGAACCGACCCAGGCGACGGAACGGTCGAGGAGCAGATCGCACGGTTGCTCGACCTGGCAGCGCTTGCGCTTGCCGAAGCCGACCTCGCGCTCCGTAGCGGGGATCTGGGCACCTACCAGGACCGGGTCGAGGAAGCTGCCGGCTACATCGAGCAGGCGAACGAGCTCGCCCAGTCCCAGGGATCTGGGGAATCCGATACCACCGGCGAGTCGGCCAGCTTCTCGAGATAGCCACTCGGGGTCCTGGGCCCTGAGCTCTGAGTTCTCAGTTCTGCCTCCCCCGACATCGGGCGAGTCCTCGTTTCTATGGTGGGCACGTGGAGCAGGCACGATCGACCGACGATGTCCTCGCAGAGCTGCGCGAGATCGCAGCCAACGACGGCACCTGGGGATTCGGGCGGGCGTTCACCTACGTGTTCGACGGGCCCGACCTCGGTGATCTGACGGCCGAGGCCATGCGGCTCTTCGCCGGTTCCAACGGCTTGGATCCGACGGCCTTCCCCAGCTTCGTGCGGTTCGAGAACGACCTCGTTGCGTTCGCCAGGACGATCCTGCATGGGGACGACGAGATCGTGGGATCGGTCACGTCGGGTGGCACCGAGTCGATCATCCTGGCGACGAAGGCGGCCCGGGATGCACTCCGGGCCACCGGCGTCGATGGGCGGCTCAACATGGTCGTACCCATCACGGGCCACGCTGCGTTCCACAAGGCTGCTGCCTACCTCGACCTCGACATCCGCACCACCGCAGTGGACGAGGGGTTCCGCGCCATCCCCGATGCCATCGAGGGCTCCATCGATGAGCGGACGGCCCTCGTGGTGGCTTCCGCTCCGTCGTACACCCACGGCGTGGTCGACCCCGTGGCCGACATCGGAGCGATCGCCAAGGGCGCGGGCCGCTGGCTGCACGTGGACGCCTGTGTCGGTGGCATGGTGCTTCCGTTCATCGATGATTCGCCCTCCTTCGACTTCTCGATCGACGCCGTGGACTCGATGTCGATGGACCTCCACAAGTACGGGTACACGCCGAAGGGTGCATCCCTCGTGCTCTACCGGAACGCGGCGTTGCGTTCCCACCAGTTCTTTGCCACCGCCGGATGGACCGGCTATCCGGTGGCCAATGCGACCGTCCAGTCGACGAGGTCGGCGGCGTCCCTCGCGGCGGCCTGGGCTGCGGTGAGCCACCTCGGCCCCGCGGGCTACCGAGCGCTCGCAGCCGACTCGATGAGGGCAACCACCGAACTGCTGGGCGTCATCCGAGCGAACGAGGCGCTCGAGCTCGTCACCGAGCCCGATTCGCCGCTCGTCGCCGTGACCTCTGCCGACGTCTTCGGTCATGCCCAGGCGATGAAGAAGCGCGGCTGGATGGTCGGTGTCACACCGTCGTTCGCCCACTCGCCGGCCCACATGCACCTCACGATCACCGCCGCCCACCTCCCTCTCGTCGGCGAGTTGTCGAACGACCTCGTCGAGACCGCCCCGACGGAGTCAGCAAGCGGCTCGATCCTTGGCGGGATGGATCTCAGGGACATCGACCCGTCGATGATCGGGGTCCTCCTCGATTCGCTGGACCTCGACCGTGACCGGGCGCTGGTCGATGCGGCGATCGATTCCCTCGATCCGGACGCGAGGGCCGCAGTGATCTCGGCCTTCCTCCAGCACCTCTACCGATGATGACGGCGCTCATAGGCACGATCGTCCTCCTGGGTGTGGGGTGGCTCCTTCGGCGTGTCATCCCGGTGCGTGGACCGCTGACGGCCGTCGTGCCGGCGGCGATCATCGGTGGCTTCGTGGCCCTCGCCATCAGGGCGACCGGCACGCTGCCGGGTTCTCCGGAGTCGTGGCAGGACGTGGCGTACCACCTCTTCGGCATCTCCTTCCTGGCGATCGGGCTGACGCCGCCCGGTGACTCGAAGCTCCGGAAGGGAGCGTTGTGGATGGGTATCGGCCAGTGGGCCACGTTCTCGCTGCAGGCTGCGGCGGCAGGTCTCATCGCGATGCTGTTCGGTTCGCTGCACCCCGGTTTCGGGTTCCTTGCACCGATGGGCTTGAACGAGGGGCCTGGCCAGGCGCTTTCGATCGGTCGCCTGTGGGAAGCCGACTATGGGTTCGTCGACGCGGCCTCGATCGGTGCCACCATCGCCTCGATCGGCTTCGTGATCGCCTACATCGGCGGGTTGCTCGCTGTCAGGGGGCGGAGAAGCCCCACCGGCTCGGCGCCGAGCTTCTACCGGTTCGACGGACACACGGCTGCGATCGCAGCGGCCACCGTCGTCGGGTATGCGATGCTCTACCAGGGAGTCACCCTCGGCCTCGAGGCTGTGGCGCCGGATGTGCTCGACCTCGTCCACGGCGTGTTCTTCTTCGTGTGCCTCATCGTGGGCATGGCGGTTCGAAGCCTGCTTGGCTGGAGGGGGGTCTCGATCGACGGCGAGACGACACGCAGCGTCACGGTGGTGGCCGTCGACGGACTCACCGTTGCAATCCTCGGCTCGCTCACGTGGGAAGCGGTGAGCGACGTGATCGCTCCGCTCATCGCCGTGGTGGTGGGCGCGGTGGCAGCAACCATCGGGGTCCTGGTGGTTGCCAGACGATGGATCGACGCATGGCGCACCGAGCGATCGCTCGCCCTCTTCGGCACCGTCACCGGCACGGCAGCTTCGGGCCTCGCCCTCCTCGCGTTGGCCGATCCCGATCTCGACTCGCCCGTGGCGGTTGAGCTCGGTGCCATGGTGGTGGTCTCGGCACCCGTGGTGGTGGGTGGCATCGCCCTATCGACAGCAACGGCCTCAGGCTCGATCTCCGAGATCGTCAGCATCGTGGTGTTCACGCTCATCGGGGCGCTCTCACTCGCTGCCCTCGCGTGGGCCATGCGACATGTGGATGAGGGCTCGTCGGAGAACGTCGGGGAGGTGTCGGGATCGTGATACAGCCATCGAAGACACACCCGCCGAGAGGCACCGGGTTTCGTTTCCTCGTCATCGCCGATTCGCACATCAGGCCGCCGGACCAGGAGGTCGACGCGTACCCCTCGAATGCCTGGATGGTCGAACGGAACGAGTTCATCGTCGAGCTGTGCAATCGCATCGATGCGTCTTTCGTCGTCCACCTCGGCGACATCGTCCACCCCCTTCCGGTGGAGGCCTCCCATGCCGAAGCCATCTCGATTGCCCGCGGGGTGTATGACGACCTTCGCCACCCGATCCACTTCGTACCCGGGAACCACGATGTCGGGGACAAGCCGAACGCCCTCGTCGCCGTACCCGCCGTGGACGAAGCGAACTACCCGGTCTTCGAGGAGGCCTGGGGCCCCGCCTCCAAGTCGTTCGACGTCGGGGGCTGCCACTTCGTGATCGTCGATGCCCAGGTGCTCAACTCAGGGTTCCAACGGGAGGCCGACCAGCGGACCTGGCTCGAGCGGGATCTCGCAGAGGCATCCGCCGCGGGCCACCGCATCTTCCTGTTCACCCACTACCCGCCGTTCGTTCGCGAGCGACACGAGAACGAGCACTACGACAACATCGGTGAGCCTGCGCGGACGTGGCTTCTCGATCTCTGCGAGAGGTTCTCCGTCGAGAGCGTGTTCTCGGGACACGTCCACACCTTCCTCTACAACCGGCACGGATCGACTGATCTGTATGTCGCTCCGTCGACCGGCTTCGTGCGTCCGGACTACTCGGAAGTTGCCGCGGTGCCTCCACCCCTGGAGAACGGCCGGGACGATCCACCGAAGCTCGGTGTCTTCATCGTGGAGGTGACCGACGACGGACATGCCGTTCAGCCCATTCGATCGTTCGGTTCGAGACCGGCGGAGGTGCGCCTGCCGGTCAGGATCCCCACCTTGGTCGACCAGACCTGGACGAGCCCGATCGGTGTCACCCTCCGCCACGGCTGGAGGCAGGTCTCCGATTTCCCGACCGCCGGGCTCGATGAGTTCCGGCGCAAACGGATTCGCAACGATGCGCCCCTGCTCGCGCTCTGGGAGGCGCGCATTGCGGACGTGAGGGTTCCGATCGCCGATCTCGCCGATCCCGCAGGTGTCAGCCGGCTGCGGGATCTGGCTGGTCGAGGGATGCGGTTCACCGCCTTCTCGGGAGGTGTCCCCGATCGTTCGACCATCGAGCTCGTTCGTTCGATCGCGCCGGACCTCCATCGGTGGGAGGTCATTGCCCCCGGCGACCGCTTCGAAGACGTCGTCTTGGAGATCTCCGGTATCGAGGTCGACGGGATCCGGATTGCGATCAGCCCAATCGTCCCGATCGGTGCACCCGGCTCTGCGGTCCACCACTTCGTGTCCGCCGGGTTCGATGTGGACGCACGCGACGACATGGAGCGGCTCGGCGAGATCGACGGTGCAGGCCTGTTCCAGGAGGCGGTGTTTCGCGTCGCGTGGCCCGCTGGTGATGGCGATGTGCTCGATCGGGCACGGGCCGCTGCGGCTCACGTCGGTCGTCGAGCCGTGGTGGTCGCCGAGCTGCCCAGGGCGGGGGAGAGTTCGGAATTCACCGACGATGATGCTGTTGGCAACCATGTCGCGACCATCGCTTCGCTGGCAGAGCATCATCCGGGAACCTCGGTGTTCCTGGATGGCTTCATGGACCACGATCGCGGGTACTACCCGAGGCACGGCTTGCTCGACCGTGCGTTCAATCCCCGGCCCGCTCTCTACCGCCTGATCGAGGCATCGGCGACCTAGGCGCAGCCGGTTGGCGCGCAGCGCTCGAGTCCATGGGGAGCTCGGCGTGACCCGTTTCATCGATCTGTGACGTCCATGCGATGAACAAACCCTGAAGGAACGGCAGTCAGGGGTGCACTGGCCCGGCCTACTCGAATCCCTTCCATAGGCTGGCTGCATCGTGACTCGACGTGTGCTGATCCTGCTCGCCCTCCTCGCCTCCATGTCCGCTGCGTGCACGTCGGACGGCGGTTCCACCTCGAACGTGGGCGGGCCAACGACCATCCCCGGCGAGGCCCCTACGACGTCGGGCGAGACCACCACGAGCACCGCCGCGTCCGGTGAGGTCTCCGTGCCACCTGCCGAGGCCGCAACGGCCCGAAACCAGGTCGGCTATGCCTTCCCTCCCGCGCCGCCAGTCCCGACCGGACCGACCGATGACGCCCTCGTGGGTGACCTCGATGCCCTCTTTGCAGGGCTCGCGGCGGGGACCGACACCGATCTCATACTGTCCGTGGGCCAATCGGGAGATGCGAGGGCAGCCTGGCTGCTCGCCGATCTTCACCGCTTCATCCCACCGAGTCCCACCGGCGACGCCCTCGTGACGAGCTTCGAGAACCTCACCGAGACCGATCTCGACTCGGATCCGATATCGGCGCGAAGCACATGGCAGTCGATGACCGACCACCTGATGGCATGGGACCTCCCTGCCCTCGACGGGTATGCCGATTGGAAGCGCCAGCTCTTCACCCTGGTCGAT
>JASJBC010000035.1 GCA_030066715.1 Acidimicrobiia bacterium
TTGCAGATGACCTCATACGTGCCCGGAGGTGCGTCGATCGGAACACGACGAGCCTTCAGCCCCGGGATCTCAACGTCGATCCCGAGTTCCTCGATGGTGAAGGTGTGCCGCACCCCGTCCTTGTTCTCGATCCACAGACCCGTCGTTGCCGAGTCGACCACGATCTCCTCGGAAGACCACATGATCTGCTGGGCGGTGATTGCGACGTCCGTCGGCAACGCCACATCGGACTCTGTGCCGGCTGCCACCGCCATGGATCCGAGGGACCCGGTGGCGAAGACGGCCACCGCGATCATCGCCAGTGGGCGAATGAGGTCGGCAGAACTCCGGCGAAAGGCGGCGACACCGCCGATGATCACGAGCGCAACACCGACCGTCGACAGCAGCTGCAGGATGAAGGCAGGCGCCGACTCCGGATTGCGCAGATCGTCGAGGATCACCGGCAGATTGGCTAGGTATGCGGCCAGTCCGAACACTGCCGCTCCGAGACCCACCCTCCGTCGCTCCCCACTCAGGAACGGGACAAGAGCAAGGAACACCAACCCGATGACAAGCACCGGCGGTATCACGGTGCGTGCAATTGCCTGCAGCGCGATGGCGAACACCACCATCGTGATCGCCCCGGCCCTGGCCAGCTTCAGCCACTCTCCGACACTCGATGCCGACTCGTCGTGGCGGGCCGGCCTTTCCATCGTTGCGGTAGACACGGTTCTCTCCCTCTTTCCGACTACCGCAGCAACGTATGCCGTCACCGGCGCCGGCGGAACAGTGCCAACCGCAATTCATCGTTGTGGTCAGCCACAGGTTCCCGGATGGGCAGAAGTGAGGCTGGCCACAATGGACAGGGACAGTGCGCAGGCTGCACAATGGCCGCCGTGCATCGTTTCACCTGGGTCGTAGCCATTCTTGGTTCGGTAGCGCTCGTCGCTGCCGTAGCGCTCTCGCTTGCCACGAGACCCTTACCGGCTTCGGCGATCCAGTATCTCTTCACCGTTCCCGTTCCCTTTATAGCCGCCGGTGTCTTCCTGCTGTGGCGTCACCCCGGGAATAGGTCCGCGCACCTTCTCGTCCTCGGGACCGCGGGCGCAATGGCCTTCGCCGCCCTGCTCGAGCGCGTCATCAAGAACCGGGTGGCCGAGAGCGGTACCGAACCCTGGATGTCCTGGGCGCTCCTGCTCGAGTCCCTCGTCATGGTCCTGGGATTGGCCTGCCTGAGCCTGCTGATCGGTTTGTTCCCCAGCGGCACGGCGGAGACGTCGGCTGAGCGCCGGTTCGCCAAACTCGTCTGGTACATGCCGATCCCCGTCCTGCTTGCCCAGTTGGCGAACGAGAGCGTGGTCGTCGAGCCCGTCACTTACGGGCAACTCGATCCGTTCCCCAATCCGATCTACGTCGAGGCCCTCTCGTGGCTGGGGCCGGCGACACGACCGATCAGATCAGCACTCGGAGTAGTGATCATTGTCGGCCTCGTCCTGTTGATGCTTCGCTACCGGCGGACCAATCCGGCTGCACGCCGCCAGATTCGCTGGGTAGCCCTCGGATCTGCCGGGGCGATCGCACTCGGCGTCGTTCCGTTCATCATCGCCCCACTTCTCGACCCGAACTCCTACTTGCACGGCGATTTGCTGCTGAGCATCGGATCCTTCCCGCTGGTCCTCATCCCGCTGTCGATTGTGATGGCGATCGAGCAACCCGAGTGGCTCGACACCGATGAGTTCGTGAGCAAGTCGGTCACCTATGGGGCGCTATCGGTGGGGATCTTCGTGATCTACGGGGCAATCGCCGCCGGTCTCGGGCTCGCGGCGGGGGCCCGTCTCCCCCTAGAGGTGGCGATCATCGTCACTGCCGTACTCGCATTTGCCTTCCAGCCGGCCAGAGCCTGGCTGCAGGGGATCGCCGATCGGTGGGTGTTTGGAGACCGTCCTACTCCCATCGAGGCAATCGCCGACTTCGATCGGTCGATGAGCGACACCGGCAACCTCAACGGCCATCTGGCGGAAACCGTGCGGCGGTCGGCCCGGCTCGCCTGGGTGGAGGTGGACATACCTCCGGAACCGGCAGTTGCGTCCGGGCAGCCCCACGGAGATGCAGCCTTCACTGCGCCGATTCGCCATGAGGCGGTGACCTACGGAACGATCCGCTGCGGGCCAAAGCTGAAGGGGCCGTTCCGGACCGAGGACGGCGACCTGATCGCCGCACTGGCGAGTCAGACCGCCCTGATCGTGTCGAACGCAAGGTTGGCCGCACGAATCGTCCATGCCCAGGAGGCTGAGCGGCGGCGACTCGAGCGCAATATCCACGACGGGGCCCAGCAGGAACTCGTAGCCCTGGTCGCAAAGCTGGGCCTGGCACGGGCCAGGGTCAAGTCGGGAGGGGTGGACGAATCCACGTTCATCGAACTCCAGCGTGACGCCGGCAACATCCTGAAGGATCTCCGCGACCTTGCCCAGGGAATCCATCCGAGTGTGCTCACTGATGGCGGCTTGGTGGAGGCAGTCGAGGACCGCTGTTCCCGACTGCCGATCGACGTCGTCGTCGAGACGTCACCGGGACTCCGGTCCCAACGCTTCAATGACGAGGTTGAAGGGGCCGCCTACTTCTTCGTGACGGAAGGCCTCACCAACGTGCTCAAGCATGCCAACGCCACCGCAGCACGTGTCGCAATCCACGCAGATGCCGACCTCGAGATCGTCGTCACCGACAACGGCGGTGGCTTTGAACCGGAGCGGACGGCATGGAACGGCCTGGCCGGGTTGATGGACCGATTTGCCGCACTCTCCGGAGACGTGTCGGTGGCTGCGGAGGATGGGTCCGGCACTGTGCTGCAGGGTCGCATCCCGATCGCGAGCGGGCCATGATTCGTGTGATCATCGCCGACGACCACTATCTGGTTCGCGAAGGGACGAGACAGTTGCTCGAGGCCTCGGGCGAGGTCGAAGTCATGACGACGGTCGCCGACGGGACGCAGTTGTGTGATGCGGTGGATCGCATGCTGCCCGACGCAGTACTCGTCGACATACGCATGCCACCTTCACATCAGATGGAAGGCATCGAGGCTGCGCACGACATCCGGGCGAAGCATCCGTCAATAGGCGTCGTTGTTCTGTCGCAGCATGCCAATTCGCTGTACGCATTCGAACTGTTCAAGGACGGCACGTCCGGGCTGGCATATCTGCTCAAGGATCGAGTCGGCGATCTGGCCGAGCTCCTTCGCGCCCTCCACGAGGTCACCGCGGGCGGATCCGTGGTCGACCCCCTGGTTGTGGAGGGCTTGCTGAATCGGCAGCGCCAGGCCGCTGATCGGCTCCTCGACACACTGACCGACCGGGAGCGCGAGGTTCTCGCCGTGATGGCCGAAGGACGCTCGAATGCAGCTATCAGCGAAACGCTCTTCATCTCCGGCTCCGCAGTGGAGAAGCACATCAACTCGATCTTTGCGAAGCTCGGGCTGGCTCCGGGCGAATCCGAGACCCATCGCCGGGTGGCCGCAGTGTTGACCTTCCTGCGCAATCTCGATCCCGGGAACGCCTAGAGCACAACGAATATCATCAGCGCTATGAGCTTCGTACCCGACGACTTCATCGTGCCCAGAGAGTTTGCCGGCCCCGGGTTCCGTCTCGAGCCCTTGGGGCCCGAACACAACGAGCGGGACTATGCCGCCTGGATGTCGAGCATCGATCACATTCGCTCGACCCCTGGTTTCCCGGACCCCGATGACGACTGGCCGTATCCGATGAGTCTCGAGGACAACCTCTCAGATCTCGTCGCCCACGCTCGCCACTTTGCGGAGAGACGTGGATTCACCTACTCGATTCTGGATGGCGACGATGTGATCGGTTGTGTCTACATCTATCCGTCGCCGGATCCGAACTATCACGCCAACGTGTCGTCGTGGGTGACCGCAGACCGTGCCCAAATGGATCGCCTCGTGTGGGAAACGCTGACCGGCTGGATTCGCACCTGGCCGTTCCCGAGCTTCGAGTACGACTCCCGAGATTGAGTTGACGACGCCGGGCAATCGGCCTCCTCGCCGAACTCGTGATCTGAGCGGCAGTTATGTGGAACAATCACTCCATGCAAACTGTCACCGATTGCTGCGCCCCTCTGACCGAGGAACCGCTCGGGGCGGCGGACGCGACACAACTCGCCGAGTGGTTTGGTGTTCTCTCCGATCCGACCCGGCTCCGTCTGCTCAGCTTGATCGCAGCGGCGGGTGAGGCCTGCGCCGCCTGTGATCTGGTCGAGCCGCTGGGAGTTTCCCAGCCGACGGTCAGCCACCACCTCAAAGTCTTGCGTGAGGCCGGGCTCGTGGAGAGCGAGAAGCGGGGACGCTGGGTGTACTACCGGCCCGTTCCCGACCGTCTCGACGTGCTGGGCCGGGCATTGGGCTCGTAGCTTGTTCAGCGATTTGTAAGGGCTGATCCGTCACTGGTTGCCATGCGATCTGGCATGGTCTTGTCATGAGATTCGTGGTTGCAGGTGCATTTGTCGTCATCGCCGTTGCCGTTGCCGTCGCCGTTGCCGTGCGATCGTCGCAAACCGAGACGGCGGCCCCGGCTGCAACGACCGCGGCGCCTGCGACAACCACCAGCACTGCTCCTCCCACCACGGTCCCGCCGATGCTGGGGAACGCGCTGGCGTTGACCGATCTCGACGGCTGGTTGCAGACCGACGTGACCAGTCTCGAGGACCTGCGCGGCCAGGTCGTCATCGTCCAGTTCTGGACGTTTGGCTGCTACAACTGCAAGAACACCATCCCCCACCTCCAGGACATCTACGCCGAGCATCACGACCGCGGACTGGAGATCGTCGGCGTCCACGCCCCCGAGTTTGCGTACGAGGAGGACCCCGCAGCCATCCTCGCCGCCGCGGAGGAGCTCGGCGTCACCTGGCCGATCGCGCTCGACACCGAGCGACGGAACTTCCGGTCGTGGCAGGGCAGCCCCGCCTACTGGCCTCGTACCTACGTGCTCGACCAGAACGGACTGATCCGGTTCGACCACATCGGAGAGGGCGCTTACGACGATCTCGAGCAGACCGTCGCCGCACTGCTCGCCGGGTAGGGGGACGGTGGCCGTAGTCTCCTGACTGGAGAGGCTCGGGAGGTCCGGTGAAGGTACTCATTGTCGGCGGCACGCGGTTCATCGGCCGCCACACGGTCGACCGCCTCGTTGCACTCGGCCACGAAGTAGCTGTGTTCCATCGTGGCGTAACCGAACCTTCCGGCCTTCCGGATGTGGTGCGTCACATCCACGGCGAGCGGGCAGACCTTCGTGATCACTCCGCTGCAATTCGGGCGTTCGCCCCCGACACCGTCGTGGACATGGTCCCCATGAACGAGCGGGACGCGCAAGCGGTCGTGGACGTTGCCGGCGGCGCGGCGGACCGCATAGTCGCCATTTCCAGCCAGGACGTCTACGCGTCCTACGGCGTCTTCAGCTTTGGGTCGGGCGCAGTCGAGACGAGCCCTGTCGACGAAACGGCGCCCCTGCGCGACCGCCTCTATCCCTATCGGAACCGGTTTGCCGTCGACCACCCGCTCCACGACTACGACAAGATTCCCGCCGAGCGGACCTATCTCGCCGACGCCCACCTGCCCGCAACCATTCTTCGTCTGCCCGCGGTATACGGGCCGCATGATGCCCAGCATCGGCTGTGGCCCTACCTCAAGCGGATGCTCGACGAGCGCCCGGTGCTACTGCTTGCCGCGGAGATGGCGCAATGGCAATGGACCCGGGGCTATGCGGAGAACATCGCGGACGCCATCGCCGTGGCCGCCACCGAGGACA
Source organism: Acidimicrobiia bacterium (assembly GCA_030066715.1). GTDB lineage: Bacteria > Actinomycetota > Acidimicrobiia > Spongiisociales > UBA5794 > JAAETI01. The sequence continues at coordinate 5,790 of JASJBC010000035.1, forward strand.
CAGCTGCGGGTCGCATCTACAACCTGGGGGAGCCGCAGGCGCACACGGAACTGCAATGGATCGCAGCCATCGCAAGTGCGGTCGGATGGGACGGGGAGGTCCGAACGGTTCCCCGCGCCGACCTGCCGAGTCATCTACGACCGGACGGCAACTTCACGCAGTCTCTCGAAGCCAACACCCGGCGGATCCGAGACGAACTCGGCTACACCGAGCGGGTGAACTCCGGGGAGGCTCTCGAGCGCACTATCGCATGGGAGCGCACCAACCCCGACTCCAGGCTCGGGGAGGATGCCTTCGACTACGCCGCTGAAGATGCCGTGCTTCGCTAGCGGGGAACTAATCCCGAGCGCCGCGACGTCTCACTGTCACAGCGACCAGGGGACACGCATGTATACGAGAACCGTCGCGGCAGCAGTTGCCGCCGTGGTCATCGCAACCGCGTTGATCATCGCCGTCGCCCAGGCGGTAGGTGCCGCCTAGCGGCGCCGATCAAGAGCGGGTGAAGAACAGCTGGAGCTCGAGTGGACCACGATCCTCGACCGACAGCACGACTGCCGCAGAGGGAACCTCGACGTTCCAATCGGCGAACACGATCTCAACCGAGCCGACGACTACGACGACATCTCCGACCACCTGTGCCTCGAGGGGTATCTCGATCTGCCTGGTCACATCGGTGATCGTGAGGTCGCCAACCGCCGTCACTGAAAACTGGTCACCGTCGGTCAACTCCCGACCAATGTCGAATGACTCGGTCAGAGCGAATGTTGCGTTGGGAAACTCACTTGTCGACAGAGCCGATTGCACCCGGCTGTCGCGTCGCGAGGTTTCGGTGACGATATCGGTCATGTCTGCGACGACGGTGACGTCCGTCACCTCGGTTCCCTCGATCGTGAGCCGGCCGTCGATAGTCGGGGTGCGGCCGACTGCCTCGGTCGCCCCGATCGTGGCCAGCTCCTCCTTGATGCGGAAGCCGACGAACGAGGACGTGGCATCCTCGAAGCTGAACACCCCAACCGAGGTGTCGACGATCCAGTCGCCTTCTATCCCCTCTGCTGCCGACGACGATGGGGCCTCAACAGCTGCGGCCGCAACGTCCTCCACCGCCGACTCCAGAGAAACGGCTTCGGGAGCCGACCGGGTCAGGAACCAGATCAGTGCACCCACACCGATCAATGCGATCACTCCTGCCACCGATCCAGCGATGAGGAGCCTGCGTCGCCGAGCTTGCTCTGCCATTGTCCTGTCCATTCCTTGTCGAGTTCGTCGGAGACGCTAAGGGCGGCACCTGAAAGTTCGTGTGAATCGGCTCGGGCTAGCCGGTTGCCTCTCCCCAAACCCCTTCACATGAGATTCATACGATGCCGATACATTCTGCGGATGCAGCTGAGATACGACGACCCTTCCGCACGCGATGTTCGCCTCGACCTGCTGCGAGGGTTTGCCCTCTTCGCCATGGCGATCAATCACGTCGGCTTCCACAACTCCGCCTATCACACGGTGACCGGCCGCTCGGTCTTCCTCATCAACGCTGCGGAGGGCTTCTTCTTCATTTCCGGGATGACTCTCGGGTTCATCGCCGCACGGGACACTGTCGGCAACAGTGTGGAACGCCTGCTCCGGCGCACCTGGGTCGTCTATCTCACGACGATCGGCATCGCCGCCGGGTTTGCCGCGCTGGCAGTCGGCACCGACCTCGAGGTATGGGGTGATGCGGCCGGTTTCGCCGGAACGAGTGCCGGTGAGTTTCTCGCCAACGTACTGACCCTCCGGTGGTCGTTTCACGGCTCGGACGTCCTGGTGGCCTATGTCGTGTATCTCGCCGTGGCAGCACTTGCCCTCTGGCTGTTGCATCGCGGCCGCGGTTGGATCGTGGCCGGAGCGCTGCTGCTCGTCTATGCGATGAGCCAGCTGTACCCGGAGGCGACGGAGCTGCCGGTGGCCGCCTTCCGCAACCTGGCGAGCAACAGCCCCGTCTTCTTCGTCGGCCTGCTGATCGGGTTCTACCGGCGGCCGTTTGGGGAATGGTGGACTCGCAGGTCACCACCTGCGTTGCGCCGCACCTTCGACGGCGCAGTGGCCGCGGCTGCAATAGCTCTGCTCTGGCTCTATGCGACCGACTACTCGGCATGGCCCTGGTTGGGCTCTCACCTGGCCGACACTATCGGGCTACGCGAGGGGGCGATGCCCCTGTTCCAGTTGTCGATCGTTTGCCTCTACCTGCGTGCCTTTTGGCTGCTGGCCGATCGGCTCTGGGTGCCGATCGAACGGATCACCGGCTGGCTGCTCCTGCCGCTCGGCAAGGCGTCCCTGTTCACCTACACGGCCCACCTAGCGGCAATGGTCGTGATCTTCAATGTGCCGGGGATCAGCGACGACGTGAGCACCGCGAGCGCGACCCTGATCGTCACCGGGTATGTCGCCATAATCTTCGCCGCCGTCAAGCTGCGGGCAGGCGTCCGCGGCTGGCTGGCGGAGCAGCCCGCATCCCGGCAGAGACTGGCTGGTCATCTCCCGGCCACGGCCGCTGCATCGCTGGTGGCAGTCGTGGTGGCCACATCTCCGCTGTGGTCGTCCTTGGGCCCGAATGAAGATGAGTTGGCGGATTGGCGCGCCGAGGCTTACGCACTTGCCGAATACCTGGAGGCGGAGGGCGTCGAGTACGAGTTGATCGACGAGGAGTGGTTCGTCGAGGTCGAGATCGATTGGGAGGACGAGCGGTCGGTTGCCGCTTTCGAGGAGTTCTGGGTCCTCGTCGAGGAAGGCGAGCTCGAAAGGGATCTATGAACAGGGATGACCCGGCTCGGTCACCCGTGAGGTCGGTTGTGCCACCAGTCCGGCCCGTGGGGATCCGCACACTCGAGCGCCAGGCGGTCCCACTGGGCGAGATCGGCCGCGGCGGAATGAGTGGTCTCGAAGAAGGAGAGCAGTCGCGCATCGGCATCGTCCGCCGTCGCGACGGCTGCGTAGGGCAGAACGAACTCGCCGAGGTCATCGAGCCAGAAGGCTTCTGCCGGCTCGACGTCCGCCTGCGGGAAGCCATCGGGGCTCGGATATGCGTACGAGTAGAAGATCGGGTCCGGCGCTTCCCGATTGCCCGGCCAGAACCCGACACTCGTCACCTCGTGGGAGTAGGCCTCCTGGGCAACATCGAGCGGGAAGTTGGGGATCCCACCCGGGTGGGCGGGCGCAGTCCGGCCCGAGAACCTGGTGACGGCAAGATCGAAGCTGCCCCAGAAGAAGTGCACAGGGCTCGACTTCCCGCGGAAGCCGGCGCGGAATCGACCCATGACCCGACTCGCTTGCACGAGGGCCAACCACAGCAGACGTGCCTGCTCGAGGTCGAAGGCCAGATCACGGGTGTCCTCATCAAAGGGAACGGGGTCCGCTATCTCGCTGGGCAGCCTGTTGACCGAGACGGGCATGCCCACTGCCGACAGCGCTTCCATCACCTGTGAGTAGAAGCCCGCAACCGTGTCGCGCAGCGGAACCGCCCGCTGCTCGCCGGTGGTCGTGGCAAGGACGAGCTGGCCTTGGTGGAGGTCGAAGGTGAACTCGAAACCGGCAGAGCCATAGGGGATGAAAGAGGTCTCGAGGCCACGGGCGCCGACGTACAGCGGAACGCTCCACGAGTGGTTGAGCCACGGGGTCTGCACCATTCTCACCTTGCCAACCACCTGCGACCAGAGATGAAAAGTCTCGATGGTGTCGGCCCACTCATCGGTGGGCAGTTTTGGCCAGCCGTTCGAATCGCTCATGTCCCCAACTTGATCGACGATGCGGCGATTGTATGCCGGTCTCTACCAGTTGCCCGACGGCAGTGCCGGGCCCATCGGGTTACGCCGATCCGCAGCTTCGCCGGGAATGAATCAAGGACATCCTCACATCGCATGCGCCTGACGCTCGTCGAACCGCCACAACCCGGCATCGCTCGCCGCCCGATATGCAGCGGCTATCTCCTGCGGACGCGGTCTGCGATCGATCGACGCGTACCGTGACTCGCCCGGCACTCTGTACTCCGGACGGTACTGCGCCATGATGTTCACGTAGGTGTCTGGCGACACCTCCGCGGCCAGCCAGTTGAAGATCGACGTTGCTTCTGCCGTCTGTCCGGGCATCACGAGGTGCCGAACCAGCAGACCGCGAACAGCGACGCCATCGTCATCGACGACGAGATCTCCAACCTGGCGGTGCATCTCGGCAATGGCCGCCCGAGCTACGTCCGGGTAGTCCTTGGCTTTGGCGAGATGACGCGCGGTCTCCGGCTCCCAGAACTTGAAGTCGGGCATGTAGATATCGACGAGACCGTCCATGAGCTGCAGCGAGGAAACGGCATCGTATGCGCTCGTGTTGTAGACGACCGGGCGTTGCAGGCCTGCCGGCACTGCGACCGCCAGCGCTTCGACCACCTGCGGCACAACGTGCTCGGGGGTGACCAGATTGATGTTGTGGCACCCGGCGGCCTGTAGGTCGAGCATCAAGCTCGCCAGTTCGCGGTCGGTGTGGATCCGCCCGGCGGTCGACTGGGATATGTCCCAGTTCTGGCAGAAGACACAGCGCAGGTTGCAGGAGCCGAAGAAGATCGTGCCGGAGCCGCGTCGACCGCGCAAGCAATCCTCTTCCCCAAAATGGGCAAAAGCCGCAGTCACCTGCGCCCAGCGCCCGACATGACAAGTACCCAGTTCATCCGCAAGCCGATCAACGGCACAGTCGCGGGGACAAGCCCGACAGTCGGCAAGCTCCTGGTGGGCTTGCACAACCTTCGCAGCAAGGCCTCCTGCCTGCCAGGTCTTCACCGCTGCCGATGGTCCCGTCTCGACCACGAACCGCTTGTCCATAGGATCAGCTTACGGATGGTTTTGCCCGGTCACGGGCCGGTCTTTCAGCCGCTGCAGAGAAGACCGCTGGACGGGCTAGGGGAACGCGAGAGGACCCCCGCAAGACGGGGGTCCTGGTGTCCAGCCTCCGGCGTCGATCAGCGATCGAAACCGGATGTGTGAGTGCCGTACTCGGCGGCGAGGCCCATCTGGGCGGCGGCCGCCTTCATCTCGGCAGGAACGTCGCCGAGGAAGTAGAAAGAGCCGGGGGTTGCGATGGCAAGCAGCTCCGGGAAGTGGGCACGAGCCGTGGTGCCGAGATGGAAGCCCATAGCGGCGGCGTCCTCGAACTCGTCACGGACGTACAGGGAGTTCTCCTCCTCCGACACATAGACGTGAACGGCTTCGGCGCCGGGTTCGTTCTGCTCCATTGCGTCCGTCACCTTGGAATAGATCGACGCCAGTTCGTCCAGCTTGCCGGGCTGTGCGGTCCACTTGTACACAACGGTGATGTGATTGCTGTCCATTGTCTCCACTCCACTTTCCGGGTGTCCTGCAACACCTCTCCGAATAAGTAACCGATTGGTTGCTTTACTTAAAGTAACTGATCGATTACCATGTGTCAAGAGAATCATGGGTAGAACGAAGCAGTACGAACGAACAGAGCTGCTGGACCGGGCGGTGGAGTTGTTCCGTCGCCAGGGATTCAACGGCACCAGCACCGCAGAACTCGTTGCGGAGCTGGGCGTCAACCGCAAGAGCATGTACGCCGAATTCGGCTCGAAGCAAGGGCTTTTCGAGGCCGCTCTGGAACGCTACAACAGCAAACATCTCTCCGGTGTGCTGGCTCCGATCGAGGCCGCCGACGCCGGCCCCGACACCATCCGCAAGGCCTTCGCCGGCTATGCGTCCGCAAGCGAGGGATGGTTCTTCGGGCGCGGGTGCCTGATGTGCAACACCGCGGTGGAGCGAGGCGCGCTCGATCCGGCAAGCGGGCGCTACGTGGCGGCCTATCTCGACCGCATCCAGCGCGCCTTCCGCAACGCACTCGAGAACGGTGTGCGGTCGGGCGAGATCTCGGAGTCGGCCGACCTGGACCAACTCGCCGGCTTCTTCACCACGGCGCTCATCGGGGTCGCTGCCTGCATTCGGGCCGAAGCGCCCCCCGAGCAGGTCCACGCTGCGGCGGCCGTGGCAACCAGCGTGCTCGACACGCATCGCCCGGCCGTCCTGTAGGTTCGGGAGAGGCTTGGCAGGAGGTAACGGGTGCCCGGTGGATCGAAGTACGAGGGACCGTCTGCGGCTCTGGATGCGTATCGGTCGGTGGTGACTGAGAGCCGGAGCGGTGCGGAGGTCAAGGGGGCGAAGAACCCGTACACGTCGCGCAACGGACACATGTTCAGCTTCCTCGACCAGACCGGGGCAATGGCCTTGCGGCTGTCCGACGAACTAACCGAGGAATTCAGGTCGACATATCCGAGCGGCGACGTTCAACAGTATGGGGCAACGATGCGCGGTTACTCATCGATACCTGCGGATCTGCTGAACGATACGCCCACCCTCGCAGCGTGGTTCGATCGGTCCTGGGAGTGGATCGGCACCCTCCCCCCGAAGGCCACCAAAAAGGGGTAGCTCGAGCAATCCAAACCCGAATCGTCTCCGAAATACAGGTGAATTCTTCCCCCACCCGGAGACACCCATCATGGCAATCGCAGCTGCAAGCTGGCTCGACACGGCCCACCAGTCCGACTGGGCTGAGAAACCCTTCTTTGCGGAGACCGTAGAGCTTCTGCGGTCGGTGCGCGACCACGATTTCGACTCCCTGGCCGAACTGTGCGATGACGACTTTGGCATCGTTGATCTCGACCAGAGCGGGGGCAGCGTGATGGTGCGCACTCGCACCGAGTGGGAGAACTGGTTCCGACGTCTGTTCTCCGAGCTCGACGCCGTTGGTGCCGACACCGACAGCGAAATCCTCGACTATCAGGCACTCGCGTCTCCGGACATGGGATACAGCGTGGTCGAGTTCCGCCAGAGCCTCACCATGGCGGGCATGTCTGCTCTCTTCGACTGTGTGGCCACAGTCATTTGGAAGCGCACCGATTCCGGCTGGAAAGAATCCCGCTGGCACGTGTCTCTCCTCTCCACGGAAATCCCTGACGGCTTTCCGACCGGAGCCTGACACCCGCACACCAGGCAACCCGGCTTCACCGCTCTCAGCTGCGAGGTTCCCGTTGGGAGCCTCCCTTCTCTAGCTCCCGCACGCAACCGGCGCATATGCGTCGTATCTGAAAGGAAACAACCATGTCATTCGAGAACGAGTTTGCATTCACCGCGACTCAGTTCGAGATCGTCCTCGGGGTGTTCACCCTGACGGCTGCCGTCTTTGCCGCAGTACTCGTGTACTCGCTGGCTACGGCAGGCAGCATCGCCCCCAGGTATCGATTGACCTCTTACCTGACCGGCGTGGTCATGGTGTCAGCGTTCATCGAGCTCGGACTGCTCGCTCTGCGATGGAACGGAGCATTCGCCTGGAACGGCTCGCTCTATGAGTCGACCGGAGAGCTGTTCTCCAACGGATTCCGCTACATGAACTGGAGCATCGACGTTCCGGTGCTGCTGACGCAGCTGCTCATTGTCGCTGGGATCACCGGAGCGGCCTTCCGCAAGCGCTGGGCTGCCTTCGTGATCGCTGGTCTCGGCATGATCTGGACCGGCTACATCGGCCAGTTCGACGAGATCGAGGGCGGAGCCGCCTTCTGGGGCTGGGGCGCAGTCAGCACTGTGTTCTACTTCTGGCTGCTCTACGTCGCCTACCTGACCCTGCGCGATGCCAAGGCATCTGCACCCAACGAGGCCATCAAGAAGCTGTTCAACTATGTGTGGATCCTGTTCCTCGTGTCGTGGACCATCTACCCGCTCGCTTATCTGATGCCTCAGATCAGCGCAACGGTTGAGGGTGTCGTTGCCAGGAACCTGATCTACAGCTTCGCCGACATCGCTTCGAAGGCCGTCTACGGCATTCTGCTGGCGGTGATCGCACAGAAGCTCAGCGCACTGCGCGGCTATCAGCCTGCTATCGAGGCCGAAGAGGCCTTCGTCGAAGAGGCCAGCTGACAATCCGGCAACCACGATCGAAGCCCCCTGCATCGCAGGGGGCTTCTTCTTGTGTTCGACACCTAACCCTCGAGGTTCGGGCGAATGAGCTCGAACAGACTCCGATTCCACTCTGCGTGGATCCTGGGATGAAGGTGGTTCTTGGCTCGGGGCGGGACTTCGACCCCAGCCGCAGCTGCCGCTGCGTTCAGGTCACGGAGCCGATCCGGCCAGCCTTGCGGCCACGGCCGCACTAGAGACCGGACCAGCTGCAAGTCCCAATCCCAGTACTCCGCGTAGAGCTCGGCCGCCTCTTCGTCGGCCAGGTCGAAGAAGTCAGTCACGCTTTGCAACGTTGGTATCCAGGCCCAGAACTCGTCCACCTCGCCGCAGAAGTCGACGACCGCATCCGCTATCTGGTCTCTGGAAAGGCGGGGCTCCGTGGGTGTGATCAGTCCGAAAACGCCCGATATGAAGTCGTTGGTGGCTGGGTCTATCTCGACGTCGGCGGATATGGCGTACCAGGACCGGCCCTCCTCGTCGGCGAGACCGATCCACATCAGCTCGGACCGCTCCGACCACGGTGGGGCGGTCCATTCTGTGTCAAGGAAGATCCGGCGGGTCACGGCTGCGACGATACCAAGTTGGAGCCGCGCTCTCCGTGGCCGGGCCTAGGTCCTTAGCCGCCGCTCTCTGGCCGGCACTTCTGTGACGTGTCGTACTCGATCAAGCCATCGCCGTCGGTCGTGAGTGCCCCGTCTTGCTCGGTCTTCGGCAATCCGTAGCCGAGTTCGTCGGGGCACTTCTGCTGTTCGGTGTCATCCTGCTGCCCAGATGCCGCCAACCCCGACATCACGGCCGTGGCAAACGATGACCCGCTCCAGTAGCCCATCGTGTCATACCCTGCGCCGACGACGTCAACACCCAAAGCCTCAAAATCAATGTGCTGGGGCTGCTCGATGCTGGGATCGGGGAAGGTGCGTTCTCCTTCCTCGTCCCACGTCACTACTCGACCATCAACGTCCTGGGCGGCGACACCGTGTGCAACCTCGAAGGCTGCCGGGTAGAACTCATCCCCGTCGTGATCTCCGTACTCGAGAGCCTCATTGCCCGCCGCAGCAAAGATCCTGAGGTTGACTCCAGCGCTGGTGGCAGCGTTCTCGAACTCCTCCAACGCTCTCTTGATGAGTGTCGGGGGCGGGATATCGGTTGCGGTTCCACAGGCGTAGGTCCCAAGCGAGAGGTTCAGGATCATGGCGCTCGGCGAGTAATCAAGCCCGGGATCCAGTACTGCGGACCTGAGCCGCTCGAGGGCCTTCCGCACTGCCTCTTCATCGGTGAGGACCGCAGCTTCACGTCCGGTCAGCGGGTCTAGCGAGGTTTCACCCACTTCGACGAACGCTCGATCCAGTACGTCGGCTCTGGCTCCCACGATGATGGCGCTGGGAGCAAGCTGCCGAATCAGCGACGCAACGAACAGCCCGTGCGAGTTACTACCTGTCGGATCCGCGGTGTCTGAGCCATCGAGCGGAACCTCGCCAAGACCGACCCACTTCTCGACGGGAAACCCGGAATCCACGATCGCAACAAGCGCCTGACCATCAAATGACGGAACCGTGGTCAACGCTTCGGGAGAGTCGAGGTTCGCGCCAGATTGGAAGGGCTCCGCTCCCGGCTCGAGCGACCAATGACCCTCAAACGACATGGCATAGATAGGCTCGACTTCAACATCTACTGGGAACAACTCTCGGGCACGAACGAGGTCATCCTCAGACGGGCCCACGCCCGCTGCACTGGCCACTTCCGGCACCTGCGCGGACAGGGTCTCGAGAAGCCTCTCATCGAGAGTCTCAGCAATCGTCTCAGGTAATGATTTCACCAAGGCGGCAAGCTCCTTGGTGGAGTCGGCGCCGCTACTGCCGATGTCCACGTACCAGGTGCCGGTGGGTACTGAGGCTGCATCCGGAAACAGTGCAAACCGCGCGGCAGCCAGGCCCGGGCTCAGGAGCGCCGCTCCCCCAGGTAGGGCGATTTCGACCACATCGCTACTGGCAAACCCCCGGCTCGCTATTTCCTCTGTGGCGGAGTAGAAGATCGAGGGCTCCGCGCCCGGCAGATCGACAACGACCGTTTCACCGTCCGACGACCAGATCCCGCCTTCCGGCAGTAGCCAACCGTCGGGTCCTTGAGACTCCTCGGGCAACAGAACCCTTCCATCCTCAGTCACCAACGAGCCCAAGAGGTCAATCCCACCCGACTGGAAGTCGCCCGGCTCCGGACCGTCTATCAAGACGGTGCCGTCGGGTGCAAGAAGTGCACTGAGATTGCCCGGCGCATCGATCGTTGGAATGAACACCGATCCGCGCGGGATGTCGGGAGGGGCCTTGAACACGTCGGGAAGCTCCAGGTCCCAGAAGACGTCGAGTTCCTCCATGAACTCCGCAGGCCAGAAGGTTTCGATGTCCAACCTCGCCCTCAAGTACTTCTCGGAAATGATGCATTCGTGTGAAGCGGCGCTATCGACGGGACCTGCCGTGGTTGTGGCAGGATCTGCTGTGGTCGTTGAGTCGTCGTCGCCGCCACAAGCGGTGGCGAGTAGCGACAAGGTCAGAAGTGCGGCCCAGAATTCCTTTCTGCACATGGTGCCCTCCTCGAGGGATGCAGGATCTGGATGTAACCTCTCCAAACGTACATGGCCGCACTGCAGTTTGGGCCCGGGTCTGCTGGAGTGGTTTGCGTGCCGGGGGGAGTTAGAGGACCTTCGTCATACGGTGGACCGCACTGCTGCTCTCGAACGGGATCGATGGCGATGTGCCGACGATCTCGAGTCCGCGGCGCTCATACAGACGTATGGCACGGTCGTTGTCGACCGAGACGTCCAGGGCCAGCCGGCGAGATTGGGTACGAGCCGCGGCGCGTTCGGCATGGTCGAGAAGAAGCGATCCGATACCTGTATTGCGACAAGCCGGATCGACGGCGACGGCTTGGAGATACCAGTCCCCGTCCGGAACTCGATCCATGAAGTCAAAGAGCCTTCTCGCGACAAGCCACACTGCGACCAGCCGCACGGCACGGATCCCGGCTGCACGGAAGAGAGGCCCGGACCTAGCTTGCCGGTGCGCGGCGGCGGAGTAGCCGCTCACCATGCCCAGAACGACCCCATCGGATTCGGCAAACCAGACGTGTTCGTGGGACATGTCGTGGCCGGGCTCCATGAAGGCCTTGGCGACAATGGCAACGAAATTCCTCCCAAGCATCCACCGCACCAAGCCGTCGCCCGCAGTGTCGAAGAAACGGGCAAATGCCTCTCCGTCCTCTCGTTCCGGCCGAGCCGGACGCACCGTCACATCCACCATCGCTGCAGCGTACAACCCGTTGTAGGAAGCCGAGGCCCGTGGCATAGTCCACCCCCACACCCTTGGGAGGGAGCAACGTGACACATCCAGCCGAGCCGCTACCGGCGCACCTCGCCACACCGCTGCGCATAGGGGGCGAGATCAGCATTACGGGCAAGTGGGTGCCGACCAAGCCCGGCGGACTGTTCCGCAAATCGGCCGAGTCGAAGGAAATGCTGCAGGAGTGGGAGGACATTCACGCCGGAGCGAGGGCCGACGAAGGTGTTCTGTTCACGGAGATCAATCACGCAGTCGGGGAAGATGCGGTCCTCGTCCACCACACCTTCCGCGACCCGGCTGCCCTCATCCATTATTTCTCCACAACCGCCACCGAGCACATGAAGGCTCTGACCGCCGTCGCCCAGCCGGAGCTGCACATGGTCCGTGGAAGCGAGATCCCCACTGAGGTGCGGGAGGCAGTAGAGGCCAAGCGGGTGCCCGCTGCGTTCGGTGAACTGCTCTTCGGATACGTCAAGCAGGACTACCGGAGGCCGGATCCAGAGAAGGCGATCATGGTGACTGCCAAGTGGTCGTCCCATCCCGGGGCCGATACGAACTTCGACGATCTCAAGTACTGGTGGCAACGAGTGGGCACCGACGCCTACACGATCGAGGACGGTCTCCTCAGGTTTGAGGTCTACGAAGTTGCCGGAGAGGACGCGCTCATCATCCACGAGACCTTCGAGGACACGAATGAGCTGAAGTTCCATTTATCCAAAGGAACTGCCGAGAAGTACAAGAAGGACATCGATCTTGTCGCCGAGCCCGAGGCCTACTTCTTTCGCGGTCCCGTCTCGTGGACGATTCGCACCTACTCCAAGTTCCTCCACCTGCCCGCCACTTACTCCAGCCAGGGCAGCAACTTCACCAGACCCGGCGGCAGCATGATGGACGGCACGGTCCGCTGAGCACCGGCCACGCAGTGAGGGAGGACGTTGTGAAGAAGGACTACTTCGGAGAGGGAATTGCCGAGCGCTATGACGAAGGTGCCGCCGCGGTGTCGACCCCGGAGGCCGTCGGCCCGGTGGTCGAGTTCCTGGCACGGCTCGCCGGTGACAGCCGTGCGCTGGAGTTCGGCATCGGCACAGGCCGGATTGCCGTGCCACTCCACGAGCGCGGGGTCCCGGTCGACGGGATCGACCTCTCCGACGCAATGCTTGCCCAGTTGGCGGCCAAGACGAGTTCGATTCACGCCGTCCAGGGCGACTTCGCCACGACGCGGATTGATCAGTTCTACGGCCTGGTCTTCCTCGTGTTCAACACGATCAACAACCTCACGACCCAGGACGAACAGCTGGCCTGCTTCCGGAATGCGGCGAGTCACCTGGAACCGGGCGGCTACTTCGTCATAGAAGTCGGCGTCCCCAAGCTCCGGCTGCTGCCGCCCGGACAGAACCTGCACACATTCCATCTGAGCGAGGACCGCTGGGGGATCGACGAATACCACTTCGCAACCCAGGACTTCACGTCTCATCACTTCGCAGTGCGGGACGGAGAACTGGTCAGGATGTCGGTTCCGTTCCGCTATGTGTTTCCGGAGGAACTCGATCTGATGGCGAAGGTGGCAGGCATGAGGCTCGTCGGTCGCTGGGCCGGCTGGCAGGAGGAGCCGTTCACCGATGACAGCACCAGCCACGTATCAGTGTGGCAAAGGGACGTCTCCCGCTGAATCACCGATACAGGCGGGGCGGCACCCGGTAGGTGTACGCCGTGCCGGCGCCTCGTAGCGTCACCTCACCTGCGGCGTGGTCGAAGACGATGGTCTCCCATGCAGCCTCGAGGTCGTGCAACGGCATGAACGACTTGGAAGTCCCATCCCGGCGGATTGCCAGCCCGGTCCCCGCCGCGGCGAACTCCACCTCGTCGCCACCAACGGAGACTGATCCGAGCGGGTCGAAGAAGCTGCGGAAGACCTCCACAACGGCGGCCCACTCGCCACGGGCAACACTGATCGGTTCTGCGGACATACGGTCGAGGCTAGCTGCGCAGGCTCTCGCTCATCCCGCCAGCGAGACGAACAGGGACGCAAGCACACCGCCGGCGATCACATAGGCGAGAGCGACCCAGAGTGTCGTTCGCAGCATGGTGCCCTCGTCACCCGTGGCCCCAACCACCGCCGCAGCTGCGATCACGTTGTGCGGAGCAATCATGTTCCCGGCTGCCGCTCCGAAGCCCTGTGACCCGATCAACGGCAAAACCGGCTCTCCCAAGGCCTGGGCCGTAGCTACCTGGAAGTCAGTGAACAGGATGTTCGATGCTGTCGCCGATCCGGTGATAAAGGTCCCAAGGGCTCCCACGAGCGGCGCAAAGACCGGCCATGAACCCCCGGCCGCGTCGGAAGCAGCCTGAGCAAGGGCGTCGATCATCCCGGCGGCGACCATCACCCGAGACAACCCGAGCATGGCTACGAGGGCGACCACAACGGGGCCAACCTGACCGGCAGCCTGGCGAAGCGCCGAGCCTGCGGCCCGCCATGAGCCCTGCTGAATCACCGAACCGATCACGAGCCCACCCACGAGCAAGGTCCCCGGGTGATAGAGCGGGGCAAAAGAGCCCGTGAAGCCGCCGGCGAGCTCCCAGGTGATCTCCACCTCTTGGAGTGCACTGGACAAACCAGGGGTCAGTCGAGTCACCAGGACCAAGCCGACAACACTCAGATACGGTGATGCCGCCCACAACGCACTGCGCTCCTGCGGCAGCGAGGGGGGATCGCCGGCGGGGCCGCGGCGTCGCACAAGCCACACGAACCCCAGGCCGCCCAGCAGGGCGCCACCCAGTGTCGGAAGCTCCGGACCGATTACCCAGGCGATGCCCAAGTACGGGACCAGGAACAAGGTTGCCGCCGCAAGCGCTGCCGGGACAGCCGATCTGCTCCTATCCCCTGGTGCGGAGCCGCGGCTCGTCAGCACTACGACCAAGACTGCGAGCGCGACTCCGAGCAGGGCGTGGTACGGCGCCGTTGCCTGCGAGATCTCGAGGGCCGTGAATTCGGTGGCCGCAACCTGAGGCACGATGGGGGTGCCGATCGCTCCGAAGGAGACTCCGGCGACATGGCCCACCAAGGCGAGGATGACGGCCCGGCTTGGGGAGAATCCAGCCCCGACGAGAAACGGAGCGGCCAAGGCGGCCGACGTTCCGAACCCGGCAGCACCCTCCATGAACAGCGCAAAGAACCATGCAATGAGCAGTGCGAGAACCCTCGGATCACCCGTGACTCGCCCCAATGCTCGTTCGAGCACGCCGATGGCTCCAGACGCGACTTGGATCTGGTGAATGGCAAGCGCCGGAACGATGATCCACAGGATCGCCGCGGCCGTGAACAGCGCCTCAGCCACAGCTCCTGTTGTTGCCGCAGCGCCTCCGACGTCTGCGGCGAGGGTCTCGCGAAAAGGGCCCCACGCAAGGAGCAGTGAGACGGCGAGGCCGGCCAGCCCGGCCTGGGATGCGGGGCGGCGGAAGGCCAGCATCAGGACGAGGATGAGAAGGATGGGAAGGGCAGCCAGGAGCGTCACGGCTGCGTGAGCATAGGCAAGCTTCTACCCCAACTTTGCCTACCGAGTGGCCAGACGAGTCCAGCCCCCTGGGTCGCAGGGGGCCAGATCATCTCCGACCGGGGATCAGTACGAAATGCCCGGGCTCTGCCGCACGTAATCGTCGCTCTCGAGCTGATCGAGAGTGAACCGAGCGAAATCGGTGAGCCCGATCTCAAGGGTGATCTTGCCCATCGTTGCGGCGGCACCGTGCTGGTAGTGGCCGGTAGCCTCCACATCACGCAGGCTGACGGGCCGGGTGAGCGTCCAGTCGAGATCACTCGAAGAAACCACAGCTTCCTGCCCGGCGTGGTCGCGATAGGCGAAGCGTAGGAAAAGCGGCTTCACGAGGAGCTTCCAATAGAGGGGAAGCTTCTTGGCGCTGTCGCCGAGCCCGAAGACCGACATGCTCACCAGGCGGCGAACGCCCTGGCGCTGCATCGCTGCAACGATGGTGCGGTTGCCGTCGGTGCGAAGCGTGGTCGGCCGCATCCCCGCCCCGAGTACTGAGAGCACGGCGTCCTGCCCGATGATCGTCTTCTCGACGGCTTCTGCGTCGAGCACGTCGCCCGTGAGGACAGTTAGGTTGTCGTGCCGGCCGTCGAGCTTGCCCGGGTTGCGAACGAGGGCCGTCACCCTGTGGCCGCGGGCCAATGCCTCCTCGAGCACGAATTGGCCCGTCGTTCCGGTCGCTCCGAAGATTGCCACGTTCATCGTCACCACTCCTTTTAGACATCGGTGATCGTGTCACTGAGTCTCCGGGAGTGGTCGCAATTAGTCCATGGCCGGCACGCTCGACTTCATACGCGACCGTCTCGACTTGTGCCTAGCCGGATCTGACCGCCTCCAGCAGCAGGAACTCGTCGAGCAGGATGAGGCGATCCTCGTCGAGAACGAATCGAGTCGCCTGGCCCATGGCATCCGGTAGGTCTCGGTCCTGGTCCCCGAGGAAGCCATCGCAGCCTCGTTCGGTCTGCGCGAACACCGGACCAAGCCCGATCGACTGCCCGGCGGGCATGTCGTCGAGTGCGGACTCCGGCACGTAGTACGTACCGCTAGTCACGTACTCAGTGTCACCCGAGTTGCAGCCTGTGTTGTAGTCGGCCGTACCGTCGGCATTGAACTCGATGAACACCGGATCATCACCGACCACGTTGGTGAACCCCCCGCCGTCGGGCAGCGTGTAGTTGGTGATGTCCCACCGACCCAGCAGCTCCTCACTCCGATCAACCCCCGCGGGCGACGCCGGCTCCTCCGGCGGCAACGTGGAGGGCGCCGTGGTCGGCGTTGCGGCGGTCGTGGTCGCCGGCTCGCTGTCGTCACCGCATGCTGCGCTGGCGAGGATCAGAACGAGAATGACAGGAAGAAACCGTCTGGTGGAAATCATGCCGCCAGCATATCTCAGTGTCGCTGTGGAGCCCGCTACCGATCGGGCCGCAACGTCAGGCCCTGGCCTCTCCAACCCGATTCGTGCCTGCCGGCGCCAGCGGAGTCGTCGACACGACAGCGTCCGGTCGCATCGACTCGACGTTCGCGGCGCGCTGGTGCTCGTCGAGGAGAGGATGGAGACGCAGCGAGAATGTGGACCCGGCCCCCTGTTCGCTGCTGATCTCGACCTCGAAGCCGAGCAGGTCCGCAAGACCGAGACTGATTGGAATACCCAGGCCGACGCCCCCAAAGCGCCGCGTCCTGGCGTCGTCCGCCTGCTGGAACGGTTCCCGCACCGCCTCCAACATCTCCGGAGCGATCCCGATCCCAGTGTCGATCACGTCGATCTGCAACGGGGTCCCTCTGTCATCGACATGCAACGCCACTGTGACGGTTCCCTCCTCAGTGAATTTGAGGGCGTTGCCAACCAGATTGACGACGATCTGTCGCAGCTTGACCCGATCGGTGATGAGGACGCCAGCGCCGGCCGGAAGCTCGCTGACAAGCTCGACAGGACGTCCCTCCGTCATCGAACCGAGATCCCTCACTATCTGCTGCAGCAACTCGACGACATTGACCTCGTCACGGGTCGTCGTGACCTCACCCGCCTCGATGCGGGAGATGTCGAGTACGTCATCGATGAGCTGGAGAAGGTGGTCGGCGCTGCTCTGGATGTGCGCCAGATGGGTGCGCTGCTCCGCTTGGAGTCCCGACTCAGCGAGGATCTCGGTGAAGCCGATGATCGAGGTGAGCGGGGTCCGGAGTTCGTGGCTCGTATTGGCAACAAATCGGGTCTTCGCCTCACTTGCGGTCCTGGCCGCGGCGAGCGCGTGTTGCAGCTGATGGTGATGTTCCCTCAGCTCTGCTCTTGCCCGCTCCTCGCTTTCGACGGCGCTACGAAGAATGCGAGTCAGCCTGCCGATGACGACCGCCCCGACGAGGCCACCAACGAGGAGGACCGCCAGGAGTGCGAGCCGAAGCAGGGACCGCGCCTCGCTGATGCGTGCGGCTTCGAGGTTGAAAGCTTCGGCATGCCATTGCCGTGACTGGGTCACCGAGGTTGCCAGATCGAAGTTGAGGAGACGCCACGTGACCTCCTCGCTCACGTCCTCGCTGACCGGCATCCCGGTACGGACCGCCTCGGCGAGGGTCGCAAACCTCTCCTCGATCGTCTCCAGCCTCTCGTCGGGAGACTCGGCATAGAGTTCGTGGGTCGCCTCGTGTTGTGTGAGCAGCTCATCCATCAGCTGGATGGAAGCCGCTGGGTCGAAGGTCGCAATGATCGCCTGCTCGCGGCCGTCGGTCTCGTGACTCACGGCGTCGTAGTACAACTCGAGCGAGGTCAGTTCGGCCAAAACGGCCGCCAACATCTCGTTCGCCCGCAGGTGCTCTTCCACCGCGTCGGAGTGCTGCCGGTCCAGGTTGGTGTTGAGAACGTATGCAGTCGAGACAGTCGCAACGACGACCACCGCAAAGCCCACAGCTGCCACCACCAGCCTCCGCCGCGCCTGGAGAGCTCCGCTATCCGGCATCGATCAGTCCCAGGTCTCGGCTCACGGCTTCCAGTTCGTTCCACATCCGGGGAAAGGCGTGGAGGAACCGTGTTGCGCCCAGGTCGAGCAGGATGGCGCGGTCGGCATCATCCGCCATCGCCAGTCCAAGGAGGGTGTCCCGAACCGTCGCCGCGGTTTCCTCGGACAGATTGGGGCTGCCGGCGAACACGTAGTCGACGTAGATCGGGGTTTCGTACAGGACGCGCACCAGCGCAGGATCGAGGATGCCGTCAGCGACGAACTGGTTGAAAATGGGGGTGCTGACGGCGGCGACGTCCACAGTGCCGTCCACGAGCCACTCGATGGCTCGATCGTGCGCTCCCGAGTAGCTGACCCGTCCGAAGTGGTCCTCAGGCGTGGCGCCGAACTCCAGCGTGAAGTGATGTCGTGGCATCAGATGACCGGACGTCGAGAACTCCGAGACGAAGCCGAGGTCCGCACCAGAGAACTCCTCGACCGTCGTACGCTCATCGCTGCTGCGGGTGAGAAAGACCGACGTGAAGCGAGCGTCGACGTCTCGCATGGCCAGCGGCTCCGCTCCCACCTGGTCTCGGGCCAGGAGATAGGTGACGCCTCCGAAGTAGCCGATGTCGATATCGCCTGCGGAGAATCGTGCCACGAGATCCGCGTAATCGGCGGGCACGATCAGTTCGACCTCGTGGCCCGTAGCCGTTTCGAGCCGATCTATCAGCGATTCATACTTCTGGGCGATGCGCTCCGGAGCCTGATCGGGGACGACGCCGATAGTCAAAGGACCTTCGCTGCCAACCTGGGACGGTCCGCACGCGGTTGTGAACACCATGGCAACGATGGCCATGAGCCACACGGGGCGCGACCGCACACGTAGCAGCATCTCTGGAGCCCCCTCCCGTCGTCGTTCCGTGGTACAAGCCATATCGGCTCGCGGGGTGGGAGGCTTGAGAAACGTTGGGCGCGATGGTTGTCTCTAGAATTGGAGGTCGGCCGGCGGTTGGCCGGGTCTGTGACGAGGTGGGCACATGCAGCAGCAAGGCGCTACGGTCTCGAAGCGGACGACCCGGCGGATCGGATACGGCGTTGCGGTCGCAGTCAACGCCGCGATGCTCGTCATCGTCAACAACGTCCTCGAATGGGAATGGTTTGCGTGGCTGACCGACGACCTCAACGACGTCCTGCCGCTGATCAACCTCTCGCTGGCGGCTTCGCTCCTCGCCAACGTCGCCTACTTCGCCAACGACACCCCAGCGTTCAAAGGCGTGGCGGAACTAGTTCTGAACGCGATCTCGTGGCTGGTGGTATTCCGGTTGTTGCGGGTTTTCCCATTCGACTTCTCCTCCTACAGCGCCACCTGGGAGACACTGACACGCGGGATCCTGGTCGTGGCGATCATCGCCATCAGCTTGGCT
>JASJBC010000199.1 GCA_030066715.1 Acidimicrobiia bacterium
ACCTTGCAGTGCTGCGCAGCAACGAGGCAACGGTCGACGTTGCGGTTGCCGCAACGGACATTGCGGCAGGGACGACCCTGGAACTCTCCCACTTCGATGAGGTTCCGGTTCCGGCTGATGAGTCCCTCGCTGCCCGGTTGCTTCCGGCTACGGGTATCGAGCAGGCGGTCGGGAAGCTGGTTGTTCGCCCGATGGATGCCGGCGATCCGATTCTTCTCTCTGATCTCCTGGCTGTTGATTCCGGAGATGGCCTCCGGGCGATGAGCATCCCGATCGAGCAAAGCCGTGCAGTCTCGGGACTGCTGACCCGCGGCGACACCGTCGACATCGTCCTCGTGGCAGACGGTGTTGCGACGTTTGTTGCAGCGGGCATCGAAGTTCTCGATGTCCCCAGCGCCGAGACCAACGCCCTCGGTGCAAGATCCGGCTACGCACCGACTGTCGCAGTCGACTCGAGTCAGGCACTACGGATAGCGGCGGCACTCGACACAGGCGACGTTCACATCATCAGGTCGACCGGGGCACAGGATCCGGACCTCATGCAGTCGCGCGCAATCGACGAAACGGCGGAGGGGCCCTCGGAATGAGTCCCCAATCTGCGGCGCAGGGGGAACCGGCGGTCGCCGTTGGCTCCTCACAGCGGCCGTGGGTCGCCGAGCTCATGAGCTACGCGCAAGATCATGCTGGTGTGCGTGTCGTCGGCACGGTCTTCTCTAGCCGGGAGGCCCTCGAGCTTCCCTACGACGTGTTGGTCGTCGATGACGCAGCGTCGTTTCTGACCAAGCGGTTGATCAACCGCGTTCAGGCAACGGGAAGGATCGTCATCGGTGTATTCGAGGCGGTTCGCGGCGACACAGGCAGGCTGAAGCTCCAGGACATGGGAGTGGACGCCACCATCGATGCTGATTCATCCCCGCGCGAATTCCTCACTCGAATCCGACACACCTGCGAGCAGCTTCGCGTAGACCAGGACTTCGCCGAGATCGTCGCCGACGAATCCCGTCCAATCCAGCGGGGAGCGGAGCCTTCTGCTGTTCCAGAGCCTGCTTCCGGGCCCGGCAGGCTCACGGTGGTGAGCGGATCGAACGGGACCACCGAAGTCTCCGTCGCTCTAGCTCGAGCCCTGGCGAGCAAGGGGAGACGGGTCCTCCTCGCCGACCTCAACACCGTCGAGCCAACACTCGCACAGCGGCTCTCTCTCGACCTCACGCCCAACCTCCTCACTGCCGTTGAGTTGCTGCGCCACGCCGGCGAGGTCGCACCGGGAGGAGTCCGGCACGGCGCCGGGTTCCAAGTGATCCCCGGCTTGCCGACCCCCCGGGAGTGGGAAATGTGCAGCCCCGACGAAGCTACAGATCTGATCCTCGAGATGAAGTCGGATGACTGTCATGTCATCGCACGGGTCGACCGTCAGTTGGAGGACCTTGCTCCCTTTGGCGTCCGGGCTGGGAGATACGGAGTAGCGCGAGGGATGGTTGCGGTTGCCGACGAGTTGGTGGCAGTTGGCGACCCATCGCCGACGGGCGTGACCGCGTTGCTCGGCTGGATCGGCGAAGCACGTGCGCTGACCAGGGCACCCGTCCATGTTGTGCTCAATCACTGCGGGCGCAGCCTTTTCCAGCGGGGCGAGGTAGTTGCCGAGATCCGGCGCACGTTCGGACCTACCTCGGTCAGCTTCGCCCCGGAAGATCACCGGGTGCGCAAAGCGGCCTGGCAGGGCGAGGTTGTCGCCAACGGTCGGTTCTCCCGTGCCATCGCCGACCTGGCCGGGATACTCGACCGCCCGCACACGGTCTCCGGAGTCGAGGCATGAGCTCTCACGCCAGCGCATACGAGAAGCTCCGGGCTCGTGCCGCGGAGCGGATCGAAGATCGCAGGTGTGACGCAGACGCCGATCCGGAGGGCGTTCGGAAGGCGATAGCCGAGGTGGTGGCTGAGTATCGCGCAACCGCGCATCGTGGCATCAACGAGCCGCTCCGGGACCCAGCCGACATGGAGCGGAGGATCTGGCAGGCCGTCGCCGGCTTTGGCCCGCTGACCGAGCTGTTCGCAGATCCGGAGGTCGAGGAGATATTCATCGAGGGGCCCCGGATCTCGTACATCGACGACTCGGGTCGGCTGCGATCGCACGTCGTTGCAACGACCGAAGGCGAGCTGCGCCAGGTCATCGACCGGCTGCTGGCCGGGACGAATCGGAGGCTGGACAGCGCTAACGCGATCGAGCAGGCCCACGTGCTGGACGGCACGGCTCGCTTGACTGCGGTTGTCCCTCCGGTTTCAGCTCGGCTGTCGGCCACGGTCCGGAAGTACACGGTTGCCGAGGAGACGCTGGCGTCGATGGTCGACCTCGATTCCCTGAGTCCGACCGCCGCAGCCTTTCTCTGGGCGACCGCCCAAGCCAACACGTCGGTTCTCTTCTCCGGGGCAACCGGGGCGGGCAAGACCACGCTGATGAGTGCGTGGCTCCGGGCGGTGCCCAACGACCAGTGCATCAGGATCGTGGAGGAGGTGCGCGAGCTCCACATACCGCTCCCCGCCCACTCCAGCTACTACGAAGCCTCCCCCGTGACCCTGCGCGGAGACCGGCGATTCACGTTGCGTGATCTCGTCAAGGTCTGCCTGGCGCAGCGGGTCGATCTGCTCTGCGTGGGGGAGGTCAGGGGCGCTGAGGCTTTCGAGTTGACCAGGGCCGTCAATGCCGGTTGCGGCTTTGCCTGCACCGTGCATGCCAACTCGGCACGGGACGCTCTCGTCGCCGTCGTGAACGCCGCAATCATGGCCGGAGAGAACGTGACGGATGACATCGTTCGCCGTGTCTTCGCCAGCTCCATCGACTTCGTGGTTCATCTCGATCGGGATATGCGCCGCGCTGAGGATGCAGATCATGGCCTGCGCCGGCAAGTGCGGGAGATCCTTGCCGTCACCCCCTCGCTTGCCACCGGGGACTTCACCACGGAACCGATATTCGTTCGCCCCGCTCTCGGTGCGCCGATGCAATGGACCGGCTCCTTCCCTCCGGAGGACCTCACTCTGCGAATCGATCGGGCGCTACCTGCCGGCGGGTCCTTGCAAGGCGTCCTCACCGGGCGCTGGAGTCCTGAGCAGTGAGGCTGCTGGCATCGCTCCTGTCTGCGCTGGCTGTCTACCTAGCGGTCGGATACGCCACCGGAAACGGGCCCCGGATCGGCACGCCCATCAGGTCTGCCCAGCAGGTCACGCGGAGACAGCTCTGGCTCATTCAGGCGGGATCGGACCTCAGTCCCCGCCAGTTCTGGGCGGGGTCCCTCCTCACCGGCTGTGTCGCGCTGCTCGTGCTGTGGACGCTGGTCGGTACGTGGTGGGTGTCCCTCATTCCAGCGATCGCCATCGCCTCGCTTCCGTACGCGTACTTCTCCCGGCAGAGGGCGCAGCGGCTGGCGGCCGTGCAGAAGTCGTGGCCGGACGGGCTTCGTGAGATCCTCGCCCACGTGAGTTCGGGTGCAACCCTCGCTGCTGCGGTCGAGGCGTTGGCCGAAAGGGGGCCCGAGCCCCTGCGCATTGCGTTCGCTCGGTTCCCTGCGCAGGCCCGGATGTTCGGCTTTGTCCCGGCACTGGAAACGGTGAAGGAGGAGCTTGCCGACCCTTCATCCGACAAGGTCATCGAGGTGCTGGTCCTTGCGCACGAGTTCGGAGGCGACAGCCTGCAGACCGTACTCCGCGACCTCATCGAGACAATCACAGCGGATGAGCTGACGGCTGAGCAGATCAGAACCGCGGGGTTCGAGCAGCGGCTGGAAGGCGTTGTGGTTGCGCTGGCACCGTGGCTGATTCTTCTCTTCCTGGCCACCGTCCCGGCAACCTATCGGGAGTTCTATCGGACCAGCACCGGGCGGTTCATCGTCATCGCCGCGGGTGTGTGGGCGGGGCTGGGGTGGCTCCTGATGCGCGCCATCTCTCGGCCCGCAGATGAGGTGCGCGTCTTTGGCGGCGGTTCGACCCTTGGTCCCAGCGAGAGGCGCTCATGAGTCTCTCGCCGCTCGAGATCGGTGCCGTTGTCGCAACCGTTGCCCTTGCCGCCTCCGCCGCATGGGTCCTGGTGAGGCCGTACCGTCGTCTGGCAGAACGGGTCCGACCGTATGCGGCGGTTGCTCGGGTCCAGCTGACACGATCCGTCGATGTCGGGGGTGCCGCACAGCCCGGGCCCATCTTCGGCGACGCCACGCTGCGACGATTGTTCGGTCCGATGGTCGACACCGTTGTGGTGTGGGTGGGGAAGGTGATTGCGACGTCGAACACCGACCACTTGGCGTTGCGGCTCCGTCAGGCAGGCCTGTATCCAGAGTTGCCGGAGGCGGTGCGCGTGCAGGAGTACCGCGTCCGATCTTTGCTCCGTTCGCTCGGCTGGGCCGGCGTGCTGGGATGCTTCGGGCTGCTGGTCTCCGGGCCGTCGGCGATGCTGCTATTCGCAGTTCTCGGCTTTGTCTACGGGGTGCTCAGTGCTCGTGCCAGGCTGGACAAGGGCGTGTCGGTCCGCCGCGAGCGACTGCGGGGAGAGCTCTACACCGTCAACCAACTGCTGGCGATGCGGACGCGAGTGGGCGGTGGCGTGGCCGATGCCATTCGTCACGTCGTGATCAGGGGCAACGGAGCGCTGATCGACGAGCTGGCGGAGGTACTCCGGCTGCACGAATCGGGTGTCGCGTTGTCGGAAGCCCTGCGACGTGCCGCTCACTTGACCCCGGAGCCACAGGCAGCGCGCACCTACATGGTGCTGGCAACCGCACAGGACCGTGGGGCAGATCTCGGTCAAGCATTGCTCGATCTGTCAAAGGACCTGCGGGCGGCGCGGCGGGAGGAGCTGCAGCGTGAGGCATCAAAGCGGCGCCTGCTCTTGGTGATTCCGATCGTCGTGGTACTGGCGCCGATCGTGCTGCTGTTCATTGGCGGGCCGATTCCGCAGATCATTTTTGGTGGGAACTGATAGGAAGGAAGAACGTGTCCTGGACTTACCTAAAGGCAATTGGAAGCGACATCTGTGACGACGAGGCAGGGGCGGTGGAGAGCGCCCAGATCTTTGCGTGGATTGTGGTCACGGTCATCGCCATCATGGCGCTCGGAGCGATGATGCAGGCTCTCGGTGTCGACGTCATCAACTGGGTCCGCGCGCAGATCGGGATCTGAGCCCGGGCATGGCGGGATGGTCGCCGGCGCTGCTGCGTGATGATCAACGCGGTCTGACTTCGGTTGGAATCATGCTCGCAGTTGCCTTCACGCTCGTTCTGGCGGTCGCCGTGGTCAACCTGTTTCTCTACCTCTACGGGCAGGGTGCGGTGCGTGCGGCCATCGACGAAGGGGTGAGGGCCGGGTCACGCGTCGCCGCAGGTGAATCCGTGTGCGAGGAGCGGGCGATGGAGGCGTTGACGGGATTGATGCCGGGCCGGCTGGGCGACGGAGTCGCAGTCGGGTGTTGGGTCGACGGCACTGAGTTGGTGGCCGCAGCGGACGTGACTCTGGACAGTCCGATGCCGGGGATCCCGTCCTGGTCCTTCCGCATGGAGGCGCGCGCAGTACAGGAGACGGGGGAGTGAACTCGGTGTGCCGGCGTATTCGTCGCGAAGAGATCGGTGCTGCGTACGCCGCAATCGAGATGATTCTCGTTCTCGGGGTGATTCTCCTTCCGCTCCTCGCCGGGATTGCACAGCTGCCGCGTTGGGTCGACGCTCGGTCCACCGCAGATCTTGCGGCCCAGGAGGCGGCGCGCCAAGTGGTCCTCGCCGACTCGTGGGCGGAGGGTGTTGCGGCAGCCGAGGCAGTTGTCGTGACCGTGATCGACAACCGTGGGCTCGAGGTGGGTGCGCTCGAGGGCGTGACGATCTCGGGCGTCCTCGACCGCGGCGGCACTGTTGTTGTCACGGTCACTATGCGGGTTCCTCCGGTAGTGCTCCCCGGCGTCGGCCCGGTCGGCGGCACGATCCTCCTTTCCCGCTCGGCGACCG
>JASJBC010000200.1 GCA_030066715.1 Acidimicrobiia bacterium
GAGGTCGGGTTCCTCGCTCTCGACTACCCGGCGCTCGGAATTATAGAGGGCGGCCTATTGGCCTTCATGGGTGACGACAACATGTTCGACTCCGTAGACGCCGGCCGCACCGAGCTCGACGACCTCATCACCGGGATCAGCGACGGCTGCGATGGGACAACCACGTACATCATTGGCTTCTCACAAGGTGCGTCTGTGATCAGGCTGACAATCGACGAACTGTCCGCGGCGAATCGGGCTGCTGTCGGTGGATTGGGTGTCATCGCTGATCCCTATCGAGACGCCGACGATCCCCTGGTCGAGCATCTGACGGCCGAAGCGGACGAGGACCTCTTCGGATCCGGCGCTCCCCACACCAGGGACGGCATCTTCACCGGTCTATCGGCACCGGATTGGATCGACGGGCCCTTCTACTCGGCATGCGCACGACGTGATGCTGTATGCAACTTCTCGCTGAGAGACCTGCTGGTCGCCGACGTCGTCCACACCGACGAGAACTATCACGGGCTCGGCCCAGAACTGGGCGAACTGCTGGCCGACGATCTGCTTGCCCGCCTCTAGCCCAGGGTGACTGCCAGCGGTGCTGCCTGCAAAATGAGGCGTATGCGCTAGTTGGAGACGGCTTCCCGATTGCGGCGAGCATCCCGGAAGGACACGATCGCCTGCTGGAGGAAGGCTGCCGCGAGGACCGCAGTGACGACCTGTGCGAACAGGGCCCAACCCGTGCTGCCGCGGCCGATTGCCGAGCCAACGCTACCGACGACCGCAATCAAGGACACTGCAGCCGCCAGGTGCATGGCGTGCCGGCTGATGGCGGGCCGCGACCGTGCGATGAGACCGGTGGCGACGAAGATCAGACCCAACATCGCCGGGAGCAGCGACGTGACGCTGCTCGAATCTGAGACAAGACTGACGACGACGCCCAATGTGATGAGCGCCACTCCGACGACGATTGCTTTGGTTGCCAAGGGCGGACCTCCCGCTACACCTTCATACTGAATTACGTCGCTGCGACCAGGACCCTCGGTGAGTACTCGTGCGGCGCGACTAGCGATCCTATTCCCGCTTCCGCCTATTGGATTACGCCTGGCAAGCACTGCAGGAGACTCTGTTTCGGCGCGAGAGTCGCCTCGGATCGGTGCCGACTACAGTCGGTTATGGCGACAACTCAGGAGATGGCTATGCGAACGTGGATCGCATTGGCAGTCGTGCTGGCTCTCGCGACAGTGGCCTGTGGGTCCGACAGCGAACCCGAATTGGGTCCAGGCGCGGTCTTCATCCAGGAGGTCGAGGTCATCGAACGGGACGGGGAGTACATCGCCGTCATCACCGGCTGGTACCCCGACCCCTGCTCAACATTCGGCGGCAGCCGGCAGGAGGTCGACGGTGCCACAGTGACGCTGACCGTGGCCTCCGAACCGGGGACGGAACTCGAGTGCATTCAGGTGCTGACCGACATGCGCGAGGAGATCCTCCTCGATGTCCGTGACCTAGATCCCGGCGAATACACCCTCATCGCAAACGAAGATGCGATGACCACATTCACGGTCACATGATCGGCACCGCCCAAGCCGGCGACTGACGTCGCGAGGGGTCAAGGCGTCCGCAACGGCACCTCGCGAGCGCACCCGTGGGTTACTGGAGGCTGAAGGGTGGGTACTGATCGGTGAGACCGACAACCCACGCATAGGTGCGGGCACCCCAGCGCATCACGCCGTTGCCGAACACGTGGATGCCCTCGGGCAGCGTGCCGGTGAAGAGGATCACCCAATAGCCGAACCACAGGGCGATGAACGAGACGAAGCCCAACACGCTCAGCACGATGATGTGGGGGATGGCGAGGAGGAACTTGACGCCGAAGATTCCGGTGATCGCCAACAGCCGGCTTCTCGTAGGTGTCGTGTCGGTCTCCTCCCACTCGGCGGGATAGCCGACCGGATGCCATTGGAAAGGCGGGTACTCGTCAACGAGGCTGTACAACCATGCACTGGCGCGGTTCCCCCATCCGATGGTTCCCGACAGGAAGCTGTGTAGGCCATCGGGCAGTCGCTTGCCGGTAAAGGCGACAATGAAGTATCCAATCCAGGTACCGAACAATGCCGCCACGAAAACAAAGAACAACACGAGGAAGTGTGGGAGAAGCAGAAGCTGCTTGATCCAGACAATGATGCCTGCCGCTCCGAGAAGCCGGTTGCGGGTGCCCCCTGCATAGTCAACGGTGAAATCGGCCGGATACGATCCCATTCTGTCCTCCTCTTCCTCGCTCTCAGCCTAGCGACCGCCTCCGGGCGAAGAAGGGAAGCCGGGAAGGCCGGCGGGTCGAGACTCGCGGCCGAGACGTTGTGGAGTAGCGTTGTTGGGAGACCTCACGGAGATCGAATCCTCGATCATGTTGGCAGGCGAGTCATCGTTTGATGCCGGTCCGGTCCGGATCAACTACATGTGTGGTTCGGAGTCGGGTCCAGTCCTCGTGCTTCTGCACGGGCTCATGGATCGATGGCAGACGCTCCTTCCGGTAATCGAACCTTTGGCCGAGCGTTGGCGAGTGCTGGCTCCCGACATGCGTGGCCATGGTCGCTCCGGATGGGCGCCAGACGGCGTCTATCGTCTCGAAGAGTTGGCCGCGGACCTGGCCGCCTTTATGCATGGTGTCGTGGGAGAGCCTGCGGTGTTGTTTGCGCACTCCGCAGCGGCATTTGCGACGGCTACCTTTGCCGTACGGTTCCCAGACCTGTGCAGGGGTGTCGCCATCGGTGATATGTCCTTCGACGTCGACCATCTCGACCGGCAGACCTCAAGTGCGGAGTCGGTTGCCTATTACCGCATGATGAGGGAGCTTGCGGGCTCAAGCGTCGACGTCATCGCAGACCGCTTGGCTGGGCTGCATCCGGATCTCGACCCCTCCTGGTGTCGTGACATGGCCGAATCCCTTCACTGCGTGGATCCGCATACGCTGGACTACCACGCCGAGGGTCGGCTGAAGGATCTGCTCGGCGGATTCGACGGTGATGGCACGCTTCGCCAGATAAGCGCACCGACGCTCATCATCCAGGCTGATCCGCGGTCCGGCGCGGTGGTGTCCGACGCGTACGCCGCCCACGCTCTCGGGATACTCGGGGATGGGCAACACGCTCGACTCGACAGCATCAGTCACAACCTCGGGCTCGACACCGGCGAAGTCGCTCCGCTGCTCAGTTCGTTGACAGAGTTCCTCGATTCGCTGTAGGCGCCACGCGAGCCTGGTCGCTCCGGGACTCAGGCAGCCTTGCGATAGGCACCGGGACGGAGGCCCGTCACCCGCTGAAACGCATTGCTGAATGCAGCCTCGGTTGCATAGCCCACCCGCTGTGCGACTGCGCCCACCGAGACGCCCTCCTCTCTGAGCAACCGGGTCGCGACATGGATCCGCCACATCGTCAGGTATTGGGCCGGCGTTTCGCCGACCGAGTTGCGGAATCTGGCGAAGAAGCTGGATCGCGACATGCCGACGAGACCGGCCAGCTCCGCAGCGGTCCAGGACCGCTCCGGGTTGCGATGGATGAGACCGAGAGCTTCTCGTATCGGCGGATCCTTCAGGGCCGCAAGCCAGCCGCCCTGTCCCTCGGGAAGGTTCTCGATGTAGTTGCGCAGCACGAAGACGACCAGCGCATCGGTCAGTCTGGCGATCACCGTCTCCGTGCCCGGCCCGGGATGGTCCATCTCTTCGGCGATCAAGCCCACGAGAGTCTCGGCGGCGCTTGCCACCCGTCCGCCGTGATCGCGCACGTGCAGTAGTGGCGGGAGCATCGACAGCACTGGGTGCACAGCAGCGCTATCGAAGCTAACGGTCCCGCAGATGAGCGATGTCTGTGGGCCTTCGCCGGCGACGACCAGGTGGCCGCGACCGAATTGGTCGACAGCGTTCAGCTCCGCGATCGGCCTGGTCCGGGTGCTCGGCGTGTCCTTCAGCAGATGGTTGTCCCCAAACGGCATCATCACGATGTCGCCGCGCTCGAGCCGCACCGGAGCTTGTCCGCCGACGAGCTCGATCCAGGCGCCGCCGCTGACCACGGCGTGGAACATGCCTGTGGGCGTAGCACCCGACTCGACACCCCACGGGGCCGCCAGGGCAGCTCGGGAGAAGACCGAACCCTCCATGCGGATCGAACTGAGAATGTCTGCCAGTGCGTCGCTCATCGTTGCTCTGGACGATGCAATAGCAATGGTGGATTCCTGGGTATTACATCGTCTCACCGTCCAAACTACATTGCCGCCAAGGCTGAAGCAATGGGCGATTTGGAGGTAGACATGAATAGGGCAAGGTGGGCCGCGCTGGCCAATTTCTTTCTTCCCGGTGCCGGGTATCTGATCGCCGGGATCAAGCGCGATATTGCCTTCTTGTGGCTAGCGGCGGCCATCACGCTCACCGTCGTCGAGTTCGGGATTCGCGAATCTGAGCCGACGCTCTACTGGGT
Organism: Acidimicrobiia bacterium; assembly: GCA_030066715.1. Lineage (GTDB taxonomy): Bacteria > Actinomycetota > Acidimicrobiia > Spongiisociales > UBA5794 > JAAETI01. The sequence goes on from JASJBC010000200.1 coordinate 4,455, forward strand.
GATGTTCGCAGCAGTCTTTGTGATGAACACGGGCTTTGCGATCGACGTCTACCGTCTGTCGTCGTCGGGCGAGCAGCGCTAGGGGTTGGCGGTCCGGCCCGCTTCCGACGAGGCCTGTACGAAACGCACGACCCTGGCAAACGAGATGGCTGCGGAGTGGGCATTGCGTGCCGATGCGCTGCGTCTGCGACGGGTCACAGAAGTCAGGCCGGCGTGAACTCGATCAGAGGGGCGCCGTCCACCCACCGCGGGAGGATGTGGTCGGCCTTGGCCGGTTCGTTGCCCCAACTCTCGGTCAGAATTCGATAGAGGACTGTGGACCGCTCACCCTCGTCCTCCACCTGCCTGGCCACGACCGGAAGATCGGCCGAGACGGACCGCTTCAGATGGAGGGTGAACGTTGGGTTGGCGATCATGTTCGCAAGCCAATCACGCTTGGTTCCCGGCCTCCCGGTGATGTAGTACCGCCCATCAAGATGGTGAAACACGATTTCGATTCGCCGCTCCGAGCCGGATTTGGCGCCGATGGTTGATATGTCGGCAATTCCGCCTTGGTTCAGAGCCGCCGTCGTGTGCGCATCCATAGCGGTGCGAACCGACGGTGTCCGGTGACTATTCCGCTCGTATAGGCGGTCGGGCAGGAAGACCGGACTCGAGCAGCCGTGTGCCAGGTGGCTAAACGGACCCTTCGCGTTCGAGGTCTGGGAAGCGTTCGACGGTTTCGGTGCGCAGTCCGAGGACATTGCGGGTCCTGACCGTCGCCCCAACCACCATGCCTGCCGACAAGAGGACGAGGTTCTTCACGACGAACTCGCCTTCGACAGTGAGCAGCAGTGGGTTGCCGTCCTGGAAGGAGACTTCGGGGAGCAGGATCAAAACCAAGAAGGTTCCGACCATCTGGAGAGCAAAAAGGGCCAGGACCGCACGAAGCGCCACCTTGGCAAGAAGGCCGACGCCAACGACGATCTCGAATAGACCCAAAACCGGGACGACCCAGTCCGGATCGAACCAGTAGACAGTGCGCCCGACGAGGTCGGCCACCGGAGTTACATCGAAGACTTTCAGCGCCCCGAACCAAACGAACACGATGCCCAGCGACACGCGCAGGGTAGGGATGCTCCAGCGGCGAAGAAAAGTGCTGACCGATCGGTCGATACGGTCGATTGTGGTCATGATCAGCTGCCGATCTGTGTTGATCAACTCTCTCCCTATTTCCGCTGCAGGGGCGCTGATCGGATGTACTTTCGGTGGCGGGGCTCGGGGAGGTACTATCGAACCGCTCTTCAAAGGAAGAGAATCCGGCGGTCAGCGAAGTCCGGTGTGAGCCCGGCGCTGTCCCGCAGCTGTGAAGCCTCCGCGTGCGGAGGACGAGCCAGGTCGCCTGGGCGTCGGAGACGGAATAGACCTCGGATGAAGGTTGAACCCGGACTTTGTCCCTCGGGCCTCCCTTCATCCTCCTTGCTAGGAGGATGTGTATGGACCAATCGAATGGTCGTCTTCTGCTGCG
>JASJBC010000201.1 GCA_030066715.1 Acidimicrobiia bacterium
ACGGGCCGATGGCGTCGGCATCGACGTGGGACAGCATGACCTCGAACGAGAAGGTGCTGCCCTCCCCCACCACGCTCGTGGCTGTCAGCCTGCCCCCCATCATCTCCACCAGCTCAGCGGTGATCGCAAGACCGAGGCCGGTTCCGCCGTACTTCCGCGAGGTGGTCGAGTCGGCCTGCGAGAAGGCCTCGAATATCGCATCGAGCCTCTCCTCGGGAATTCCGATCCCCGTGTCCTCCACCTCGAACCGCAGCCTGTAGTTGGGAGCTCCAACATCGAACGCGGTCACGCGCACGGTGACCCCGCCGACATGGGTGAACTTGACTGCGTTGCCGATGAGATTGAACAGGATCTGGCGGAGCCGCCCGGGGTCGCCGATGAACCCATGGGGTAGGTTCGGGTCGATGTCGGCCTCGAGGTTGATGCCCTGTTCCCGGGCTCGCACCGACATCGTGCCGACGGTGTCGGCGACGGTGTCCCGCAACGAGAACGGGATGTGCTCGAGCGAGAGTCGACCCGACTCGATTTTGGCCAGATCGAGGATGTCGTTGATGAGGTCGAGAAGGGCGTTGGATGCCTGCGCCACGGTCGTCAGATAGTCGCGCTGCTCCACCGTGAGCTCCGTCAACAGGGCGAGTTCGGTCATGCCGAGGATCGCGTTCATCGGCGTTCGAATCTCGTGGCTCATGTTGGCCAGGAACTGCGACTTGGCGACGTTGGCGACCTCGGCGGCCTCCATGGCCGTGCGCAGCTCTTCGGCGGCTCGCTGCCTGTCGGTTACATCCCGCGAGGTGACTTGATACTCGAGCGGACGCCCGGAGTCGGGATCTCGAACCAGGCGCGACGTCCCTTCGAGCCACACATAGTGACCATCGGCGTGGAGCATCCGATAGGTGGCCTGCGACGGCTCGTCGCCCGTCGGCATCAGGAATTCCTTGTAGGCGGCCGCGTCCTCAGAGTGGACGAGATGCATTGCGTCCATCTCCACGAAGTGCTCCGGCTCGTACCCGAGGACGGTGCGCACCGCCGGCGATATGTACGTTATGTAGCCGTACGGCCCCCGGCGCGAGATGATGTCGGTCGAGTTCTCTGCAAGCAGCCGGAACCGCTCCTCACTCGACCGCAGGGCGTCCTCAGACTCCCGGCGCTCATCGATCGGCCGGGCACTGATGACGTAGGCCTTCACCTGCGGATCGTCCCAGCGGTTGGTGCCGATCGACTCGAAGAATCGCCACGAGCCGTCCTTGTGCCGGATGCGATGTTGCACCGCACCCGTCGAGCAGCCCGGTGCGGTCTCGGCTGCCTTGGCGAAGATCAGGTTGATGTCTTCCGGGTGTAGGAACTCGACAGCTTCCCGACCGACCATTTCACCGACGCCCCAGCCCAGGTGCTGCTTGACCGACGGACCGACGAAGCGGAGCACGCCCTTCCTGTCGAGAGTGATGATCAGATCCGATGTGGCATCGAGGATCAGCTGCATCCGGGTCCGGCTTCGCTCCAGAGCCCGTTCGAGCTGCTCGCGGTCGGTCACGTCTGTTGCGACGCCGATGATCTGCACGACTGTGCCGCGCTCGTCCTCCACAGGGTTGAGCTGCATGTTCCACTGGCGCCCAAAGGCAGCGAGGATGCCTGCTCGTCGCTGACCAGAGCGCGCTTCGGTGTACATCTCGTCCCAGCCGGGTACGGCCGAGAAGTCGGCTGCGTTCATTCCGTTGAGCCCTCGAGAGGTTGAACCGACAAACTCAACGTCACGGCCCGCCGAGTAGGTGAACGAGCCCTTGGCGTCGATGGCGAAAACAACGATCGGAGCTTGGTCGATGACGGCCATCAAAGCGGCGTCGGCCATGACCGGAGGCGCCGGGCGCGGCGGCTCCGAAGGGGTACCCAGGAACACAGCGGCCGCGTCGGTAATTGCGGCGGCTGCATCGAGGGCATGTGGCTCCACCGCGGCGAGGACGACGATCCCAACCAATCTCCCGTCGTCGACGAGCGGGGTCGCTACGGTCGGCGGAGCGAGATTGTCAGTTGTCTGCCGCCGGGTCCGGAGCGCCTCCCGGACGACTTCCGATTCAGCGCAGTCCCAGGGCATCGCGGTCACAGCCAAGGGTCGCGGCAATGCCCCCGCGTCGAAATCGTCCACCGCACCGATGTAGCCGCCGCCTGCGCCCGTTATCTCCAGCAGAGACGCAAGAGCATCGCCGAACACCGCTTGCGGGAGTTCGCCGGCGATGGAAGCCTGCAAAACCCGGCCCGCGGTTTCCGACGCAGCGAGCTGCATGTGCAGTAGATCTAGCGACGCGTCCGCAGACACGCCGGGCCGATGGTCGGGAGCCGCCATGCTTGGACTGTCGGCAAACGCAGGGGCGAATTCAGGGATCATCTGCCGGGCGTCCGGTTAGTTAGGCTGAGAACACTCGCCGCAAATCCACGAGTTTGCCGGCTATCACCTCGGATGACGCAAGGAGAGATCGTGCAGCTGATCGAGTGTGTTCCCAACTTCTCCGAAGGCCGTGATCAAACGGTCATCGCAACCATCACCGACGAGATCGCCGCCGTCGCCGGCGCAGAACTCCTCGATGTTGATGCGGGTGCCGACACCAATCGGACGGTGGTCACGTTCGTCGGGGATCGGGAGGCGGTCGCCGAGGCGGCGTTCCGTTCGATCGCCAAAGCAGCCGAGCTGATCGACATGCGCACCCACACCGGAGCTCATCCGCGCATGGGGGCAACAGACGTCTGCCCGTTCGTTCCCGTCGCAGGAGTCACGATGGAGGAGTGTGCCGAGCTGGCCCGGGAAGTCGCTGCTCGCGTGGGAGACGAGCTCGGGATCCCTGTGTATCTGTACGAGCACGCAGCTACCGATGGCCGCAGGTCGCTGGCCGATGCGCGCCGCGGTGAGTACGAGGGGCTCGGCGATCGAGCCGACCGGCCCGATTTCGGCCCCGACACCAACCCTGCCGCCGGGGCAACCGCCATCGGCGCCCGCGAGTTCCTCATCGCCTACAACGTGAATGTCAACACCACGGACCGCCGGCTGGCACATCAGGTCGCCCAGGCGGTGCGGGAACTGGGAACACCAAAGCGCGACGACGCGGGCAAGATCGTCAAGGACGAGAACGGCAAGACCGTCTTCATCCCGGGTCGTTTCAAGGAGTGCAAGGCGGTTGGCTGGTACCTGGAGGAGTACGGCCGGGCGCAGGTCTCGATCAACCTCACCGACTACAACGTGACATCCATGCACGCAGTCTTCGATGCCTGCCGTGAGGAAGCTGCGGCGCGCGGGATGCGAGTTACCGGAAGCGAGATCGTGGGCCTCATCCCCCGCGCCGCCCTTCTCGCTGCCGGCGATTACTTCCTCACCAAGCAGGGACGCACCACCGGTGTCCCGGAGGCGGAGCGGATCAGGACGGCAGTCTTCTCTCTAGGCCTCGATGAGCTCGCCCCATTCGATCCGGCTGACAAGGTGGTCGAATACCGCGTCGGCTCCGGCCCCGGGGAGTTGGTTGCGATGGACGTGGCCGGCTTTCTCGACGAGCTTTCGGCAAACTCGCCGGCCCCCGGCGGCGGCAGTGTGGCCGCCCTCTGCGGTGCCCTGGCCGGATCGCTCACCGCCATGGTCGCGGCGCTCACCCACTCCAAGAAGGGGTGGGAAAGCAGCAAAGGGACGATGGATGATCTCGGGAGCAAGGCGCAGGCCTTGAAGGACTGGTTCATCGCAGCCGTCGACCGTGACACCGAGGCTTTCAACGCCGTTCTCGCCGCCATCCGACTGCCCAAGAAGACCGAAGCGGACCAAGCGGCCCGCGATACAGCCATGGCCGCTGCGAACCTCGGTGCTGCGCTGGTTCCCATGGAGGTGCTGGACCATGCGGTCACCGCTCTCGAACTGGCCCGCGATGTCGCCGCCAACGGCAACCCCAACTCTGTCTCGGATGCCGGCGTCGCCGGGGCGTGCGCCGCGGCCGCAGCGCACGGCGCCTCGCTCAACGTGCGGATCAACCTGCCCGGCCTTGCCGCCGCCGAGCAGGCTGATTTGCAGGCACGCCACGACAGGGCATATGCCCAGGTGGAAGACCTCAGCGCCGAAGTGGCTGCGGTCGTCGACAGGGTGCTCGAGACCGATGCGTAGCCCGCGTACCGGGTCGGTTGCGAGGACCGCCGAATGACGGAGTCATTTGCGGAGTTCAGGGAGTCGTTCTCCTACGGAACTCGGTCGGACCTGTCGTTCAAGTTCCTGAAGAGTCTGCCTGACGCCGAGGCTGCGGAGTTCCTCCGCCGGCTGCTCGAGGAAGTCGGGGAGACCTACGACACGGGAGATATCGCCGCCATCATCGATCTTGCGATCGATGCCCAGATCGCCGGCTACCGCCCCGACCCGGACCGCCCCAGTCGCTGGACCTACACGGACCGTCCTTTCGCTCCCCTGACCAAGCCACTGGCCGAGTCGCGGGTTGGGCTCCTCACCTCCAGCGGCCACTTCGCGGAAGGCGACGATCCCAAACCATTCGGCGTGCCCAACATGACACAGCAGGAGGCCGAGGACCGCATCAGCGAGTTCCTCCGTGAGGCCCCGATTCTCTCGGTGATCCCCCGTGACCTCCCGGCCAATAAGCTCCGAGTGCGTCATGGCGGCTACGACACGAGGTCGACACTTCGCGACCACAACGTCAGCTTTCCCCGCGACGCTCTCCTTTCCGCCAGAGACTCCGGCAGGATCGGCGATATCAGCGAGAGGCTCTACTCCTTCCCCGGCGCAACTGCGCAGGGGCGCATCAAGCAGTTGGCGCCCGACTGGGCCGGGCAGATGCACGAGGACGAGATCGACGTGCTTCTCCTCGTGCCGGTGTGACCGGTTTGCCATGTGTCGGTCGGGCACATCGCAAGGGACATCGAAGCCAGCGGCATCCCCACCACCGCCGTCTACGTCCGGTCGTTCCGCCATGTTGCGGAGGCGATGGGCGTGCCCCGGGTGGTGTCGCCGCTGCATCCGATGGGTAGGCCGATGGGGCCACCGGGTGACTCCGCCCGCCAGCAGGACGTGTTGGAGAGTGCGCTGGAGCTACTCGAGAGTGCGACGGAGGGCGGGGCGCGCTGCGACCTGGAGCAACCGTACCGCCCGGTCGGGGCGGACTAGGCCTCCCGGCTCCAGTCGGCAGCCTCCACCTCTGCGGCAAACCCATCGAGTTCGCTCGCAGTCGGCTCCGTCTCCCAGATGTGAACCCCCGCAAGCAGCTCTCCGTACTTGGTCCGCTGTCCGGAGCGAACCACCGCGACTATCGGGACGTCGTCGGCAACGACCTCCTGATAACGCTTCAGGATCGCCCGATGCTGGGGGCGCTCGAGATCGAGCTGGAAGACGACACCGTGAGCCGTGTTCACCATCTCACAGCCGTCTTTGAGGATCGGGCACAGGTGCCCCATTTCCGGTCCGTGACAGACGAGGACGGGATGCCCGAGCTTCTCCAGGAAGTCCCGGTCAAAGTCCCCGTCGGCCGGCGTAACGTCGAGAATCAGTCCCTCTACGTCCATTGCTGGACCTCCTTGACAAGAAGGCTATCCCTCGAACGGCGTATCGAGAAGGAGGCAAAGGTCCCGATATTCCCGTATCTGCATTCGTCCTACGCCGGACGCAGCCGTACCGGGCCCTGGTTCTCAGGTCGCATGCCGCGGATCGGCGCAAAGAAGCGCCTGATGATCTCCATGTCGGCGTCGATGTCGCCTGTGGGATGCACAGTCGGGCCTATCCCCGCAACCTTGTTCTCGGCATCGATGTAGGCGAGCACGATGGGTACCCGGGCCGCAACAGCAATGTGATAGAAGCCGGACCGCCAGTACTCCGCAGCGCGACGAGTGCCTTCCGGAGCGATGGTGAGCGCCATCGAGTCTGCAGCCGCAAACTCCTCGACCATCTGCTCGACGAGCCCCTGACCGCTGTCCCTCTCTACGGGGATGATCCCCAG
>JASJBC010000202.1 GCA_030066715.1 Acidimicrobiia bacterium
CTGTATGGCACCTACCGTTACTACCACCCCAGGGTGCAGGCTGCTGAGGATCTCCACGACGTGCGCTTCGGAGCTCTCGGCGACAGCGTGACGCTGTCGCTGCGGGCGATGGAACTGACCCGGGCTCGGGGAGCAGAGGATCTGGATTTGGCGCGGAGCAACGAACTGATCACGCGCACCCGCGAGGCCGACGAGCTCATCAGGAGAAGCAGAGGCCAGTACCGCACTGCGGAGCGAACCGTCGTGAGCATCTTCGGCGTGCTCGTCTTCGTCACTCTGGGCGTGGCCTCCGCACGCGGAGACATCTCCGTCGGGTCGATGCTGGCATTCTTCGTCGGCCTCGGCCTGCTGGTCATCCCGGCGGCGATGACGCTGGCAGCCGTGCCCATAATCCGCGAGGGGACATCGGCCATGGCGGAGATCACGGACTTCCTGGAACTGCAGGCGTCTCGACCATATCAAGGAACGATCGTTCCTGAGTCGGTCGGTGCCATCTCCGTAAACAACGTCTCCTTCGCCTATGGCGACGAACCGCTCTTGAGCGACGTGACCCTCGAAATGAAGCCGGGCACAGTGACGATGATCTCAGGCCCGAACGGATCGGGAAAGAGCTCCATCATCAGCCTGATAACCGGGCTCTACCGGCCGTTGTCGGGGACACTCGAGATGGATGGTGTGCCCTACGACGACATCGACATCAAGGCCGTCCGTCGCCGGATCGGGATTGCGGCCCAGGAGCCGATCATCGTGGCCGGGACGATCGCCGACAACATACGGTTCGGCGCTCCCGAGGCATCGGACGTCGACCTCTGGCAGGCCGCTCACCTAGCAACCGTCGACGACTTCATCGTCGACTTCCCCCTCGGATACGACCACCCTCTCGGATTCGAGGGCCGGACACTGTCGGCAGGGCAGCGGCAGCGCATCGCCATTGCCCGGGCGCTGCTCCGCAGCCCGGAGCTGATCATCCTCGACGAGCCGACCAGCCATCTCGATACCGGGACTCTGCACCGAGTGATCTCGAACCTGTCCCGGCTCCCGACCAACCCCGCCGTCCTCATCACGACCCACCATCCGCGGGTGATCGACAGCATCGACTATCTCTACCGCATCGAAGGGCGCCGCTTGATCCCGGACGACTCCGTCGCTGAGTGATATCAGCCCGCGGGCTTGACTTTGCGCCCGGCGACCCAAACCGATGTGATGTCGGCGGACGCGCAGTTGTTGATGATCTTCTGCAGCACGTCCGGTGTGGAGTCCAGCTCGGGCCAGACGCTCAGGTTGGCGCCGACCCGGTCGGTGGCAACCGCGATGGCGTCGAACTGATAGCCGGGCTCGAGCAGGCCGATCGGTAGGCCCAGCGCCTCCCCGCCGCCTGTGGTCGCCAGCCAGAAGGCCTCAGCGAAACTGATCCGGGAACCGGCAACCCCGCGGTCGGCAGCGCTCACGGCGGCGTCTACCCCGTCCTCGAGAACTCGCGACACCGCCACTGCATTGGCGGCAGCGTTGAAGACCGAAGGGCTGGGACCACCGGACACGTCGGTCCCCAGGCCAACGTGGATTCCGCTCGCCAGGGCGCGCCGCACCGGGAAGACTGCGTTGGCGAAGTAGACGTTGGACAGCGGACAATGCGCCACCGCCGACCCGGCGTCGCGGATCAGACCCATATCCGTCTCCGTGATGAAGTTGGAGTGAGCAAGGACCGTGCCCCGGCGCAACAGCCCGAACTCGGCGTAGGTCTCGGTGTCGGTGCGGTCGTAGCGATCGAGCCCGTAGCCGTGAGCCCAATCCGACTCGGAGCAATGCGTCTGGACCAAGGTTGCCTCGGCCCGAGCCAGTTCACCAAGCCCGGCCAGCAGCTCATCCGTGCAACTCGGAACGAAACGGGGGGTGACCGCAGCTTGCACGAGCCCCGGCCGGTTGTCGGGATGGTCTCGCACGTACTCGATGAAGCGCGCAGTGGCCGACAGGGCGGCTTCCACACTGTCGTCGCGGTAGTAGTCGGGGCATCCTTCGGGATGGTCCATCGCCACCTTGCCGACAACTGCGCGCTGACCCTGCACGAGGCACTCGTCGACGAGCAGTTGGGTGGCCGGGACGTGAATGGTCCCGAAGTAGACGGCGGTCGTCGTTCCGTTGGCGAGGAGCGTCGCTACCAGCGACCGGTAAACATTTTGGGCGAACGAGGTGCTGGAGTAGCGGGCCTCGAGTGGGAACGTGTACTCGTTCAGCCAGACCTCCAGCGGTACATCGAGAGCCTTGCCGAGCTGCGGCCATTGTGGGGCGTGGTTGTGCAGGTCGATCAAACCCGGGAGCAGGTACGTCCCGGGAGGAAGGACCTCGATGTCCCCCGAGGCTCGCAGCTCGTCATGGATAGGGTCGTAGCGGGGATCAGCCGGCTCCAACACATCCTCTATGGACCCGGACCCATCGACAACGACAAGAGCGTCACGGCGATAGCGTAGTTCGCCCGGCGCCGGGGCATCGAGGATCGGACCGACGACCCCGCGAACGCCCGGCGATGAGGTCACGAGACCGGTGCCAGGATGGTCGGGGCCGGGTCGACGGACCATGTACCGACCGACGGGTCGATCTCGATCTCGGCATCGACAACTGCGGCGAGGAACCAATCAGCTGCGACCTCCGCTCTGCCCGCTTCGCGCATGGTCTCCTGGATCTCCTCCGCCGTGGCCTCGGTTCGGCTGTCGACTCTGATCAGGTGGAAGCCGAACTGGGTCTCCACCGGATCTGTCACGTCACCTAGTGTGGCGCTGAGCGTGGCGTCGGCAAACTCAGGCACATAGCCGGCGGGCACCGCACACCCCAGATCCCCGCCGCCGGGGCCACTGCCCGTGTCCAGCGATAGCTCGATCGCGATCGCAGCGAAGTCCTCCCCTGCGCCAAGACGCTCCTGCACCGCCGCGGCCTCGTCCTCGGTGGCCACGAGAATGTGCGCAGCACACACCAACGTCCACGACTTCGGGTCGTCAACCACCATCTGCTGCGCCTCTTCAGTGGTCGGCACCTCGACTTCGCTCTCCAACTCGGCGAGCAACTGCTCCTCGATCAGAAGCCGATCGGCGGAAAGGATGAACCCGGCCTCGGTAACACCTTGAGCGGCGAGGAAATCCTCTCTGGCCATCCCTGCTCCCTGCAACGCCAGCAGCTCGTCCGCATAGGCCGTTACCTCATCCTCGCTGGGGGCAATCCCGTACTCCGACTCGGCGGCGTCGGCGATTGCATTCCACTGGACGAGAGCAGTGAGAATCGAGCGGAACTGCTCCTCGGTCAACTCCTCGCCCCCGTTGTCTACCAACCCCTCGACGGTGGCAACTTCGATGTCGACACCATTGACCGTCGCTGCAACGTCGGCGCCTCCGGAACAGGCCGTAGCCGCCAAGGCCACAACGACAGCTAGAACGAAACGCTTCAAGGGACACCTCGAGTGGGAGAGAACTGCGAGCCGCCACCCTAATCGCTCACCAAGAATACGATTACTGCGAGGTGAGCTCGGAATCGGCGGACACTCTCGCCTCAACCGAGATTTCCTCCGCCTCCAACTCCGCCCTTGCGATGAGCTCCACGGCCCGGGCCGCAGCACGCTCCCTCGCATCTGCGGCATCGCTTCTCATCTCTGCGGCCTCGACCTCAGCGCGCTCCACCAGCGCAACAGCCTGGACCGCTGCATCTTCACCCAACACAGCCAGACGGGCCTGCTCGGCCGCCAACAACTCCGCAGCCTCCGCCTCAGCCCGGGCGACCAGCTCATGGCTGCGAAGCCCTGCTTCTTCACCGATGCTTCTCTCCGTCGCTGCGGCGCAGGCATGGGCCTCGGCGATGATGCGATCGCTCTCCTCTGCCGCCGTGGCCAGCATGGAATCTGCAACGCTCGCCACCTCATTGCGGGCTGCGGCAAGCAACCGGGCAGCCTCGACCCGCGTGGCCTCGACGTACTCGTCGGCAGCATCACGACGAACATGCTCGGCGTGTCGCGCCGCTTCCTCTGCCTCAGCTTTGATGACGGCCGCGTCACAACGAGCCGCCTCCAGGTCACGGGCGGCGGCGATGGCCTCCGCCCTAGCCCGCTCGAGTTCGCTCCGGCTGGCGTCCAGTGCGACCCAGGCGAGATCCGCCTCGCGACGGAGACGACCTGCCTCTTGCTCGGCGTCGGCCAGCGTCGCCGCAGCGCGAGCAGCGGAGACAACAGCCACCGTTTCCGCTATTTGCATCGACGCTTGCGCCGTCGCCGCACGGATCTCATGTGCGGTTGCCCGCTCCTCAGCCGCCGCCAGTGAAGCCTCCAAGAGGGCGAAGCTGAGCGCGTTTCCAGCTTGCGTTGGTTCCTCAGCCGCGCTCCTCATAGCCGAGTTATCGGCCGGCAAGCCCTCGTCTTGACCGCTTCGCCGGTCCGCAACGAGGCAAACCGATGTCCGGCAGCCAATCCTCCACCGCCGCCATTCAAGATTTTGCCGTGTGCTGCCGATATATGTGGGGGATCGACGGAACGATCCTCGGCTCAGCAAAGGATTGCTCTCAATGCGGCCAACGCCCTTTCGCCGATCGTATCTCGGCATCGCCACCCTGGTAATCGTCGCCCTCATCGGGGCCATACTCGCCACTGCCACCTCGGCGCCTCCGGTGGAGGCACAACCGCCCCTCGAGCCGCAGTTCCTGACCTGGGAAGGTGAGCCGTTCTCCGACGACCTCAATCACTACCTGATCACCGTGACGGCAACGGACGACGTTGCGTACGAAGGCTGGCTGCAAATGGACGGCGACGACTTGGTCGCCGCCACCTCGCCGCCGTCACAAGTCGATCCGGACCACATCGCCGACGTCGTCGCCGGCGAGACCGACGGCATGACCGCTGCAGAGGTGCTGGAGATCGTGGCCGGCAGCGCCGGCGTGGAGTCGATCCGACCCGTCGCCTTTGGCATCTACGCGGTAGCCGGCGAGATCAGCGAGGACGAGTTGTCCGCCATCGCCGGGGTTGCTGAGGTCGCCCCAGACCCAGCCTTGATCGCAGCCACCTTGGACCCCTACTACCCGACACAATGGGGTCTGGACAACGATGGGGTGTCGACAGATCCCTGGAGAGTCTCCAATGACGCCGACATCGACGCTCCCGAGGGATGGCATCGGACCAGAGGTAAAGGTGTGGTCGTCGCCGTGATCGACTCCGGCGTCGACGTCACGCACCCCGACCTGGCCGCAAACATCTGGCGGAATCCCGGCGAGCAGTGCGCAAACGGCATCGACGACGACGGAAACGGGTTCGTTGACGACTGCCATGGTTGGGACTTCGCCAACCGGACCTCATCGGTCGTCGACTACGTCGGCCACGGCACTCACGTCGCCGGCATCATCGCCGCCGAAGCTGACAACCACATTGGGATCGCAGGCGTTGCCTACGAATCGCAGGTGATGGCTCTCAAGATCGGCGACGGCACGCCGGCGTTGTCTGCCGGTATCGAGGCAATCGCCTACGCCATCGACAACGGTGCCCGGGTGATCAACGCGTCGTGGGGTGTGGATGATGCGAACGCCGCCCCATTCCTCGACGCGGCCATCGCCGCAGCCGGCGAGGCCGGTGTCCTCTTCGTGACCGCGGCGGGCAATGAGCCGATCAACGTCGACAACTCATCGCTGCACCCGGCCGCTTCGTCGCTCGCCAACGTGATCACCGTCGGTGCATCGACACCGACCGATCAGCCGGCCTCTTGGTCCGGATACGGGGCGGCCACCGTCGATCTCTTCGCCCCGGGCGAGTACATCATCAGCACAGTTCCCGGCGGATACGGGATCTACAGCGGAACCTCGATGGCGGCGCCGATGGTCTCCGGTGCGGCCGCCCTGTTGTGGGCAGCAACCCCCGAGGCAACTATCGCCGAGGTCAAGGGAGCGCTGCTCGACCGCTCCGACGGGCCCAACGACGGAGTCACCTCATTTCGCGA
>JASJBC010000203.1 GCA_030066715.1 Acidimicrobiia bacterium
GATCGGATCAGGACTCCGCGAACTCAGCGAAGACAGGAGAAGGCATGGGAGAACTACCGAACGGATCGGGAGCGCAATGAGAGGACGCTCAAGGAGAAGGCCGGCGAGGCCTGGTATTCCCCTCGGCCGACTCTGGATGCCGGCAACCAGCTGATCGAACCGAGATCGGCAAGGAGGGCACTCCTGGAGAGCACAGGCCAGATCGCCCCGCCCGGAACGAGCGCGTCGGATTGCTCAGATGAGCCGCACTGCTAACGAGAGAAGCCTGTCGGCACGCCCAAACATCGGTCGTTCGATGCTCACGAGACTGAGACGGACGTCCCTGCCGTGGAGGACTGCTCAATCAGATCGAGGAGCCTGTGCACACCCTCTGCGTGGGCGAAATCCGGGCTGAACGATTGCCCCGACCCGATTGCTTCCGCCATGTGCTGATAAGCGCGGCCCACGTTGCCTGCCGGACCGCCGGGGAAACCATCGCTCAACCCGGTCGGCAGCGCGAGCTCCTCGAGTGCGTCTGAGCCTCGTGCTCCTGAGAGCGTGATGGGTGTGATCTGCGGAAGACCGGAGGTCGAAGCGACAATCGTGCCTTCGGTGCCGTAGATCTGCATTCGCCAACCGGCCGCGTTGTGCGGCACGCTTGCTGCGTGCAGGGACACCGGTGCTCCTCCGGCGAGAGCGCCGCTGACGACAATGCTGTCAGGCGCATCGACGTGGATGGTCTCCCTCGTGTCCGACAACTGCCATTCGGGCAGCCGGGTAGCAACCGACGCCGACAGTTCGGCAAACGGAGAGAGGCAATAGGAGATCGCGTCGAGCGTGTGCCCGCCGACGATGGTCATGAAGTTGGCGCCGTTGGCCTTGACGCCCATCCACGCGTCCGCCGAGGAGTGCGCAAGTGCGCCGCCGCTCAGCATCGTCACATCGACGGCAACGATCTGCCCGAACCAGCCTTCGGCATGGAGTTGTCTGATGTACGTGAGGGTGGGATCGTGCCGGCCCTGGAGACCGACTGCTGTGACCACTCCTGCTTTGCGTGCACCGGTCGCCATCTCTTCGGCCTCGGCGAGGTTCGCACCAAGTGGCCACTCGCTGAACACGTGCTTCCCAGCCTCGAGTGCAGCCATTGCGAGCTCACGATGCTTGGGAACCCTGACCACCACGGAGACGACATCAATGTCCTCCTGCGCGACGAGATCTCTCACGTCAAAATAGGAGGGCACCCCGTACGCTTCACCAGCTGCGGCCGCCGACTCGGAACGGCTCGTGCACACGGCCGCCAGTTCGATCCCGGAGGCGGCTTGCAGCGCCGGAATGTGGGCGACAGAACTCCACCCTGCTCCCGCGGAGGCGCCAACGAGCCCGACCTTCACGATATCTGCCATAGACACTCCCTCCTGCCTGCCGGTGTCCCGCCACCGCTACGCAGCGACTTCGAATGTGAATCTACCCGCAGGCCGAACGCTCGATGCCGCACGGGTCTGGAGGTCCCTGGTGGCCCCTGATCCCTGTCGCGACGAGGCCAAAAGGCCTATGGTGCCACGGCGATGGGCGATCGAGGCGACAAGGAAGCAAAGCAGGCAATGGCCGGTGTGTTCTCCCGGGCCGCCCCTCACTACGACCGGGTCGTCACCTCGTTCTTCGATCGGCTGGGTACTGACCTTGTCGACTTTGTCGGTTTGGGACCTGGGACGCAGGTCCTCGATGTTGCCTGCGGGCGAGGCGCAACCGTGTTTCCAGCCTCGGCAAGGGTTGGCGAAGAGGGTCGTGTCGTCGGCATCGACCTAGCTCCGGGGATGATCGATGTGCTTCGTGACGAGGTCGAGAGGCTCGGGATCAGCAACGTCGAGTCTCGGGTTGCCGATGCCGAGACCATTCCTTACCCCGATGATTCGTTCGACGCAGTGCTGTGCGGCTTCGCTCTCTTCTTCTTCCCCGACAGTCACCGAGCCCTCACCGAGTTCCACCGGGTGCTGACGCCGGGCGGGCGGCTTGGGATCAGCACCTTTACGCCGATGGTCTCCGAAGGACTGGCCTGGTTTGGTGAGTTGGTGCGGGATGCCCTCGGCATGCCAAGTCGAGGCGATGAGACGATCCAATTCGATCAGCCCGATCAGCTCAAAGACGCGCTCAACGCGGCCGGATTCAGCGACATCGAAATCCAACGACAGAGCTGCAAAGTGTCGGTCCTCGGCGCCGACCACTTCTGGGAATGGATGTGGTCTATAGGCATTCGTGGGATGCTCGAGCATCTCGACGAGTCGACCGCAGGGTCGGTACGCAGGGCAGCGGCGACTCACCTCGACAACGAACTCGGCCCTCCCCCCTACAGCTTCGACGCCGACTCCTGGCTGACCCGAGCAGTCAGGGTGTGAGCCTATAGGAACGCTGGATCCGGTTCTGTCCTGTCCTGCTCCGTCAGCGTGTCGACCATCAGATCCAGTTCGCGGTTCCGTCGCACCCTGGACGGCCGCCGCTGCCAGATCGTACGTGCGATCGGCAGAGCCACGAGCATCGCAACAAAGACACCAAGGGAGAGGAAGGTTTCCCACCCCACTGAGCCGGGCCAGGTAGCGGCGAAGAGGATGGCCCCGGCGATCGCAAGAAGCGACAGCGCGAGGCCCAGTACGGTGACGATCGCAACCGCCGCGTTGGCGGCCCTTCCGCTTCGTTTCCTCGCAAGCGAGACTCGGCCGGAATCGTCGGCTTCGATGCTGACCAGTCCCCACCACCACACATTCGGTTCGGCCAGATAGAGGACCACACCGTCCTCTGACCGGCTGTAAATCTCGACACGCCACCCTCGAGCCCTGGCCGCGGCGGTGATGCGAGTGGTCGTCTCCTCGATAGTCCCGGCGATTCCTTCTGCCATCATGCGGACCTCCGATAGCCGTATCTCCAGTCTGCGTGATGTCGCACAGGATGGTCATGGGGGAAGACCCCCTCCGTGGCGGGAGTTCCTAGCTATTGAGCTGACGGACAGCAGGCTCGAACGCAGCGAGGGTTTCCTCGTTTCCGGGCACGAGAATGATCTCGAGCCGATCAACCCCGAGTGGTTCAAACCGGCTGAGGGTGTCTGCGATTTCGTCGGTGCTGCCGGAGATGGGCACACCGAAGCCGAGTGCTTCTGAGGACTTCGTGGTGCCCGGTTCGACAACGACCCCGATCGATCGACCCAGAGACCCGGTGTCGCGATCGACGTCGGCACAGGCCTCATCCAGTTGCCTCATCATGGGCACGAACCACTCCGGCAGGCTGCTCTCGGTGGCGTACCCGCTCCAGATATCGGCGTGGGTTGCCGCAAGCCGCATGGTCCGGGGTCCGTGGCCGGCCAACATGAGAGGTATTCGGCCACCTCGTGGCCCCCTGGGACGGATCTCGAGGTTTCTGCTCGTGTGGTATCTGCCTTCGAACGAGACGGATTCCCCGCGCAGGGCGGGGACGACGATGCTCAGCGCCTCCTCGTATCGAGACACGGTCTTGTCCTGGGGATATCCGAAGGTTGCGCCCTGGTCGCCGGCGTGGCCCGCTCCGTAGCCGAAGAGGAGACGGCCACCGCCGATCTCATCAAGTGTTTCCGCGACCTTCACGGTCAATCCAGGGTTGCGGTGCAAAGCCGACAAGACCCACGTTCCAATCCCGATGGTTGATGTGGTTGCGGCAACGGCTCCAGCCATCGCCACCCCCTCCCACCATCCGCGGGGACCGCTCCAATCCGAGACGCGCCACAACAGTTCGTCAGGAATCCAGACGGTGTCAAAGCCGGAAGCCTCGGCTGTCTGCGCCATCGACTTGATCCGGCTCCACGAGGGCTTCTCACCAGACTCCGGCTCCTCGAGCATCGGCAGCGTCAGACCGAGTTTCAACCGGCTCATGTGTTCACTCCTCTGATCGCGCCTAGGCACAGGCTACGCAAATCTGTGGTGTCAATGCAGGAGATCCGTCTTGCACAATGCCTCACCTATGCCGACGTCGCAGAGGCCCCTTGTGTCAGGTCGTACCAGTACACCCCTAGTACGAAGCCGGGTGTCGCCTCTTGGTACCGTTCCAGTCTGGCTCCCATCGCTCGATAGAAGCCTTCGGCCCCGGGGTCGGCCATGATCAGCATCCGGCCGGACATCGCGGCGGCTTCTTGAACGGCGTGAGTCCACAAGGTTCTGCCGTAGCCGAGACCGATCAGGTCAGGTTGCAGGAACATGCGCAGCAGCTCCACATGGTCCCCGCGATCACGTAGCTCATAGAAGCCAATCATCTTGGAACTCTCTTCGAGCACAAACACAGGATGGGACTCGGGCCCGTCGGCGGAACTGAGAATCGCGGCCAGCCCCTCGTACGCCTCGGGGTGGTTTTGATCGTGTCCCCAATAGCGGAGGCCGGCAAGGGTCATCTCATTGAGAGTATCCCGCTCATCGGCCCGGGCACGTCGGAAGCTCTTGTCGTCTTTCACGAACAGATCACTCGATCGATCACGTCACCGCCTGTTGAAGAGCATCGAGGCTACACCTCCTGGCTCAGCCGAGTGCTCTGTGCAGGAATGCCGCCATTTGCCCACGCGTGACATAGCTGTGCGGGCAGAACTCATCGTTGACGGGGGGATTGCACCCGCGGGTCACCCCGGCGGTCGCAAGCTTGTCGATCGACGCCTCGAAGGTGTTGCCGTCATCGTCGACGAACAGGTCACCGCCACCGTCATCGGTGTAACCGAGCGCCCTCACCAGGAATGCCGCCATCTGCCCGCGAGTGACCGGGTCGTTGGGACAGAACAGGTCGTTGTCCGGCGGGTTGCAGCCTTTCGTGATGCCGGCGGTGCCGAGCCGGTCGATATCCCCTTCGAACACCGAGGTGTCGTCATCGACGAACAGGTCGCCGCCACCGTCATCGGTGAGATCGAGCGCCCGTACCAAGAACGCGGCCATCTGCCCGCGCGTGACCGGATCGGCGGGACAGAAGATCGTGTTGAACGGAGGGTTGCAGCCCGTCGTTATGCCTTCCGCGGCCAGCCACTCGATGTCTGCCTCGAATACGGAATCCGCGGTGTCGATGAACATGGACCGCGCTGCTACGTAAACGTCCTCTCTGTTGTTGGTGTCACCAGCAGCGAGGTCCGAACGAACGGCGAACGTTACGTAACGACCATTGCCAGAGATCGAAGAGAAACGCGATGCATCGTAGATCCCTTCGATGCGGTCGCTGGCGACACTCACCCGCTCGGTCAAGCCCAACACCCGGTCATGCACGAACACGTCCCCGACATCGTTGGTGTCGTCCGCCACGAGATTCGATGCACTGGAATAGAACGCCACGTACCGGCCGTCGTCTGAGATCGAAGGATACAACGACGACCTGTCTCCCGGGGCACCGTCGCTGGCGACACTCACCCGCTCGGTCAACCCCAACACCCGATCATGCACAAACACATCAATCCCGTCGTCGCCTAGAAAGATGTCGCCTTCCACAAGGGTCGATGCCCAAGAGTCAAACGCCACGTAGCGACCGTCATCCGAGATCGAAGGAGACGCCGACTGGTCGTCGCCCTGGGCGCCGTCGCTGCTGACACTCACCCGCTCGGTCGACCCCAACACCCGATCATGTACAAACACATCGTTGCCGTAGTTGGTGTCGCCCGGCACCAGATTTGGTGACCAAGAATCGAAGGCCACGTACCGGCCATCACCCGAGAGCACAGGGTTCCCTGAGGTGTTGATGCTCTGGACGCCATTGCTGCTGACGCTGACCCGCTCGGTCAACCCCAACACCCGATCATGCACGAATATGTCTCGTTCGTCATTGGTGTCGCGTGCCACCAGATTCGAGGCATGTGACTCGAACGCAACGTACCTTCCGTCACCTGAAATCGCCGGAGCACTAGACCGGGCGTTGCCCTGGACTCCGTTGCTGTCGACGCTCACCCGCTCGGTCAACCCCAACACCCGATCATGCACGAATATGTC
>JASJBC010000204.1 GCA_030066715.1 Acidimicrobiia bacterium
CTGGTCGCTTCGACGAACTGGTCGTCGTTGTCGACTATTAGAACTGAATAGGTTGCGCTATCCGTTGCCAAGGAGTACTCCTGCTTCCTCGAACTGCAGGCGGATCCGATCGATCAGGGTGAAGAGGTCATCGACGATAACGCCGTCCGACGTGATCGGGTTGTAGACCTTCGCCTGGCCGGCTGCGTTCTCCCCACTCGGAATCAGTGAGAGCGCCACGTTGGTGTACTGGGAGGCGAACTCGATCTCTTCTGCCTGCTCGGGTGTCACCTCGAGAACAACGATCTGGGCGCCCGCCGGCTCCAGGCCGGTGCCGAGCGGGCTGGGTTCAGTGTCCGGACCAACGGCAAAGACCTTGATGTCCTGGAGAACGGTCTGAGTGAAGTCGATCGATCCGGGCAGCGTCTGGGCAAGACGGGCGATGGCATCGTCCTCGGGCGTCGTCCCGTCCTCACCGATGACCGGGGGTTCGGTCGTCTCGGTGATCACGACATCCTCGCCCAACAAGAGCTTGCGCAACTCCGGGTCCTCAAAGAGCGCCGTCGACTGTGTCAGATCGATCGATGCGGAGGCGATCAGGTTGACCCGGTCACCGGGGCGAACGAACCCGCCCACCGTGTTCTCCTCGCTGGGCCGGAACGAGATCGCCACCTTGCCCTCGGCCAGCGACTCCGACAGCTTCACGTCGGAAAGCAGGTTGGGGGCGATGAACATGTCTGCGGTGATCAGTTGCCCGGCGCTGATTGGTCCGGCGGCAACGTTGATCGGATCCAGAATCGACTCGAGTCGCGGGTTCCGCCCGCACACGTCGAGCGGTGCGGAGGACGTCTCGGTGGGTCCGTCACATGCGATCTGTGATCCCTCGAAGACGACCGACTCGACCAGAGCCGAAGACTTCTCGATGAGGGGCTCGATCTCCGTGACACTCGTCCCGGTGTCGATCAGTTCCGTTGCTCTGTAGACAACGACCTCTTGCACCTCGGAGCGGGCTTCGTCCTCTACCGATGACAGGTACTGCCACACCGAGAACCCCGAAACCGCAGCGAGTGCAAGCGCAATGATCAGTACAAGGGATCGTCTACCCATTTCAAATGGCCCTTCCGGTCTGTTCTGAAAGCATCACACGACAGAGATCAGACAGAGACCCCACACGCCGCACCACAAGCCAAGCACCACGTTGCCTGGTGTCAAGTACCTTCGGGTTACTTGCGACCGATCCCGCGCTCTTTGAGCTCTTCGAGGATGGCTTCCAGGGACGCGTCCGCAGCGAAGGTCGGAACCTCTGTGGCTTCGTCTTCACGCTGGAACTCCCTGCGTCTCGGTCGGCTAGGTTGACGTCGCTGACTGAATGTCGAGCGCTCCTCCCACTCGGGGAGGGCCTGCTTGATTGACAGGCTTACCCGACGTCTGTCGGCATCGATCTCGGTGACCTTTACCCGTACTTGCTGACCGATGGAAAGTTCTAGCTCGGGGCTCTCGACGTGATGCAGGGCGATCTCGGAGACGTGGACTAGTCCCTCGACTCCTTCGCCGACTGCAATGAAAGCTCCGAACGGAACCGTCTTGGTTACCTCGCCGTCCAGGATGGAGCCGAGTTCGGTGTCCCGAATGAACTCCTCCCACGGGTCCTCGCGGGTCTGGCGAATCGAAAGCGAGATCCGCTCCCGGTTGCGATCGACCTCGAGCACCCGGACTTGGACCTTGTCGCCAACCGTCACGATCTCGCTCGGGTGGCTGACATGCTGCCAGGAGAGCTCGGAAACATGGACGAGACCGTCCATGCCGCCGAGATCGACGAACGCACCGAAGTTGACGACCGACGACACGACACCGTCGCGCACGTCGCCCGGTTCGAGGTCCGAGAGGAAGGCCTGCCGTTGCTCGGCTTGCGCCTCCTCGAGATGGGCCCGGCGGGACAAGACGACGTTGTTGCGGTTCTTGTCGAGCTCGATGACCTTCGCCTCGATGGTCTCGCCGATGAACGGGGCGAGATCACGCACTCGGCGCAGATCGACGAGAGATGCGGGCAGGAAGCCGCGCAGACCGATATCGACGATGAGGCCGCCCTTGACGACCTCGATGACCGGACCGGAGACGGTCCCGCCTTCGTTCATGATGCCTTCGATACGGCCCCAGGCACGCTCGTACTGCGCACGCTTCTTGGAGAGAACCAGCCGACCCTGGTCATCCTCCATCTGTAGGACGAGGGCCTCGATCGGCTCCCCTTCCTTGACGATCTCGCTGGGGTTGATGTGATTGCGGATGGAGAGTTCGTGTGACGGGATGACACCCTCGGCCTTGTAGCCGATGTCCACGAGCACCTCATCCGGATCGACGCGGACAACCGTGCCCCCGACGATGTCGCCCTCTTTGAACTCGAACACGGTCCTCTCGATGACTGCAGCGAAGTCCTCCGCACTGAGGTCATCGGAGACATCGCCGATGTCGCGCGGCGCGGTGATCGCCGGGCGATCCCCCACGCTCGGGCGCGGCGGAGCCGCCGGCTCGGTCTCGTCTTCAGCCGCTGCCGGGGCAGCAGCTTCGGTTGATCCGGTTGGAGTTTCCTCAGGAGTTGCCACAGGCTCGGAAACCGCGGCGACTTCGGCGGCTTCGCTTGTCGGTGCCTCCACCGCAGTGGTCTCGGCGGGGGCTGTGCTCTCGGACGTCACCGGTGCGACATCCTCGGTCGGGGTGTTGGGGGCTTCCGTCCCCTCAGCCTCGGGCTGAGTTGGCTCGGTTGCCGGTTCGTCGGCCATGCGTGTACATCTACTCCTTGGGAAACATGGGTTTGTCTCATGCGCGCGCGGGCGTAGAGACCGAGGAGATGGTAGCACGCAAATACCCGGCGTAGGCAAAGTCTTTGCCGAGCGTGTGCTGGCGGGGGCCTTGCTCAGTGCTCACAATCCGCAAGCGTGGGCCCGGTTGCCGACTCGACGAGAAGCGGTACGCGCAACTCGACGATCCCCTCCATGATCGATTTGGTGAGCTCCGTCACCGGCTCGAGCTCCGCCTCGGGTACTTCGAGCACCAGCTCATCGTGGATCTGTAGGAGCATCTCGGCGGCGTAGCCGCTCCGGCGCAGCTCTTCCTCCAGCACGACCATTGCCTTCTTGATGATGTCCGCCGCCGACCCCTGGATGGGTGCGTTCAGCGCCATACGCTCGCCCGCCTGCCGGGTCCTGAAGTTCCCGCTCGACAGCTCCGGGAGATAGCGCCGCCTGCCAAGCAATGTGGTGGTGTAACCCGTCTCCCGTGCGGCGACAACGATTCCGCGCATGAAGTCACGCACCTCGGGAAAGCGCTCGAAGTACACATCGATGTGCTCCTGCGCCTCCTGGCGGCCGATCTCGAGGCGCTGCGCCAGCCCGTACGCCTCCATCCCGTAGAGCAGACCGAAGTTGATCATCTTGGCGCGCCGACGTTGCTCCAGGGTCACCTCGTCGATGGCGATCCCGTTGACGTTCGCCGCCGTGGCCGCGTGAATATCGAGGTTCTGCTGGAACGCCTCGACGAGCCCGGGGTCACCGGACAGGTGGGCGAGGATGCGCAGCTCGATCTGGCTGTAGTCGGCCACCAGGAACACCGTCCCCGGGGCGGAGATGAAAGCCTTGCGGATCGCTCGCCCCTCCTCCGAGCGCACCGGGATGTTCTGCAGGTTCGGTTGCTCCTGGGAGAGGCGGCCGGTGGCGGCGGCCATCTGATTGAACTTCCCGCGCACTCGACCGTCGACTTCGATCAGCGGCAGCAACGCGTCGACGTACGTCGACCGGAGCTTCTCCAGCTCCCGGTAGGTGAGGAGGTTGTCGACGATCGGATGTTCGTCGCGCAACTTGCCGAGGACGGAGGCGTCGGTGCTGGGCACGCCCTTGGGTGTCTTCTTGAGGACGGGAAGCTGCAACCGGTCGTAGAGGATCTCGCGAAGCTGGAGGGTCGAGTTGACGTTGAAGGGACCGCCCGCGGCCTCATGGATCTCAGCCTCGAGTTTGCCGAGCCGGTTGCGGAGATCATCACCGAACGAGTTGAGAAACTCGCGATCAACCCCTACCCCGGCTGACTCCATTCGCGCCAGGGTCGTTACGAGAGGGATTTCGATGGAGGCGAAGAGGTCGCTCTCGCCTCGGGCTTCGAGCTGGTCGCGTAGCGGTCCAACCAGCTCACGAACGGCAACGGCGCGCCGGCCGATCATGTCGAGGTCGGGACCGGTTGCACCCTCGAAGTCGAAAGCACCCTGTGCCTCCGCCGTCGCCTCCGCCGTGGCACCGACGGCAATCCCGAGCTCCTTGTAGGCGAGGTCCTCCAGCTCGGGCACGCGCTGGCCGGGATTGATGATGTAGCCCGCCAGCGCGGTGTCGAAACCCAGTGGCGGTGCCGCGGTGTCTGCGTCGAGGAAGGATCGCATCAGCGGTTTGGCGTCGTGGGCGGCAATCCCCGCGGCAGGGTCGACCGCTGCGGCGAAGTCGTCGAGGAACGTCTCCGGGATGAAAACGGCAGCCTCGGCTCCGGTTGCGGCGACGACTCCCTGAATCCCCTCGGCGTCCCACACCGGTTCGACGGCAACGACGCCGTCCCCCAGGGCAGCCCGCACCTGCTCGGGCGAGCCGGCCGTCACCACCGAGATGTCGCGGGTCCCCGCCTCCTCGGCGTGATATCCACCCAGCTCCATCAGCCGTTCCCAGACGTCACGGAAGGCCAGACCCTCGAACACCGCCCTCACCTCGTCGCGCTCCCACTCCTGGAGCCGGAACAGATCTGGGCTGGGGTCGGCGTCGACCTCCGCAATGTCGACGTCGGGCATCATCTCCATCAGCTCACGGTTGAGATAGACCTGCTCGCGCTGGTCGGTGAGGTTCTCCCGCAACTTCGGTGTCTGCTCATCGAGATGCTCGTAGATGCCGTCGATGCTCCCGTACTCGGCAATCAGGCGCGAAGCCGTCTTCTCACCCACGCCCGGTACGCCGGGCAGGTTGTCGGATGAGTCACCTCGCAATGCTGCGTAGTCGCGATACTGAGCGGGCGTCACTCCGTACTTGCCGGCTATCCACTCCGGGGACGCCGTGACGACGTCCGATATGCCGCGCCGGGTATACAGCACCGTCACATCGTCGTTGACCAGCTGGAAGCTGTCCCGGTCTCCGGTCACGACGAGAACCTTCCACGACTCCGCGAGGGCGGTGGTAGTCACTGTGGCGATGACGTCGTCCGCCTCGTAGCCGGGCGAGGTCAGCTGTCGGATCTTGAGGACGTCGAGCACCTCACGGATGAGCGGGAGCTGGCTGGCGAAGATGTCCGGCGGCGCCTCCCGCTGCGCCTTGTACTCCGGATACTTCTCCTTACGCAGATTGGGGCCGCGCACGTCCCACGCCACTGCAATGGCATCAGGCTGCTCTTCGCGCAGGAGACGGACCAGCATGTTGGTGAACCCGAGAACTGCATTGGTCACCTGGCCTGCGGGTGTCGCCAGATCGGATGGCAGCGCATAGAAGGCGCGATAGGCGAGGCTATGTCCGTCGAGCAGCGCAAGAGTCGGCATCCCGTGATCGTACCGGCTCGAACAGCGACCGTTTGCCTACTCGACCAGCGCTACCGGATTCCCTTCGATCCGCGCGGACCACGTAGTCGTGTCGTTGGCTCCACCGGGGTAACTCACGTCGATCGTCCACCAACAGTTGCCCGTCGCCGGATCGGTATCGCATGTGTACGTGTCGTCGATCTCGATCCGGATCTGCATGTGATCGTCGTTGAACCCGGTGGTGAAGTTGATGTCGCACGACATCGGTCCGCCGCTTCTCGTTCCGTCGGTGTTGCTCCAACTACAGGTCGGCAACGAGCCGTCGGGCATGTTGATCTGGATTCCGTTGTTACCCGAGTCCGGATCCCAGAGCTCGATGACCAGCTCCTTGCCGGCATGAACGGGATAGACCTCGGCGAGGTTGAACTCG
>JASJBC010000205.1 GCA_030066715.1 Acidimicrobiia bacterium
CCTAGAACCCACGGCCCTCATAACCCGGCGGGTACGCCCGCCGGCACCCTAGAACCCACGGCCCTCATAACCCGGCGGGTACGCCCGCCTGCACCATAGAGCCCACGGTCACAAAACCAGACGGTACTCCCCTCAGGCCTGTCCCGTCACGGTCCGATAACCACTTCTAGACCGTTGTCGGTGGGTAGAATCCCGCTCTACAACCTTCGAAAGGGAACTCATGAAAGTCTGGATCGATCAGGATCTCTGCACGGGAGATGGCCTCTGCGAGGAGATCGCCCCCGACGTGTTCGTCCTGCTCGACGATGGCCTCGCCTATGTGCGCGAGGGTGACAAGATCTTTGCCGCCTCCGAGGGCAACCCCGAGGGCGCAGAGGGTCTCGCCGCGATCCCCGAGGGGCAGCTCGACCTGGTAGTCGAGTCCGCCGAGGAATGCCCCGGCGAATGCATCTTCGTCGAGCCGTAACCAGATACACAGATCTGTACGACGTTCAGTTGCCCGCAGGCTCCCGCCTGCGGGCAACTGTTATGAAGCCGGTATGGCCGATCATGCGGTGATTGGGCCGCACCGAACGACCGCCGACCGTCCACTCCCGCATCATCATCTCGAAGGTCATGACGTCGAGGAACACGCCCGCCTCGTCGAGTGCCTCCCGCACCGTCTGCACCTGGGGAACGGTCGGCAGGTAGCAGCAGAAGATCCCTCCCGGCGCCAGGTTCGTTGCGGCGATCGGCACCGAATGCCACGGCTCCGGCATGTCGAGAACGATCCTGTCTGGTCGCAGCTCGCGCAGTCCCTCCTCCACCGGCCCAACGCGGAGATCTACATTCTCCGGAATCCCGCCGAAGAACCCGCTGATCCGCTTTTCCGCCAGCTGTGCGTGATCGTCCCTGACCTCGAATGAGATCACCTTGCCCTGCTCCCCCACTGCGCGGGTGAGAGCCATGGTCAACGCCCCTGATCCCGTCCCCGCCTCGACAACGGTGTTCCCGGGCTTCACGTCGGCCCACACCAGAATCGCCCCGGTGTCCTTTGGGTACACAACCGCAGCACCCCGAGGCATCTTCAGCGCAAAATCGGCCAGCCGAGGGCGCAGCACCGTCATCGAACGTCCCAGAGACGTCTTCACGGTCGATCCTTCTTCCCTGCCGATGATCTCGTCGTGGGGCAGCACACCCTGGTGGTTGTGGAACTGCTGCCCGGGGATGAGCTCGATCAGGTACCTCCGCTCCTTGCGATCGAAGATCAGGCAAGGATCACCTGGGCCAAACACCGCCATGGCGGCCTCCTCAGAGCGCTGATGCGAGCGAGGCAACGAGCGTGAGCAGCATGGCCAGCACCACTGCCCACACGACTACTTTGATGAAGCGCTCACGATTCCTGAACACTCTCAGACCTCCTCATCCGTGCGCGACGGGCCCCGGTACTGGGTGATGCGCACCGACTCGCCGTCGTCCAAGGTGCGGCTGTAGATGAGCCTGTTGCGATTGGAGAAGCGCCGAAACAAACCCCAGATGATCACCGCAGTGCCGAAGGCGGTGACCAGCGGCTGCCCGCGGCGAGCTCCACCGAAGAACTGCCTGACACCAAAGGAGAAGAACCAATCGAACATCAGACCCGGTAGATCTCCACACGAGCGCCACCGGATCTCCGGCCTCGCCGGCGGCCGAGCAAAAAGATGACGACGATGGCCACAACGGCGATCACAGCGAGCGCCGTTCCCGTTGTCTGTGCCTGGCTCTTGGTCTCCTCAACGACCTCTTCGATCTCGCGCAGCTTCGCCTCGAGATCCGCCCGCTCAATTGCCACTGTCAGCCTCCTCGGAACCCTCGTCGCCACTGGCGATGCTCACCATCGCACCGATGACGAGCGCCATCGCCAGCGCAGCCAGGATGTAGCCCAACGCCGACCAGTTCGGGCCGTCGGGCAACAGGTAGATGATGCCTCTCATCCCGGCGATGGAGAGCAGAACACCCCCGATTGCAAACAAGAACGCCGCCCCGATGGTGTACCCGGCGAAGCGGCCGAGGGTGTTGGCCGTCTCGATCGTCTCCTGCCGGAGATACTCCTTGGACATGTCGACGAACTCAGTGACCATCTCCGGCAGTTCTTGTGGTCCCGGCATGTTGAGTCTCTCTTCCCAGATTCATCTGCGGCCCACAGGCCGATGCCCCTGAGGCTACCCGATTTTGCATCACGGTCGGCAATCCCACACACCGAGCGTGGATGGTCGACTGTCCCCGGTAGTCGGTATGATGCGCTCCGATGCCTTTCGTCGAGCCACCCGATCTGAGCACACTGAGGGACCTCAGCGGAAGCCGCCACCGTGCCCGACCCATCGTGTGGGGCCAGGCGATCTCCCTCCTCGGCGACTACATCTCATACGTGACCATGCCGCTGTTCATGGTTCACCTTACGGGCCGCGGGCTCGATCTCGGCCTGACGGCAGCAGCGGAGACCATCCCCACCCTGCTCTTCGGGTTCACTGCCGGCGTGTTCCTAGACCGATTCGCCATCAAACCCATCCTGGTCAGCTCCGACATACTCCGTGCCACAGTGTTCTTTCTGCTTGCGCTCGGAGCGGCCACGGACGCTGCCCTACCTTGGATGGTCTTCCTCGCCGCATTCGTCGTAGGGTCGCTGGCGACGTTCTTCAACAGCGGCCTCGAGGCGCTGCTGCCCTCGGTAATCCCCGAGGACCACCTCGTCACGGTGAACTCCCATCTCGCCCTTGCCCGCACCACTGCCTTTGCCCTCGGGCCGGCCCTCGGCGGCGTGCTGATCTCGGTCGGCGGCGGCTTCCCGGTTGCTTTCGCCGTCAACGCGATCACCTTTGTGATCTCGGCGATGTTCCTCGTCGGGGTTCGGGTGCGCAATCGGGTACGGCTGGAAGCCGGAGAGCCGTTTCTGGTGTCACTGCGGTCGGGTGTCGGATTCTTGCTCCGCCACCCCCAACTGCGTTGGGTGACGCTTGGTGCGGCCATCGTCAACCTCGTGTTTGCGCCATTGGAAGCCCTGCTTCCCCTCTTCATTCCGGAATACCTCAACGCCGATTTCACACCGCCGGGCTTCCTCGAGTTCCTCTTTGCGGACGAAGCCCTGGTCGGTCTGTTCATCGGTCTTCAGGCGGCGGTCGGCAGCGCGTTGATATTCATGGGCCCGCGGATTGCAAAAAGGGCCCATCTCGGCCGGATGTTCGTTTTCGGGCTGATCCTCTTCGGCGCAGGTTTCCTCGGCATGGTCTTCTCCGGTTCCTTCTGGGGGTTCATTCCGGCCGGCATCGGAGTCGGCGGCGCCGGATTCACCAACATCGCAATCGTCACGATGCGACAGCGGCTCGCCCCACCGGAGATGCTCGGTCGAGTTGTTGCCGCCTCTCGCACGATCAGTTGGTCCTTGATCCCGCTGGGTGCGGCGATCGGTGGTGCTCTGGCCGACTGGGTCGGGATCCTGCCCGTCTACCTGGTCGGCAGCGCCGGGGTCATCGTCACCGCGGCAGTGATCTTCCGAACGGAGGTCTGGTCAGGGCCCGGATTGAACGCCAGGCGCTGAGGACTAACTTGCAACCGGCGCCGCACTCGCGGTGTTTGTTCTCATGGGCGTCCCAGGAACGCCCGCTCCGAGCAGCAGGAAGACGGGCCGATGGCGTCACAACCGAGCATCCTCACCACTGCACATGGCAGCCATCGGCAGGCGTTTGGGCCTGTCGAATGGGCCTTGCTCGTTGCAGTCGCTGCGATTTGGGGCTCTTCGTTTCTCTTCATCGCTGAGAGCCTCGAGTCGTTCACGCCGTCCTTCATCACGGCCGCCCGCTTCACCCTGGGGTTCGTCACCCTGTCTGCGTTCCCGGCCGCCCGCACGAAGATCGAGCGCAGCGACTGGCCGGCCATCGGCGCCATCGCGGTTGTGTGGATGGCCGTTCCGATGTTTCTGTTTCCCGTCGCCCAACAGTGGATCTCATCGTCGCTGGCCGGGATGATCAACGGCGCCGTCCCTCTGTTTGCCGCGATCGTTGCAGCTCTGATGCTGCGCAAGGCACCGGCACCGCTACAGATCACCGGGCTGATCGTCGGCTTTGCGGGTGTTACCGCGGTGTCGCTGCGCGGCGGCAGCGACTTCGACAACGGCTATCTCGGCGTTGGCTTGCTCCTCGTCGCCGTCATCCTGTACGGGGTTGGTATCAATCTCGCGGTGCCCCTGCAACAACGCTACGGAGCTCTTCCCGTGTTGAGGCGTGCGTTGGGAGCTGCCGCCGTGCTCACAATCCCTGTCGGGCTGTTCTCCATACCGACGGGATCCGTGAGTGTCGCGAGCATGGCGGCGCTGGTTGCACTGGGTGCGTTGGGAACCGGCATCGCGTTCGTCGCAATGACCACCTTGGTAGGGCGCGCCGGTGCCACTCGCGGGGCTGTCGCCACATACTTCATCCCCATCGTCGCGCTCATCCTCGGGGTGCGCTTCCGCAACGAGACAGCATCTCTGCTCGCCGTTGCCGGCATCGGCCTCATCCTGGTCGGCGCCTGGCTGACCAGCCGCAGGGAAGTCGACTGATCCCACCGGCGGTTGTGCCTATCGCAGTCCCATAATATGAGTCTGTATGAGACAGATTTCATAGTTGTGGGAATAGACGTGGGTAGGGCCGTGTTGTCGTTATTCGGGCGAAAGGCACACATGTCAGACACAACCACAACCAATCTCCCAGTTCTTCCGCTGCGCAGCGGCATCGTCTTTCCAAACATGGTCATCACGGTGTCGATCGAATCCGATACCGCCGCCAAGGCGCTGGCAGCAGCGGAATCCACCGGAGGACGGCTCGTCCTCATTCCCCTCGTTGAAGGCGAGTACGCAACCGTCGGAACCATCGCCGAGATCCAAGAAGTCTCGGATCGTGGCGGGACGGCGGCGATCATCAGCGGGATCTCGCGGGCTCGCATCGGGGCGGGGTCGACCCGGGCCGACGAGGTTCTTTGGGTCGACGTCGACCCGGTACCGGAGCAGCTGGAGTACCCGAGCCACATCGATGCCAAGGGTGCAGAGCTTCGCGCTCTTCTCGAGGAGATCCTCGATCATCGCGGCATCCGCGGCAGCGCAGATCGCATCCTCGCCACCGACGATCCCGGGCAGCTGGCCGATTTGCTCGTCTACTCGCCCGACCTCGAGCTGAGCCGAAAGGCGCGGTTGCTCGAAACCCTCGATGTCGAGGAACGGCTCGACCTCGCCATTGAGTGGATGGGTGAGGTCCTCGCCGGAATCACGATCCGGCAGCGTGTGCGTGACGACGCTGCGGAGAGTATCGAGAAGAACCAGCGCGAGTTCGTGCTCCGCCAGCAGATGAACGCCATCCGCAAAGAGCTCGGTGAAGACGACGGCTCGGTTGTCGACGAGTACCGGCAGCGTCTCGCCGATCTCGATATGCCGGAAACCGTTGTGTCCGCGGTGGAGAGAGAGCTCGATCGCTTGGAGCGGATGAGCGAACAGAGCCCGGAGCATTCCTGGATCCGGACCTGGCTGGACACCACTTTCGAGATTCCCTGGGGTGCGACCACAGAAGACAATCTCGACCTGGGCGCGGCCCGCGAGGTCCTCGACGCCGACCACACCGGTCTCGGCGATGTCAAGGACCGCATCGTTGAGCATCTCGCCGTGCGCAAGCTGCGCAAGGAGCGCAACTTGGACGCCACTCGCGGCACCGGGACCATTCTGTTGCTGGTCGGCCCTCCCGGTGTCGGCAAGACCTCGCTTGGCGAATCCATCGCACGAGCCCTCGGGCGGAACTTTGTCCGTGTCGCCCTCGGCGGCCTGCGCGATGAGGCTGAGATCCGCGGCCACCGCCGCACCTATGTCGGCGCCCGGCCCGGTCGGGTCGTGCGAGCGATGATCGACGCGGGAACGATGAACCCGGTCATCCTGCTCGACGAGATCGACAAGGTC
>JASJBC010000206.1 GCA_030066715.1 Acidimicrobiia bacterium
GGGAATTTTCCAGAGGAAGCCCGCCAGGACAATAAGATCGGGACGCATGGATTGCAGGACATCCACAAGCAAATCTTCTTGCTTAAATGCACTGCGATTAAAATATAGTGCAGGTGTATTTAGCGCATTGCATCGGTCTATCACAGCAGCATCTCGCTTATTGGTAAGTACAGCAATAACTTCTCCTGTGCCTTTATTCTGGAAGTATTGAATGATGTTTTCGGCATTGGTTCCGGAACCGGAAGCAAACAGAACAATTCGTTTCATGGTAGTTTTGGCGTATGGTTCTGGAAGGAACCCTTTCGGACATTTAATAACACACTTTCCGAGGCTCGATTTATCTCGTAAAAATACTACTCCTGAACATTAATTTCTTATCTTACCAGACATTTTATCGACAAAACGCGGTATTAATCCAAAGTTTTTTATTTTTGCCAACGATTTAAATTTAAAACCAAAATAATTATGTCAGACATTGCATCAAGAGTTAAAGCTATCATTGTAGATAAGTTGGGTGTTGATGAGAATGAAGTAGTAGCGGAAGCTAGCTTTACTAACGACCTAGGGGCAGATTCTTTGGATACCGTTGAGTTAATCATGGAATTCGAAAAGGAATTTGACATCCAGATACCTGATGATCAAGCAGAAAACATTGCAACCGTAGGCCAGGCTATTAGTTATATAGAGGAGGCCAAATAATTTATGGTTCTTAATAAAGAATTTATAATTATCCATGTGGTGATCACGGCGCATGGATAATTTTTTTTATTTTACACTAGGGTTAAGACAGTAAACAAAAATTGATTCAATGCAATTAAAACGCGTTGTGGTTACCGGCCTGGGGGCCCTTACACCGATCGGTAATACTGTTGAAGAGTACTGGGAAGGATTGAAAAGCGGCAAAAGCGGCTCTGCACCCATCACCTATTACGATACAGAAAAATTCAAGGTCAAATTTGCCTGTGAGTTGAAAGGTTACGACCCTCAGAACTTCTTTGACCGAAAAGAAGTGCGCAAGCTTGATCGATTCTCCCAATACGCTATGGTTTCTTCAGATGAGGCCATAAAAAATTCCGGACTGGACCTGGATGCGATAGACAAGTTTCGTGTTGGTGTAGTCTGGGGAGCAGGTATAGGCGGATTGGAGACCTTTCAGAATGAGGTATTGAATTTCGCCAGTGGCGATGGAACACCCCGTTTCAACCCTTTCTTTATTCCTAAGATGATAGCAGACATTGCTCCCGGTAATATCTCTATCAAATACGGTTTTATGGGGCCAAACTATACGACGGTAAGTGCCTGTGCCTCATCGGCCAATTCAATGATCGATGCACTTAACTATATCCGTTTGGGATATTGTGATGTCATTGTAACCGGCGGTAGTGAAGCTGCGGTTACCATTGCAGGTATGGGAGGGTTTAGCGCAATGCACGCACTTTCTAAAAGAAATGACAGTCCGGAGACTGCTTCCAGACCTTTTGACGCCACCAGGGATGGATTTGTTTTAGGGGAAGGTGCAGGAGCCCTTATTCTAGAAGAGTATGAACATGCCAAAGCTCGTGGCGCTAAGATTTATGCTGAGGTATTGGGCGGCGGTTTATCCAGTGATGCCTACCACTTAACAGCGCCACATCCGGAAGGGATTGGAGTAGTTAGGGTTATGGAGAATTGTCTTCGGGATGCAGGATTGAAGCCGGAAGATGTAGATGCCATCAATACCCATGGTACGTCTACTCCTCTAGGTGATGTAGCAGAACTTAAGGCAATTGGTCAGGTATTTGGAGATCATGCTCCTAATATTAATATCAACTCTACTAAATCGATGACGGGTCACCTGTTAGGTGCAGCTGGAGCAATTGAAGCCATAGCCTCGATTCTGGCAATGGAACACAGTCTTGTTCCACCTACCATCAACCATGCGACAGTAGATGAAAATATAGACCCCAGCCTGAATCTCACCCTGAACAAGGCTCAGAAGAGAGAAGTTAATGTGGCCATGAGTAATACTTTTGGCTTTGGAGGACATAATGCCTGTGTACTATTCAGGAAGATAAGTTAGAATGACAATGAATTTCCCGAGCAATATATTTAATTCCCATTCCAAACAGGATGGGGATTTTTTTTTGGGAATCTCGAAGATTCTTGGTTTTAAGCCTCGTAAACTAAGCATCTACAAAAAGGCATTTCTCCATAGATCGGCTAATAAAAAGGATCGGAACGGCAACCCGATGAATTACGAACGTCTTGAGTTTCTGGGCGATGCCATGCTGGGAACCATAATCTCTAAGCATCTGTACAAAGAAGTTCCTGCAGGGGATGAAGGATACCTGACAAAGATGCGTTCCAAGATCGTAAGCAGAAAACACCTGAATGAATTGGGGAAAGACCTGAATCTGATCAAGTATGTAGAGAGTAGAATACCCAAGTCACATTTTGGCGATAATATACACGGCAACGTATTTGAAGCGCTCATTGGGGCGATATACCTCGACAGGGGATATAAGTATTGTGAAAAGTTCATCAATGAAAGAGTGATCGTACCTTATGTAGATATAGAGCAATTGGAAGGGAAGGTTATTAGTTATAAGAGTCTTGTAATAGAGTGGTGTCAGAAACAGAAGAAAGCATTTGACTATAAGGTATATGAAGACACCGGCAACGATGCTCTAAAACATTTTGCAGTAAAGCTCTCCATTGGAGACCGGGTGATGGCTAAGGCCCGTGCTACATCCAAAAAAAAGGCAGAAGAAAAAGCATCCAAGAGAGCCTTTTTTGCACTTCAGGACAAAATTAAGAATACCTCTCCGCAACTCTAAGGTTTTCGGCTTCGCCTTAGCGGCTAATGAAATAGTCAAGCCTAGGCTTATTTCTGATTTAATTCTATCTTTACGCGCGAACTATGAGTTCGGTCAGCACATACAGACTAAGCGAAGATCTTTGTACGGAGGAGTTTGTCTTAATAGCACTCCACTCCAGTCTGGAAGATCACGCTTTGGTATATGCACTGAACAGGAATTTAAGAACAAAACTAAACAGAACCAGAGAAGACCTGGAAATCACGGGAAAATGTACTTTTCCGGTTTTTGAATGGAAAGACCAAATTAACGACAGGTACTGGATGCTGATGGCTAATAATTTCAGCCAGGAGGAAGACCTCCAGCGTCCCGACCTCTTCCAGCATGAAAAATCACTTACAGTACGCCATCTGGTACCGGAACACAGAGATGTGGATTATTTTTTGAAGATCGAACAAGGCGACGAATGCCTGGAAGAAGATGTAGTAAAAATAATTTTGCAAATTCCGAATATCGTTACTGCATACCTGGTAGACACCGAACAACTAAAGTCTAAACACAATCTAATTTTCTAAGGGAATGCCTAATAGAAAAAAAACAAAAATAGTAGCTACTCTTGGTCCGGCCACGAGTAAAAAGGAAATCCTCAGGGAGATGATCCTTTCAGGGGTTGACGTCTTCCGTATTAATTTTTCCCACGCCGATTATGAGGATGTAAGAGAGCGTATTGCTATGATCAGAGAACTCAACGAAGAGCTCGGCATCTTTACAGCTATATTGGCAGATCTGCAGGGCCCGAAGTTAAGAGTTGGTATTATGGCCGGGGAAGTAGTTGTTTCGCCTGGTGATGAAATTACCTTTGTTACCGGAGAGCCCTTTGAAGGCAATTCCGAACGCGTATATATGAATTACAGCAGTTTTCCCAGAGATGTTAATCCGGGAGAAAAAATATTGCTGGACGATGGAAAACTGATCTTTGAAGTGCTTTCTTCTGATAAGGAAAGCGAGGTTAAGGCAAAGGTAATTCAAGGGGGGCCACTCAAATCGAAAAAAGGGGTAAACCTTCCCAATACAAACATTTCACTTCCGGCATTGACTGAAAAAGATATTCAGGATGCAATATTTGCCATAGGGGAGAAGGTAGATTGGATCGCCCTGTCATTTGTTCGTTACAGTCAGGATCTGATCGACTTACAAAACCTGATCAGGGAACATTCGGAATATAAGATCCCAATCGTTGCCAAAATTGAGAAACCCGAAGCGGTTAAGAACATTGATAAGATTGTCTCTTATTGTGATGGCATTATGGTAGCCCGCGGCGATCTCGGTGTTGAAGTTCCGGCCCAGGAAGTCCCTCTTATTCAGAAAAGATTAGTCCTGCGCGCAAAAAGAGCAAGGATACCGGTAATCATCGCTACCCAAATGATGGAAACTATGATCACCAGTCTTACACCTACACGCGCCGAAGTAAATGATGTGGCAAATTCTGTTATGGACGGGGCCGACGCGGTAATGTTGTCCGGTGAGACTTCGGTTGGTAATTACCCGGTAGAGGTGATCGATAAAATGGCAAGTATCCTCCACAGTGTGGAAAGCTCTGAACTAATTCGGGTACCACAGGAACCTCCTCACATCAGGACGAAACGCTACATCACAAAGTCGGTCTGCTATCACGCTGCAATAATGGCCAATGAGATTAAGGCCAAGGCTATTTCCACGCTGACCAACAGCGGCTATACGGCCTTTCAGATCTCTGCCTGGAGACCAAGAGCCCATATTCTTGTTTTCACCTCCAATAAAAGGATCCTCACCCAACTGAATTTACTCTGGGGCGTTAAGGCTTTTTATTACGATAGGTATGTGTCTACCGATGAGACCATTGAAGACGTTAACGCTATCGCATGCAAAAAAGGTTATCTGGATGTAGGTGATATGCTAATCAGCCTGGCGGCTATGCCGATAAAAGCAAAGGGAATGGTTAATACGCTGAGGGTTACAGAGATTGAAACCTGTAGCTTCTAGTTGGTATTGATCTCTTGATTTCCACACTTGGCTTTTACGGTCTTAATACGATCGGTTTTGTAAGCTAATCGCCATTTTGCCTACCTATTAAGGGAAGCTAGTCCTATGAGGTACGAATATCACGATAATAAACTAGGGGCGGTTCTGGGCCTTAGTGATGACATCCGAGAAGATGAAAAAAGGTTTTCAATTACTGATTGGACAATCAAGTTCATTTGGAATCGAAATCAGGAACCTGTTAAACTTCATATAGATGACAAGCCGATAACCCTGTTGGCAAACCAGTTAACCACCACCACCTATCTTCACAAGGTTTCTTATAGCGGAACGGAATTACCGCTGACTGCATTTACCTTTAACAGGGAATTCTACTGTATTAACGATCACGATAGTGAAGTTTCCTGTAACGGTATTCTGTTCTTCGGCACCCAGGAAATTCCTTTGATCAGTATTCCAAAAGAACAGGAACAGAAGTTTGAGTTGCTCTATAGTGTCTTTGTCGAGGAATTTCGGAATCCGGATCACATACAGGGTGAGATGCTGCAGATGTTGCTTAAAAGGCTGATCATATTAAGTACCAGATTGGCAAAAGAGCAATTGATAGGGAAGGAACTCAGGAATGACCAGATCGAGATTATTCGAAAATTCAATTTCCTGGTAGATATTCATTATCGGGAAAAAAGAAAGGTAAGCGATTATGCCGATATGTTGTACAAGAGTCCTAAAACGCTCTCAAACATATTTGCAATCTATAATCAAAAATCTCCACAACAGATCATTCAGGAGCGGATATCACTTGAGGCCAAGAGACTCCTTCTCTACACCGACAAGCAAAACCAGGAAATAGCCTATGAGCTGGGCTTCAACGATGCAGCTCATTTCAGCCGATTCTTCAAAAAAATGACCGGGCATTCCCCTACTGATTTCCGCCTCAAGGGAGGGATTGCAGCCTAAAAGGAAATTTGTACAAGCCCTCGGGCAATTCTTCCTAACACCAGCCCTGTATCTCATCGCATCTTTGCAGTGAAGATTTAATAGATGAGACCATGAAAAATAAAAGTTTATACAACCTGATTGAAATTTTCAGAGGAAAAAC
>JASJBC010000207.1 GCA_030066715.1 Acidimicrobiia bacterium
CTCGACCGAATAGAGGTCGACCTCCTCGCCTCCGACCTCCGCCGTCGCAGCAGTGCGCGGCAGAATCTTGGGCGGGTAACGGAAGGTGTCCTCCGGGGTTTTCAGCGCCGCCGCCACCATGAACACGAATGGGAACAGCATCGCGATCGCAAACCCGACCAGCACGGCGTAAGCCCCGCCCCTTCCGATGATGGTGCGGACGATCTTGCGTCTGTGGTCTTTCCTGGCTTGAGCTTCGCGGGCCGCAATGGCCTCGGGTGTCCGTGAAGTCGTCATGAGCTCAAGACTCCGTCCTCGCCGCTCCGGCGGAAGTACAACAGCGTGATCCCAAAGATCAGGATGAACAGCGCCCAGGCAACCGCCGAGGCGTATCCGATCTGGAACTCCTGGAAGGCGTTCTGGTAGAGGTACACGACCGGGGTGAGGGTCGAGTTACCCGGCCCCGATGGCGGGGAGGGGGACTGAAGAATGAACGGCTCGTTGAAGAGCTGCAGCCCGAGAATCGTCGAGGTGGCGACGACGAACACGGTCGTCGGTCGCAGCATCGGGACTGTGATGTTGCGCAGCTTGCTCCAGGGCCCGGCACCGTCGATGTCCGCTGCCTCGTAGAGAGTGCCGTCGATGCTCTGCATACCGGCGAGGAACAACACCGTGTTGAACCCGATCTGCTGCCATATGAACAAGATCATCACGGCGATCAACGCAATGGAGTCGTCGGATATCCACTGCGGTTGGGGCGCCTCCCAGTTCGCCCCAAAGATGGCACCAACCCAGTCGGTGACCCTAAGAATCATGTAGTTGAGGTAGCCCACCGTCGAGTTGAACAGCTGCTTCCAGATGAGGGTCACGCCCACGACGCCGGCAATCGACGGCAGGAAGTAGACCGCACGGAAGAACTTCATGCCCGGCAGCTTCGAGTTGAGCAGCGCAGCCAGGAGCAGGGCCGGGATCACGGCCAGCGGAATCGCAACCACGCCGAAGACAAGGATGTTGCGCAGTGACCTTAGGAACAAGGAGTCGGAAAACAGGTCGGTGTAGTTCTGGAACCCAACGAACGTCGCATCCGTGAGGCCGTCCCACTCAGTAAAGCTGATGAATGCGGAGACGATCAGCGGACCGGCGAAGAAGGCAAGGAAGCCAAGAACGTTGGGAGCGACGAACAGCATGCCGTCCATCGCCTCGCCCTGCACCTGGTTGGTGCCGAAGAAGCGCGCCGCACTGTCCGTCCACAGGATGCGGGCGAAGGTGGCGGCGATTCCCGCGCCGACGGCAAACAGAATGACGTTGCCCCGGACGAGCCGCTGTGCGAACTCGATTAGCCCTGGGATGAGGCCCATGGCGACGGCGAGGATCGCGGCGCCGGCGATCATCGTCCAGCGGGCGATCAGCTTGATGTTGCGCTGGTTGCCGCCGGCCCTGTCGGCAAATCCGGAGACGAACCACCCAACAACAATGATGAGCAGAAGAGTTGCGTTGCCGTTGAAGGCTTCACCGACGGCGTCGAGGCCGGTAAACATGCCCATTCGATTGAGGGCGATGAAGCCGAGGATCACAACCAGCAGAAAGTCGATGGCGAAGCCTGATAGCCGCCCCAGGTGAATCCGCCGCAACGTGCCGCGAATCGCAATGCCCGCACCGATCAGCGCTCCGACGAGAGCGAGGATCAGCGTCAATCGGACTGGGCCATCGACAACGATGCCCCGCTGAATCACGGTGGCGACGAGCGCCGCTGCAAACAGGACCGCCGTGAAGACACGCCACACGACGAGGGGTAGAAACCAGCGCGGCTCGCCGGAGGTGGTACTCACGGGACTGACAGACGCGGCGGTCATTACATCTCCAATGCTCGGAAAGAGGAGGGGGCCGGGTGATTCACCCGGCCCCCTCGCTTGGGATTAGCTGCCGAAAGCGGCGGCTGTCTCGCTGCAGATGTTCGCCTGGAAGTCGGCGACGTCACGGGCACCCGTGACGACAGCTTGGATCTCGCTGTCCATCAGCGTCACGAACTCCGGCCAGCTGCCGGACCATAGCGGGCCCTCAGTGGTCGGGTCGTTGGAGAGGCCGTCGAGGAAGGCCTGGTTGTTCGCCGGCGGCGTGAAGGTGAGGAAGGCGTCGAGCGCTTCCTGGCTCACGCGGCTCGGGATGTTGGCGCCGAGCTCAGAGATCTGAGCCTGCACGCTGGCCTCGGTGAGAGCCTGGACCAGAGCCCATGCTGCCTCGGGGTCAGCGGTGTCGGCATTGACGACGTAGGCGCCCCAGAACAGCCAGTTGCCCGGACCGGCAGAGCCGCTCGGGAGACCGACAACGTCCCAGCTGAAGTCCACAGTCCGGATGCCGGGGGTCGCCCAGCGGCCGTTCTGGAACATGCCAACGGTACCGGCGCGGAACGGAGCTTCCGGATCCTCACCGTAAGGGATGACAGCGTCGCCGCTGTACAGGTCGCGCAGTGCGCTCAGACCGGCGATGGACTCATCGCTGTCGAGACCACATGCGGTGCGGTCGTCGGTGAAGAACCCACCACCAGCGTTGTTGAGCCAAGCACCGTACGGGCCCCACCATGCGCTCTGGCCGTAGCCCTTGATCTCGCCACCGAGGGCGGCAACACCGTCGACTACCTCGTTGAAGGCGTCGAGATCCCACTCGCCGGCGGCTTCGAGCTCGAGCGGATTGGCAACACCGGCCTCAGCAATGAGGTCGAGGTTGACATAGAGACCGAACGTCGACACGTCACGGGGCAGACCCCAGAGGGCGTTGCCCGGCTGACCTGTGGCGAGCTCGGTGGTCAGGTGGCCCATCGGGCCGGGATAGAAGTCGGCATCGTTGTGACCAGTGGCATCGGCGTACTCACGCAGATCCAGGATGACGCCACGCGACGCAAAGTCGGCAACGTCGGTACCCGGGACCCAGAACACGTCAGGGGCCGTGCCTGCGGAGAGGTTGGTCAACAGCGTCTGCTGATAGCCGGCGCCTTCGTTCGAGCCGGGCTCGTACGTAAGGGTGACGCCATCGAGCTCTGCGCTCAGCTGATCAGAGATCTCGCCGTAGACGGCTGCCTCTTCCGGGTTGTCCGGACGGGTCATCCATCGCAGCGCGACATCTTCACCACCGTCATCCATGGCTTCGGTCGTAGCGGGAGCTTGGGTTGTAGCTCCGTCGTCTGACGAATCATCATCGCCACCGCACGCAGCTGCGATGAGGGCTAATACCGCAAAGAGCAGAATCAGCTTCTTCTTCATTCGGTTTCCTCCATTGTCTACCCGGAGCGGACTCCGGCTTTCACCCGTGTTCGGGCTGTGCGATCTCGACCTGCACGCCCAGCTCGGTGAGTTGGGTCAGGACGCCGTGAGGCGCCGAGGGCCCGGTTATGAGCTGGTCGACGTCGGCGAGATCAGCGACCTTTGCGACGCTTATGTTCCCGAGCTTGGAGCCGTCGGCCACAACGACCGTGCGTTGGGCAGCGGCGACCATCTTCCGCTTCATCTCGGCCTCGGGAAGGTTGACGTTTGTAATGCCGTACTCGGGGTGCACTCCGTTGCACCCGATGAAGGCGGTGACTGCATTGATGTTCTCGAAGATGAACCCGGCCATCGGATCGACCAGCGAGTGCTGCTTGGGACGCAGCGTCCCACCGGTCAGGATCACCGAGATGCGTGGGATTGCGGACTCGAGCTCGAGGGCGTTGCTCAGACTCGAGGTGAAGACGGAGACGTCGACCAGATCCTCGCGGGCAACTATCGCCTTGGCGATGGCGGCGTTGGACGTGCCCACGTCGAGGATGGCCGTTTCCCCGGATCGAATGAGATCGGCGGCGGCCCGCCCGATTGCGGCCTTTTCGGCGGCGTAGGCGTCGAGGGCCTCCTCAAAACTGCGCTCGACCATCGAGTCGGGGTCACGGACGATGGCACCGCCGTGGACCCGCTGGAGCAGGCCCTGGCTGGAGAGGCTGGCGAGATCGGTGCGCACGGTCACCTCGGAGATGCCAAAGATCGAGCTGAGATCAGCGACCTTCACGAACTCCCGCTCGCGCACCATCTCGAGCATGCGATCACGACGCAATGCCGCTGGGATGACCTCCTCCATATCATCACATTACGATCGGTTTCGTTTGGTGTCAATTTGCTTTCGCTTTATTGAAACAGGAGTGAATGAGTTCTGGAATCAAGGTCTGGAAGCGCTACCAAGAGCTCGATCGAACAACACCGATGTCGTTTGCTTTCGATACGAGCTGATCAGCCGGCCCGGCGCCCGCAGCGGCTACTGCTCGGTGGTGATCAATTCCTCACGCACGAACTTCTTGCCGGTTGCCAGCTCGACACACTTGTAGGCGCCGTCGTACAGACCGATGGATTTGTTCTTGACGATCATGTCGCAGTACATCTCCAACAGGTCGGTCTCCTTGGTCATCAGGTCGATGGCCTGCAACGTCCGGGGGATCGTCCTGGTCTCGATGGTCCCGTCGCCGATCTCAGCGCTGCGGATGGCTCCCCAAGCCTCGTGCGCCCCCACTCTCTCGTTGAATATCTTCGGGATCGGGTAGAAGGCCAGCTCGGACGGCTTGGTGATCATCACGTCCGTGACCCGCATCAGGTAGTTGCTGGCGTAGACACCGTGGAAGGTGTTGTCGAAGAGGAACACGTGGAGACCACCTGCCTCCCCTTCCCGGATGCCGTCGGCGAAATCCTTGGTTTCCTCCCACGTGAAGTGCGTAGTCACCGGGGCGTCTCCGAGCTCACCCTTCAGCCATTCCCAGTTGTCGGCGTGATCACCGAGGTTGACGAACAGAGTCAGCTCACCCTTGTCGATCATCGGGCGACAGTGATCGACGATGGCCTTGAACAGCTCGCGCTGCGCTCCCGCTCCGCCCATCGTCAACACGAACCGGCGTGGTTCACCGGTGCGCATCCGGCGCAGCCGCGCCGCACAGTCAACCTCGATGTTGTGGACCAGCTCGTGGTCGACGTGCTGGCCGACGAACTCGATGGCATCGGCCGGGGTTGGGTGGAGCAGCCGGTCCTTCTCGTCGAACTGGTTCATGATCCGGAAGCCGTAGTAACCGGACGGCGACTGCACCGCGTGGGTGGCGCCCTCGGTGAGTTGGAATGCCATCGGCCAGTTGTCGAACATCATGTCGACGACGTTGGTCATCCCACCGGCGACGGCACCCATGCAGTTCCACATGTGTGCGGTGAGGATGGGCATCTCGGCGGGCAGCGCCTTGTGGAGCGGACCGAGCAGCTCGCTCTTTCGATAGTCCCGGGCATTCGCTTTGAGGAACCGCCACGGCCAGCCAATCGCGTAGTTGTTCAGCGCCCAGTTCAAACCGGGAAGGGTCCGGTCGCCCGAAGTCACCGACTCCCACACGTACTTGTTGAACAGCTTGGAGCGCTGCGAGAGGCGGGAGTACTTGCTGTAGTTGGTGTTCCACCAGTTGATGACGTCGGAGGGCACACCGGGTATCGAGAGGAGGTCGAGCCACAGCGGTGTGAAGCCCATCGCCCGAGCCGCGGAGGCACCGGCCATGGCAATGCGGTAGTGACCAAATC
The DNA here is from genome assembly GCA_030066715.1 of Acidimicrobiia bacterium. Lineage (GTDB taxonomy): Bacteria > Actinomycetota > Acidimicrobiia > Spongiisociales > UBA5794 > JAAETI01. The sequence continues at coordinate 5,544 of JASJBC010000207.1, forward strand.
CCATACGGATCGTTGAGATCACGACCCCGCTGTCGGCGGTGATCGGGTCACCTTCTGCGTCACGTCGGATATCGCGGATACCCAGGGAGTCACCTAGGTAGTCGTTGTCGTGGATGCTCAGGTCGTAGTGCTCGTTCTCGTCGTAGCCGAACTGCTTGACGAACATGTTCTGCCACTTGAGCGCCTTGCGATCCTGGGCGGGCGTGATCGTGTTGCCGTAGAGCGAGAACTTGTGCTTGTCCATAGCTACCTCGGTTATTGGTCAGGCGATGCGCTGGGCGCCGGCTGATGGCAGGACGGTGAACATGGTGGCGGGCTTGTAGTTCCGGTCGGCATAGGCCCGATCGATGGCCTGTCGGGCGCCGGCG
>JASJBC010000208.1 GCA_030066715.1 Acidimicrobiia bacterium
CGCCGCCGGCATCACCGGAGGCGACATGATCGTTAAGGTCGGTGAGCGCGACATCGCCGACGTGGACGACCTTCACGAGGCCCTCCAGGACACGACGCTCTGCGACGAGTTCACCGTGACCGTCCTCCGGGGCAGTGACACGATCGATGTTCAGGTCAGCCTCGCCTCGAGCTGACGCGGCGCCCTACCGAGCGACCGTCCCCGTAATGACGCCGACGCCCTGCGCTCCGGCGGCAAGTGCGTAGTACAGGTAGTAGGTGTCTTCGAAGACGAGGCCACCCATCCACGGGAAGCCGAGGCTGCCCGGCGCTGAGGACTGAGTGTCGATGACGATGGCCGGGTTGTCGGCGTACCGCTGCCAGGCCCGGCCGTCGTCGCTGACGGCGTAGCCGATACGCAGGACTCGTTCGCCGTTGTCGGGGCCTTCGAACCCGACGTAGAACATCTCGAATCCGTCATCACCGGCGATCACGACCGGGCTGCCGGCCCCTGCTCCGTCCCAGGCTTGGACGCCGGGGACCCCGATCACCGGGTCGGAGCCGTACGGCGTGGTCGGGTCGTCGTACGGGGTGAACGTGACACCGTCGGCCGAGAACAGCAGCCCGGTGGATGCAGTCGAGCCGTCCCGACCGTCGTAGTAGAGGAACACACCTTCGTCGGCGACGGCCACAGATTGCGGAACCGCTTCGGTGTCCCACGCGTCGTCCCCGGCGACGTAGATCGGGCCAGGGTCGGGAGTCCACGGCCCTTCCGGACCGGGGGCCGTAGCGCGGTGGATTGATGCGGCGGGGAAACGCTTCCCCTGCAACAGGCCGTAGTACATGACCCAAGTGCCGTCCTCTGCGACGTAGACCACCGGCGCTTCGGCGTGATGGGTGCGTCCGCCGATGTCCTCCTCGATCTCGAGCACCGGGTTCGCCTCGCTGCGCGTGAAGGTCAGCCCGTCGTCGGACGAGGCGTACCCGATGGCGACGTCGACCCGCCAGCCGGTATAGAACATGTGGAACCGGCCTTCGTGGTGCAGGACCCAGGGCGAGTAGCTGAACGATGCGTCCCAACCGCTCTCGGTGGGAGGAAGAGCCGGTGTCGTCTCGTCCTTGACGACGAGATCGAAAGCCACCGGCCCGGCAAACGCAGCCAGCGTCGTCGGCACGGGTGCAGCCGTCGTCGTGGTCGTTGTGGTGGTTGCGACCGTTGTCTCCGGCGGCGGCGCGGTCGTGGTCGTGGCCGGCGCCGTGGTGACGGTGGTTGCCGGGGCTGCCGTCGTCGTGGTCTCCGCAGGCTCGTCGCCACTGCATGCGGCCATGACGAGCGCGAGCGCGGCCAGCATTGAGATGCTGCGCATACGTTGCCTCCCTCCGCTCCCTGGCGGGAGCCCGCCGGTTGCCTCAGTCCGGCGTATCTGCGACAGGACAGACCCTACCGATCGGAACTGCGAGGTGTGACGAGACGCCGGGTCCTCCTGCGGGAGGGTGGGCTCAGGAGGTGATGCCGAGGATCGTGGTCACGGCTCCGGCGACTGCACCGGCGACAGCGCCCACAACCACACCGTGAACGTCGAGACCGACGAGCCAGAGGACGGCAACGGTTACGAGTGCAACTATGACACCGAGCGCCGCACCCAGCACGGCGAGTGGGGCGCGGCCAATCGCTTCCTGAGTATCTGCAAACGATTCGATGTCGGGCCGGTACGCCATTGCTGCTCATTCTCCCCTGCAAACAGTACGCGGCACAGGGCTCATTGGTCGCACGAATTCGATCCAATGGTCCCGAGGACGGGGGCCTGTCCGCGGCTTAGCATGCGGGCCCATGACCACCATCACCTTTCTGGGCGGCGCCGACACGGTGACCGGCTCCCGCTTTCTCGTCCGCTCCGACGGTCGCAGCACCCTGGTCGACTGCGGTCTCTTCCAGGGACCGCGTTCGATTCGCCAACTGAACTGGAAGGACCCTTTCCACGACGTGGAGCTGCCGGAGACCGTGCTGCTCACCCACGCCCACATCGACCACACCGGCTACCTGCCCCGGCTGGTCGGCACCCACGGCTTCGCCGGTGAGGTGCGAGCGACACGGGCGACCACCGATCTGCTGTCGGTGATGCTGCCCGACTCGGGGCGGATCCAAGAAGAGGACGCTGAGTACGCCAACAAGAAGGGCTACAGCCGTCACAAGCCGGCGTTGCCGCTCTACACGGAGGCGAACGCACTGGAGGCGATGCAGCTGATGCGGCCGGTGGAGTACCACGACTGGGTGGACGTTCCGGTGGGCCGAGCCCGGTTCAGCTTCGCCGGACACATCCTCGGTTCGGCGCACATCAACCTGGAGACCAACGGCAGCACGATCACGTTCTCGGGTGATGTCGGGCGTTGGGATATCCCAGTGTTGAAGGACCCGCAACCGCCGCAGGGTGCGGACCTCCTGCTGATAGAGAGTACGTACGGCGGCAGATCGCATCAGGACCCGTCGGACGATGCGAATGAGATGATGGCCCAGGTGTTCGACAGGATCGTGGGGACGGACGGCGTCCTGGTGATCCCGGCGTTCAGCATCGGACGTACCCAGGAGATCCTCTATCGGATCCGCGAACTGGAAGAGATAGGCCGGATTCCGTCGCTGCCCATCTTCCTCGACAGCCCGATGGCGATCGATGCGACAGAGATGTATGCCCGTCATCACCAAGAGCACGACATGGAGATGAAGGCGTTGGAGCAGTCTGGCTCGAGCCCGCTGCGCCCCCGGCAGCTCCAGTTCACCCACACCATCGAGCAATCGAAGCGGCTCAACTCGATGCGAGGCCCGATGGTGATCATCTCGGCTTCGGGCATGGCGACTGCAGGCCGGGTGCCGCATCACCTCAAGCGGCGGCTCCCCTACCCGGAGAACATCGTGGCGTTCGTCGGCTATCAGGCAGAGGGCACCCGGGGTCGGGATCTCCTCGACGGGGCGGAACGAGTCCGCATCCACGGCAAGGACATCAACGTGCGCGCCGAGGTGACCCGGCTCGAGGCGTACTCCGCCCACGCCGACGAGGACGAGCTGGTGCGCTGGGTGTCGGAGGCTCAGCCGAAACAGGTCGTCCTGGTCCACGGCGAGGACCACGCCCGCAAGGCACTGGCCGACCGCTTCCGCCAGGAGTTCGGCCTAGAAGCCCACCTCCCCAAGAGAGGCGACACCATCGAGGTGTGACCCAGGCCTCTGGACCCTCCTATATGGTTGACTCGTCGAGTTGGGAGGCTGGGTGAAGCTGAGGCTGTTGCTAGCGGCTTGTGGTGCGGGGTTGCTTGTCGGTGGTGGGATTGCTGCAGCCGCTAGCAGTGTGGTGATTTCGTCGACTGATCTGACACCGACCGACGGCGAGGCGACGTTCAACGCCACCAATCTTGATGCTGAACAGGTCGACATCGTCCTCGGCGATACCGGTATCGCCGGCTGTCGCCCGTCGGTCAATCCAATGGCTCTGCCGCCGTCCTCTGGAGTAGCCGCTGGGCCGACCAAGATCACCATCATGTTGAACGGTTGCGACCTCGCAAATGGTCTGGCTCTGCCGATCACATTTGGAGACGCTGAACCGACCTCGTTTTCGATCAAGGCCCCCGCTGTGACGGCCGTCGACTCCGAGGCCCTCAAGGATTGGTTCGTCAATGCCTCGTTCCTGGCCGCCGCAGTTGTGGGATTTGCGGCCGGTATTCGGTTCATCCTGAACATTGGCGAGCCGTCTCCGAACTCCGAAACGGGACCCCGGTACGCCCGTTGGCCAGGATTTCGCCCGCTCTACGGAATCGACGCGGGTTGGAAATTCAAAGACAGCTGGGTGAGCAACGTCACCGTGTTCACGTCGGGGCTGGCAGTGCTTGTGGCGTCCAACGACGCAATGAAGACGCTGCTCGGACAGGGGGCCGACAAGAGGCTCGGGACGATTGTGGTTGGCTCTGCGATAGCGGCGATGCTCGTTGCCGTCTCGCCGATTGGCGTCCTTCTGTCTCGCGAGCTCGTTGGCGGAGGCAAGAACATAACCCAGTGGGGGCTGGCCCTAGGCGCTTGGGTCACCCTGACCGGCACCATTGGCGAGGTGTTTCTTCTTCGAAGTGAAGGCCTTGAGCTCACCGATGGTTGGATCAGCAGTTCGATAGGAGCGGCCGGAATCGTAGGTTTCATCGCCATCTGTCTCTACTCAGGAGCATCGCTGGTACGGCTCCTCGGCTTGACGAACCCGCCGAAACCCGATCCCAATGCAGAGAAGATCGCAGATCTGCTCACTCAACTGATCGAAAGAATCAAGCAGCAGCCCGACACCATGGGGGTAAGACCAGGATCCGAGCAGGAGGATGCCGCCGAAGAACTCGCCACGCTCCGGGAATCCGTACTGACACCTGCTACCACACAGACGCCCCAACCCGCCCGTGCCAGTTCCCTCTAGCGGGCTCCTCTACAGCCACAGCATGCCAATAGGAGCGGTGGTCACAGAGCCTCCACCTCACACGGCAGCCCCGGCAGGCTCGCCAGCTTGCGATCAGTCGTGATCAGCGGGGCTTCGAGCACAGCAGCCAGCGCAACGTATGTGGCGTCGTCGGCGGTGAGCCGACCTCGCAGCGCCCACACAGATCGAAGCAGCGGCCGATGGGGATGACGCTTGATGTCGGCCTGCTCGAGAACGTCGAGGATCGTCTCGGCCCGGCTCTCACTGAGTCGTCCGGTACCTGTCAGCCGCCGTAACGCGCTCGCCACCTCAACATCCAGCAGATGCGGCGCATGGATATCTGCCCCTTCCAGCCGTGCGGCCACCTCAGCGCGCCCATCCACCGCATCGATGAACGCCGAAGCGTCGAGGACGATCACCCGGGACGCCCGCGGCGAACGGCGGATGCAGCTTCGCCGCGTCGCAACGTCGGCTCGTTGCCGAGCTCGGCCACCAGCTCGCCGAGCGGGCGGTGCGCCACCAGTCGCTCCAGTTCTGCATTGAGAAACTCAGAAAGGCTCATCCCGGCGCGAGCCGCACGCACTCTGAGCTCACGATGCACATTCTCGGGCACGTTCCGGATCTGGATCATCTTGCTCACCCCCTCAGGTTAGCGCATGTGATACACATGTATACATGTGATGAGCATGCATATCACGGTATCAACCGGGTGTGACACGACGACTCACGAACCTCTAGGCACACGCCCGACCCGGCGCGACAATCGCGGGACATCGAGCGAGGTGGGCACATGTTGCGATGGTCCATGGCGTTGTTGGCTCTCTGCTTGGCGGTGGCGGGGTGCAGCTCGGGGGATGAGCCGGAGGCGGCGCCAACGGACGCCGCCGATACCACCGCTTCGCTGACCACGATCGCGACTACTACCTCGACGACCGCCGCTGCTGTTGTGGCGACGTCTGCAACGACCACGACGGACGAACCGACGACCACGACATCCGAGCCGGCCCCGACAACCACGGAGACAACTCTGGCTCCGATTGTGGATGTCGAGTCGGGTCTGTTCTGTCGGGACCTGAATGCGAGGGGCTACGGCTACGCCGATGCCGTGACCTATTGGATCCGCGAAGGCGGCCCCGACCGGATGGATGCCGACCGCAATGGGATCCCGTGCCAGACGGTCTACTCCGAGGGCGACGTCCTGGCGTTCTGGGGCGACCCGTTGCCGACGACAACACAGGGACCCTCGGTAACCGTCGCCGCCCTCGAAGAAGACGCAGGCGCCGTCTGGCGGCAGGCGACCGGCGAAGCGATCGCTTGGGAGTGCTGGCCGGAGGTCGGCACCCGGGTAGTCGCCGGAACAGCATGGGTGTGCATCCCGGAGAACATCGGCGAGGGCGAGCACCCGGTGCTGACCGCCTTGATCCTGAACGATTCCGG
>JASJBC010000031.1 GCA_030066715.1 Acidimicrobiia bacterium
GATCTGTTGCACGCGGGACGAGTTGGCCCGAGCAATCACCGACCCTGGGACGACGGTCACCAAAGCGCGGACATCGGGGGCGAGGGATTTGATCGCCCTCGCGGCCGCAGACATGAGGTCCACCTCGGTGGTCTTGGGGCTCGGCAGTGAGCCGGTTTGGCCGGCGTCGTCGAGATCAACGGCGACAAGCAGATTCTCAAGGATTGCGCCGCCCTCTTCGGCTGCACTGCCGAGCAAGTCGAGGAACTCGTCCATTTCTACGGGGGTTGCCGTGTCGTAGCTCTCGCGAAGAAGGTTGGCGAAGCCGACCACGGCGGTCAGGGGTGTTCTCAGTTCGTGAGTGATCGAGGCGATGAAGCGATCCTTCAGGTCGCTCAGGTGTTGCATCCGTCGTCTGGCCGCGGCCAGCTCGGTGATGTCCTCCATCGCCACAATGACCGTGGAGTCGCCGGGCTCGCCATCCCGCACGGCCACCCAGCTGAGGGTGTAGTCCATCCGGCTGCCGTCTGCGGTGCGCCCGGTACCCATCGTTCGTAGCTGGTCCCGGCCCTCCCAGACCGCCAGCAGCTGCTCGCGAAATACGTCATGAGAGTCTCCCGTGTCGATCGCGGATAGCCCGTTCTCCAGGAGTTCGGCCTTGCTTGTTGCACCGCTCAGCCGCAGCGCCGCAGGGTTGACATCGAGAATGCGGATCTTGCTGATGCCGGTTTCGATCTCCTCGGGGTTCTCTTCGAGCCACTCCGCCAGGTTTGTGATGCCTTGCGTGCGAAGGTTGTCAAGCCACGTGTCGAGTTCGGAGAAGTCCTCGATCCAGTAGGCGATGGGGGATCTCTCGAATATCTGCCACATCCGCGTGTTGGCCTTCCGCAGGGCCCCTCCGCCGTTCGGGTGCGAACTGGCACGTTTCACTGCCTCGCGCAGAGCGGTCGCATCACCGTTGGCGACCACGATCTCGTGGGCCCCGGCGCCGACAAGCGCCCCCATATTGGGGCGATGGTCGGCATTGACAAGACCGACCACGGGCGCTTCTAGGTTCAACCATCCCAGGTACTCCCTCATGGCGCCGAGTGACCGGAGGCCTGTCATGTCGACCACAACGACACTCGCCGGGTAGTGGCTGCTAGAGACCTGGATGGTGGTTGGACCCGGGTTGACGAAGGCGCGCCACTTGGTGCCGTTCCCGTCGAGTGCGGCTTGGGTTTTGGCGGCAGCCTGATGATCTGTGGCGATGATCCAGCCGGACGATTGGTCCAAGCTCGACCAGGTTGTCGACCCGTTCATGGCGCCATCTTCCGCGGTGGCCCTAACGGGCCACTGACCACCGACTTACCACCTCGCGGAAAGGGGATTTCTACCCACTAATCTCTGCCACAACGCGACACAGGATTGTCCTATGGAGTTTCGTGTCTTGGGCGGTCTCGAGGTCCTGTCGCACGGTGCTCCGGTTGTCATCGGGAGAGCCCGCGAGCGCAAGCTTCTGGCGATATTGCTCTCGCAGGTAGACAAGCCAGTGAGCGTGGATCGGATCTTCGAGGCAATGTGGGGCGACAGCTTGCCCGGCAACCCCGATGCAGCACTACAGACGGCTGTTTCCCGGCTTCGCCGCGCTCTGGCCGATACCGGAGATGACCACGGGATCCGGACCGGAACCGGGAACTACCTCCTCGAACTCGGGGACAACACACTCGACGCAGTGCAGTTCAGCGACCTGGTTGCGGCGGCTCAGCAGGCAGATCCAGACGCAGCCAGCGCCCTTCTCGAGCGGGCGCTTGGTCTGTGGCGCGGCGGCGCTTACGCCGACTTCGAGTACGAGGAATTTGCTCAGCCCGAGATCCGCCGCCTGTCCGAAATGCGCAATGTCGCCTTCACTTTGCGTGTAGAGGTCGAATTGGCGTTGGGTCGCCACAAGGAGATCGTCGCCGATCTGCAATCGGCTGTGGCGGCAAACCCCCTCGATGAGGGTCTTTGGTCGCACCTGATGCTCGCCCTGTACCGATCGGGCCGACAGGCAGACGCCCTGCGCACATTCCAGGAGGCGCGCCGGGTTCTGGTCGATTCTCTCGGCATCGACCCGAGCCCGTCGCTCCGCAGCCTCGAGGAAGCGATGCTCCGCCAGGATCCGGCGCTGAACCCGGTACCGACGCAGGATCGACCGATGGCCCCGCTTGCGGATCCCGGTGGAGTCCCCTTGCTGCCTGCGCCGGTGGCAGAACTCGTCGCCCGCCGGGACGAGGTCGATCGCATCAGCCAGCGGCTGGGGATGCGCCGCCTCGTTTCGATCGTGGGTCCGCCCGGGGTGGGAAAGAGCCGTCTTGCGCTCGAGGTGGCCGCAGGGGTCCGGGAGCGGTTTGGCGACGGTGCGGCGTGGGTCCCCCTCGACACCGAGACCGGATCTGCGTCGTTCGAGGAGATGGTGGCTGCGGCGCTCGGGCTGGCACCCACGGCAGATGGGGTGCGCGCCCGCCTCTTCGACTGGGTGCGGGGCCGGGAGCAGCTTCTCGTCTTGGACGGCTGTGAGACGTTCCTTCCCGAGGCAGCGACCGTCGTTGCCGATTTGCTCCAAGAAGCCAGGGGTCTGACCGTGCTCGTCACGACCCGGCAACGTCTCGGTCTGCAATCGGAGTCTGTGGAGTGGCTTTCCCCATTCCGGTTGCCCGACCCGGACTGGGCCGATGTGGCCAGCGAGCCGGCAGTCGAGATGTTCGTCAAACGAGCTCGCAACGTCGTGCCGGGGTTCGAATTGACTGATGACTCCGTCGACGCAGTCTGTCGCATCGTCGCCGCTGTCGATGGGCTTCCGCTTGGCATCGAGCTCGCCGCAGGCGAACTCATCGCACGCCCTCTCGACGACATAGCAAGCGTGCTCGACGATGCGGCCGTCGAGATCACGGCGACGCAAGCTGACCGCGCCGAACGACACCAGAGCCTGCAACGTGCGGTCACTTCGAGCTGGAACCTCCTGTCGTCGGAGTCGCAACACGTCTTCGTCAATGTCGCGCTGTTCCGCAGTGGATGGACCATCGACGACGCCGCCGACCTGCTCGGTCGCGAGATCGAAGGACGACCGGTAACCGAGCTGGTGCTAGATCTGGCCGATCGCTCGCTCATCAGCCCGTCTGTGCAAACCGGCCCGCAGTCTCGCGCTTCCTTCTCGATGCTGGATGTAGTGCGTCGTTATGCGGAGCAGCGGCTCGAGGAATCGGGTCAGCTCGAAGAAGCGTTGGGCCGGCACGCAAATGCGGCGGCCGCCGGTGCCAAGCGGGCTGCGGAGGAGGTACGTTCCGGAAAGGTGGGTGCGGGCAACGTGTTGACGGAGCGTCTAGCCGACTTCCGAGCCGGGCTCGAACGCCTGTGGACAGACGATCCGAGTGCTGCTGGCGAGATGGCGTGCAATCTGAGTGATCTGTGTGCCGCCACCCATCAGGTTGCTCTCGCCGAGAGCCTGCTTCAGGAGACGCTCGACGGAACGAACCCGGAGGGTCTGGCCCGGGCCGAGATCCTGTGGCGGCTGGGCTTCATGCGCCATCGCGGCTCCGATCTCGGCGTTGAGAACGTGACCTTCAGCCATCCGGCGCGCGCCTGGCGCAACCGGACTCGCGTGGCTCCCGACCGGCAGCAGCGTCTGGAGCTGGCGACGCAGGAGTTCGATGAGGCGACTGCGCTATTTGAGGCGGAAGGCGACGAGGACAAAGCCGCACAGGCGAAGATCTGGCACGGATGGATCGTCGCCGAGATGGGTGATCTCGGGCGAGCACAGGAACTCGTGCAAGAGAGCACGCCGATCGCTAACCCTCGTGCCGCCGGCTCCGCACAGCTACTCCTGGCGAACCTCGCCCTCGCTGAGGGCAAGGATCGGGAAGCTCTGAAGCACCTGGATGACATCGAACGTGTTGTGGATCGCTGGCCTCCGAACCAGCGCATCTTTGTCCACGACACAAGAGCCAGGCTCGCCCGTGCCAACGGACGGCCCGCAGAGGCGTTCCACTACTACCGCAGGGCGCTCGTGGAAGATGCAGAACCCCATGGGTTGCCGGCTGCGGCGATTCTCCACTACGAACTGGGTTTCCTGTCGGTGCAGCTTCTCGATCTGGACACTGCGCAGAAGGAGTTCTCCCGGGCGTTGTCGCTCGGTCGCAAGCATGGAATGCCGCGAATCGACGCTGCGGTCCGAGTCGGCCAGGGATGGCTCGAGTTCACCCGTGCGGAGTACGACATGGCGGCCTCCTATTTCGAGTTGGCTTTCGCCGAGTTCGAGAAGCTCGGCGACCTGGAGGGGCAGGCGCACGCACTGGCGGCCCGCGCCAAGATCGAGGAGCGGCGCGAGGACTTCGATGCCTCGGTTGCCTATGCGCTGCGCTCCAACGTGATGGCGCGAGGTCTCGACGCCAAAATCATCACCGCGCTCATTGCTGAGATTCTCGCGGGGGCAGCAGTTCGTGCTGAGGAATACGCACTCGCCGCACAGTTGCTCGGGGCTTCGCAGAGCATGCGTGCCGCATATCGTGTCCGGTGGCCCGCCGACGCCTACGTGCGCCAGTGTCAGGAAGTCATCGGTCGCGAACTGGGCGACGAGGCCGAGGTCGCCTACGACGCCGGCCGACACCTCGGCACGAAACATGCACTGCGGCTCGCCTCGATGCTGGGCCCACAACGGTAAGCGACTGGACAGGTCGTTCTGCGAAGCTCGAGTACGAGCCGAAGTCAGGACGCGCCATGGATACGAGGATCAAGCCTTGGGACTCAGGACGTGCCTTCGTCTCGGCCACGACCAAATTCGAGTTGGACGAGGGGCTGCTCCATGTCGAGACCGTCGCGGCGGCCCAAGCGGAGAGTATCGACGGATGGTGTCGGGTCCTCGACCGGCTCGCTGCGATCGGCCCACCTTCAGTTTTGTGGGACCTTCGTTCCTGCGGAAGGATCGACAGGTCGGATCGCCGCCGCCTGCTCGAAGAGGTTGGTCCGCGTCTCGGCGCCCTGGCGCTCATTGCCGAGACCCCAATTGCGCAGCGTGTTGCGGACATCTACGTCCTGGTCCAGCAACTCGAGGTACCAACCGCGCTGTTCGAAGATGCCAGCCAAGCCCGGCTGTGGGCGCACTCCTACCGGACGCCGCTCAGCCGACGGCCTGCTCCCGGTACTGAGCCGGGCTCACCCCCTGGATCCGCTTGAAGGCTGTGCTGAGAGCGAACGGGCTGCTGTAGCCAACCCGGCTGGCGACAGCGCCGATGGTGAGATTCCCTTGCCGGAGTAGATCAGCCGCCACGGCGATTCGCCAATCCGTCAGGTAGGTCATCGGCGGTACGCCTACCAACTCGGAGAAGCGGCGGGCCAAGGTGGCGCGAGAGACTCCTACTGCGTCGGCCAGGGAGGCCACAGTCCATTGCCGAGCAAGTTCGTTCTGCAGCAGGCGAATCGCCGGTCCCACGATGGGGTCGCCGTAGGCCAGGTACCAGGCTGGGACATCGGCCTCGGGGCGGGCAAACCACGCTCTGAGGACGGCGATGGTCAGGAGGTCGAGAAGACGATCGAGCACCGCTTCCTGACCGGGTTCCTCCCGGCCGATCTCTTGGTTGAGCAGCTCGACCACGGGCAGATCCGCCGTCCCGGAGCGGATCACAACGAGGTCCGGAAGCGAGCGCAGCAGACGGTCGCCAACCTCGCTGTAGGCCTCGTAGGTTCCCGTGAGCATCGTCGTCGAGCCCTCCAAGTCGTTGCCCCACGTACGAACTCCCAGGTCCATCCGTTCCGCAAGATCGACACCGTTGCGCGTCGTACACACCTGGCCGGGGTGGATGATGATGTTGACCGGCGTGGCCGGATCGTCCTTGAAGGTGTACGGGGTCGGCCCGCGCATGATGGCGACGTCGCCCGCTGCCAGCCTCTCGGGTTCAGCCTCGTCCGGGATCACCCACGCATGGCCGTTCACAATCGACACAACGGTCATCGGGGCCTGATCCTCGATGCGGAGCGACCACGGCGGCTCCATGACCGAGCGAAGCACAAACGCACCTCGAGCCCGGGGTCCATCCAGCAATCCAACCAGCGAATCCATGGTTGAGACGATAACAAATGGATTCGAGCTTCTGAGCTATGGACCGTATCACCGCCTGCCCATAGCGTTCCCAGCACGAGGTCCGAGAGGCGGACCGCACCAAAGACCGAGGACACAAAATGCTCATGCCAACCCTGATGATCAACCAAGTGTGGGAGCGTCCGGAGGTGACGTCATGACCGAATACCTCACCATTGCCGCTCTGATCGGCGCCGGGCTGAATGCGGGCGTCTTCTTCAGCTTCTCCACGTTCACGATGAGTGGTCTGCGGCGACTGGAACCAGCGACCGGTGCGGCCGCGATGCAGGAAATCAACCGGGAGGCTCCCAAGGCGCCGTTGATGAGCCTCATGTTCGGCACTGCGTTCGTCAGCGCCGCGCTGATGGTCGACGGTCTCCAGAATCTCGACCAGGTTCCGGCCCGCTACCAGTTCGCCGCCGGGGTTCTGTTCCTCGTCGGGGTGATCATGCTCACCGGCATGTACCACGTACCCAGAAACAACACGCTGGACCGGCTCGATCCGGAGACCAACCAGGGCCAGCGCTACTGGGAGATCTATCGACAGCAGTGGACTCGCATGAACCACGTCCGAACGATCGCCCCCGCGCTGGCAGCGGTGCTCCTCGCGATCTCACTGATCGTGTAACAACCCCGCCCCCTCCGAACTTGCGTAACTGGCGGCACTATGTGGCCGCCAGTTACGCAAGAACGGGATTGCTACCTCTGTTCGCGGAAGTAGGGGAGACCGAGGGCGGCGGGGGCGCCCAGGAACTTCGCTCGCTTGCCGCTGGTGAGCAACAGCATGGCGATGATGGCCAGCAGGAAAGGGAGCATCGCCAGCAGATTCGACGGGATGTTGCTCCATGGCTCACCCAGAGTCTGCAGAGTGAACCCGAGGCGCTCGGCGGCGCCAAACAGGTAGGCGGCGAACAAAGCCCGGCTCGGTCGCCAGCTGGCCAGGATGACCAGGGCAATCGAAATCCAGCCCGCCTGTCCGATCGGCTCGTTTTGCCACGTGGGAACCAGCGCCAGCGAGTAGTACGCCCCACCCAGACCGGCCAGTGCCCCACCGATCATGATGTGCACGTAGCGCACCCTGGCCACGTTCACGCCGGCCGACTCGGCGCTGGCCGGGTCTTCGCCGACAGCACGGAGCGACAGACCCATGCGAGTGCGGAAGACGTAGAAGCTGGCTGCCGCCACCGTCAGCCAAGACACGTAGACCATGATGTCGTGACCGAAGACCAGCGGACCCAGGACGGGGATGTCGGCGAGACCGCTCTCCAGGATCGGCTCGAAGACCGCCTTCGAAGGATTGCCAACGAGGGGCTCGGATCCCGCCTCACCAAGGAAGCTGGACAAGCCGGTGCCGAAGATCGTGAGCGCCAGACCAGACACGATCTGGCTGACCCGCAGCGTCACCGATGCAAACGCATGGATCGACGACATCGCAGCACCGGCGATCATCGCAACGATGATGCCCATGAGCAGGTTCTCGGTGTTGAACGTCGCCCAGAAGCCGGCAACTGCACCGACCAACATCATGCCCTGCACGCCCAGGTTCAGGTTGCCGGCTCGTTCGGTGATGATCTCGCCGACGGTGGCAAACACCAGTGGCGTCCCCAACCCGATTGCTGCAAACAGCGTGAGGATCAACGTTGACTCGTTCATGCCTCACCTCCTTGCGCAGCCACGGCCACTTGAGGCTTCTTCTCCGGCCTCCGCAGCCTGTTGGCTATGAAGAACTCACCGGCGACGGCGAAGATCAGGATCGCACCCTGCAACATCTGGACCGTTGCCGCCGGGACCTGGATCGACTGGAGTGATGGCCCCGCGTTGTTGAGCGCACCCATCAGGATGCCGACCGGAACCACGGCAACGGGATTGAGTCGGGCCAGGGCGGCGACGATGATGCCGGTGAAGCCGAGACCCAGGTCGAGCGACCTCGGGTCGAGAGCGCCGACAGGCCCGGCCACGTACAGGGAACCGGCGAGCCCGGCGAAGGCCCCGGACATCAGGAATACACCGAGGAACTTCCGCGGCACTGCGATCCCGGCGTAACGAGCGGTGTCCGACGAGTCACCGACGACCCGCACCTCGAACCCCCACCGCGTCTTGCTGATCAAGAACCACGCCAGGATGGCGAACGCAACCGCGATGAAGAACCCGTAGTCGAGACGCTGCGAGCCGAATATCTCTGGAATGCGCCCGCTGTCGGGTATCGGCCTGCCGCTGGGGAACTGGCTCACCTCGGGATCACGCCACGGGCTGCTGCTCCCAAAGATCAGGTAGTACATGAAGTTGAGCGCAATGAAGTTCAACATCAAGGTGGTGATGATCTCGTTTACTCCCAAGTACACCTTGGGGACCGCCGACACCGAAGCCCAAAAGGCGCCGCCGACGCCGCCGGCGAGGATGACGACCGGTATGGCAATCAGAGCCGGAGTTCCTGAACCCAGCGCGATTCCGGCCCCGGCCGCAAAGACCGCACCCATGATGAACTGGCCTTCGGCGCCGATGTTCCACACCAGCATCTTGAAGGCGACGGCCGCAGCGACGCCGGTGAGGATCAGCGGCGTCGCTGAGATCAGCGTCTCGGAAAGGCCACGAGCCGACCCGAACGCGGTCTTCGCCATCTGGCGGTAGACCTCCCACGGGCTGTTCCCCGTGAGTGCGAGGAAGATGGCTCCGACGATGAGGGCAAGCAGCACCGACGCGGCCGGAATCCCGAGTGTGAGACGGAGAGACGCCAGCCCGCGGGGCTCTACGATGATGCGACGTGTCGTCATGTCCCTGCCTCCTCCTTGTGTCCGGCCATGAGCAAGCCCAGTCGCTCCGGGGTTGCCTCGTCGGCCGGCATCCTGCCGGCCACCTTCCCCTCGTAGAGGACGAGGACCCGATCGGACAAAGCGAGCAACTCGTCGAGATCCTCGGAGATCAACAACACCGCAGTCCCCTTGGCCCGCTCGGCGAGCACGAGGTTGCGCACCGCTTCGGTGGCGCCGACATCGAGACCGCGAGTGGGGGAGCGGGCGATGAGCACCTTTGGGTTCAGCTCGACTTCGCGCGCCAGTAGGGCCTTCTGCAGGTTCCCCCCCGACAGCAGACGGATCGGCAGCCCGGGTCGCACCCCGCGGATGTCGTACCTGTCGATCCATTCCGCACCCTTCTCCTTGAACACAGATGCGGCGAGCATCGGTCCGTTCGAGTAGGGCGGCTTGCGATAGGCCTTCAGGCCCAGGTTGTCCTCGGTGGTGAGCCCGGGAGCCAGGCCCATGCCGAGCCTGCTCTGCGGGACGTAGGCGACGCCGCGGTCGATCTTGTCGGCGACATTCATCGCAGTGACGTCCTCGCCGTCGAGAGTGACCGTGCCGGACGTGGGCGTCCGCAGGCCGACGATGCCGTAGGCGAGCTCTCGCTGGCCGTTGCCCGACACACCGGAGATCCCGAGCACCTCTCCGCTGTGTACTTCGAAGCTCACACCCTGCACGGCCTCGAGGCCGCGGTCGCCGGCGACACGAAGGTCGTCGACGATCAGTGTTGCCTCGCCGATGTCCGGGTTGGCATCCCGGGTGGGAAGCTCCAGATCGCGTCCCACCATCATCCGGGCCAAGTCGCGTGGTTCGGCGTCTGCCGTGTCGGCGCCGCCGACCGTTGTGCCGTCACGCAGCACCGTGACACGGTCAGAGACCTGCTTCACCTCGTGCAGTTTGTGCGACACGAAGATGACCGACCGACCCTCGGCGGCGAGTTGACGCATCGTCTTGAAGAGCTGCTGCGCCTCCTGGGGGGTGAGCACCGCTGTCGGCTCATCGAGGATCAGGATTTTCGCCTGGCGATAGAGGAGCTTGAGGATCTCGACCCGCTGCTGCTCGCCGACCGAGAGCTGCCAGATGCGTGCCGCAGGATCGACCGGGAGCCCATACTCTTCGCCGAGTTGGCGAGCATCTTCCTCGAGTTCGGCCTGCGAGATGTTGACGCCCAACTTCGGGTGCCCCAAAGCCAGGTTCTCGGCCACGGTCAGGTTCGAGACGAGGCGGAAGTGCTGGTACACCATCCCGACGCCGGCAGCGAGGGCATCCTTCGGCGTCTTGAACACCGTCGGCTGCCCCTCAAAGAGAAACTCGCCGGCATCAGGGCGATACAAACCGGCGAGTATCGAGCAGAGCGTGGACTTTCCGGCTCCGTTTTCACCAAGGAGGGCGTGAACTTCGCCCTTACGTAACTGGAAGTCGACGTTGTCGTTGGCCTTTACTCCGTAGAAGGCCTTGTCGATGTTGCGGAACTCAACTGCAAGGGTGCTATCGGCCATCGCCGTAGCCTAGCGATTTCGATCGAGGCGCAGCCTTGGAAAGCGACGGGGCCCCGCCGCAGCGGAGCCCCGTCTTGTCGTTATTGCTCGTGTCGATCAGCCGGTCGGGCTGCCGATGACACCTTGGATGAAGAAGTCCATCGAGAAGATGTCGCCCAGTGGTTGCTCTGCGCCGTCCTGGTTGACGATCGGGTCCGGGAAGACGTTGAACGAACCGTCGATGATCTGCGCCTTGCGCTCCTCGATCAGATCGATCGTTGCCTGGTCTACGGACTCGCCGTACGGAGCCAGATCGACCATGCCGTCCGCCATGTTGCCGTAGTAGGCCGTGGGCTCCCACGTACCGGCGACGAAGTCCTCAACGGTCTGCAGGTAGTACGGGCCCCAATCCCAGATGGCTGCGGTGAGCCATGCCGACGGGGCAAACTCTGTCATGTCCGTGTTGTAGCCGACCCACTTGGCTCCCGCCGCCTCGGCCTCCTGGCCGGGTGCTGCGGAGTCCTGGTGCATTGCGATCACGTCGGCGCCTGCGTCCAACAGCGACTTGGCTGCTGCGCCTTCCTTGGGTGGGTCGAACCAGGTGGAGGTCCAGACAACCTGCACCTGAGCATCCGGGTTGGTCTCCTGGGCACCGAGTGTGAAGGCATTGATGCCACGGAGAACCTCAGGAATCGGGAACGCAGCTACGTAGCCGATCAGGTTCGTCTCAGTCGCAGCGCCGGCTGCCATACCGCTCAGGTAGCGACCTTCCTCGGCAGCGCCGAAGTAGTTGCCCATGCCCGGGCCGGTCTTGAAGCCGGTGGCATGCAGGAAGGCAACATCCGGGAAGTTCTCGGATGCGGCCAGCATCGGGTCCATGTAGCCGAACGATGTACCAAAGATGACTTGGTTGCCTGCGGCAGCAAGGTCCTCGAACACACGCTGCGAGTCAGAGCCCTCGGGGATGCTCTCCAGCGTTGTGATCTCGACGTTGGCGTTCGCCTCGAGGTACTGGGCGCCCTGGTCATGTGCCCACGACCATCCCTTGTCGGCAACCGGACCGACGTGGACGAAGGCAACCTTCAGAGGCTCCTCATCAGCCATCGCTTCGGTTGTCTCAGTCGGCTCGGCCGCCTCGGTGGTGGCTGTCTCGTCGTCGTCGCCACCACACGCAGCCACAATCAGCGAAAGGGCCAGGGCGAGGATTGCGAGAAACCGCCAGTTCATACGGTTCATAGAGTCCTTCTTTCTGCGAGTCACGTCCCGGCCCGCATGCCGGGAGAGATTCGATGGCTGTACTTTAGGTAAAGAGCATCGTTTTCGCCCCATTGGGGGAGGTTCCACGATTCTCGTGCTCCACCGGGAGCGGCCGGGATTGCGGCGGTGACCGCGTCTACGGTTGGATGAGGGACGATGCACCGCTGACGTCGACATCCACGGCGACCGGGTTCCCGCTCACGACAACCGACGACGCTCCCGACACCGATCCGCGCACAGATCCCTCTGTTGTTAGCGCTACGCTCGATGCGCCGCTCACGTCGAGGGTCACGTCACCCAGGTCGAGGTCGTCGAGATCGATGCTCGAAGCGCCCGATGCCCCCAATTCCAATGATGTCACCGGTCCTGTTGCCTTCACACTCGAGGCTCCGCTCGCTTCGATGACGACCAACTGCGGCGTGACGACTTCTACGACCCGGTCGACGTTGCCGCTGAGATTGAGACTGCCCTCGAGTTCGACGATCAGCACACCGTTGCTCACCCGGGTGATGACGTTGTCGAGGATGTTGTCGTCGTACGTCACGACGACAGAGTGGGCGGCGCCCGGGTCGACCACGAGATCGAGATTGACGGCGCTGGATACTTCGACACCGTCGAAGCCGGCGACGGATCTGGTCTCGGTGACGAGGTTCCCGGAGCCTTGCTCCCCATCACCGAAGAAGGCGGTGTCACAAGCGGCGAGTGTCAGCGTGACGAGAACGACGGCCGCGAGATTGGGGATCGCTCGGTGCGCCATGTGCAACCTCTCTATATGACATCACCAAGATACCGCAGCGGACCCCTACGTCTCCGGCTCTGGCCCGGGTGCCCGTCGACGCTTGAGCTCGGGCTCAAACACGAGCGTTCGGCGCAGCGGCATGTCCCGGTCGAGACGGCCGCCCAACACAAAGCAGAACTCGACTGCATCCATCGCGATATGGGATTGACCTAGCGACGGACGGTCGTTCAGGACCGCGACCTACGAGAGTAGGAGGGCGTGCGACGATCGCCGTTCGGAGCCGGGTTTGGCCGGCGATTGGTGGGGCGTGATTCGTCCAGAGCGGCGTCCGTGATGTCGATGGTCTGCGGAGGCGAGACATCGAGCAGGCGACCGTGGCCGTCGACGACACGGCCGATCATCCGCCCCCCGCCCGCTTCGGGCCGCTTCCCCTTGTACATCAGGTCGTCGGCGATATGGATCATCTCCTCCACCGAGTCGGGTGGGGTAGTGAAGGTCACATATCCGGTTGTTGCAGTCACCAACGGGATTTCGGTGCGGAGCGCAATCCGATGACGAATGCGTTGCAGGACCGCCACCGCTTCGAACAAGTCGGTGTTGGGCAAAATCAGCGTGAACTCGTCGCCACCAACCCGGCCCACGATGTCGGTTGCTCGCACTGAACTGTTGATCACCTCACCGAATACAGTGAGCACGTTGTCGCCCACAACGTGTCCGTGAAGATCATTGATCTGCTTGAACCCGTCCAGATCGAGGAAGGCGATCGAGATCGGCTCTCCGCTCTCCGCAGCTCGTTGGCGAGCCTGTTCCGCAATCACCTGAAGAGCCTTTGTGTTGAGCAGACCTGTGAGCGAGTCGCGTCGCGTTGCCTCGTCCATCTCGAGCACAAGACGCCGGAATGTCTGGGTCAACGATATGCCGATTCCCAGCAGGATTGCGGCCGAGACAACTCCGAGCAATACCCTCGTACTCGAGGAGCCGCCGGTGACGAGGTCCAGGGCTGCCCAGACGACCAAGATCGCCATCCCCGCCGCCGTGGCTTCGTAGGTGCGACCCGCCCATGTCATCGCGACCACGATGACAAAGGCGCCGAGGAGGACGTGGGCATCGGAGCCGATTGCGCTGTCGACGGCGAAGAGACCGGCTGCCGCTAGGCACGCCAAAGACAGCACCAACCAGCGGGGTGCCTCGATGCCTCTCGCCAATATGCTCCAAGCGGGAACCTCGTCGTATTGAGGCTGCCGCAAAAGCCCTTCATTTGGTACACGCATGCCACATAATCGGAAATCGCGCTCTGCTCTTTACCGCTTTTTGTCAAACCTTCCCTGACGTGCCTTGACCGTTACCCTGAGGAGACGGGTAGCAGCGGAGGATGACATGGACCTTGCAGGCGCTTCGGCAATCGTGACCGGAGGGGCTTCCGGATTGGGCGCAGCAACGGCGAGGCGACTTGCCGGCGAAGGAGTGCGTGTCGTCCTCGTGGATCTCCAGGACGATCTCGGCGATGCGGTGGCTGCACAGGTAGACGGGGCTTACGTTCACGCCGACGTGACCGACGCAGACCAGGTGCAGGCTGCTGTCGACGCCGCCGTGGAAATGGCCCCGCTGCGGATCCTCGTCAACTGCGCCGGGATCGGTACTCCGGCACGAACTCTGAACCGGGACGGTGAACCTCACGACTTGCGGCTCTTTGCGAAGGTTGTTGCGGTCAACCTCACGGGCTCGTTCAACTGCATCCGGCTCTCCGCCGCAGCGATGGCCCAATTCCCACCGCTGTCGTCCGGTGAACGGGGCGCGATCGTGAACACCGCATCGGTGGCCGCTTTCGATGGACAGATCGGTCAGGCCGCATACGCCGCCTCGAAGGGCGGGATCGTGGGGATGACGCTCCCCATCGCACGCGACCTGTCGGCAATCGGAGTGAGAGTCAACACCATCGCTCCCGGGATCATGGATACCCCGATGCTTGCCGGACTGCCCGATGCGGCCAAAGAGTCACTCGGACAGCAGGTGCTCTATCCGAAGCGACTCGGCACCACTGAGGAGTTCGCGGAAACGGCACACTTCCTGATCACACATTCCTACATGAACGGTGAGACCGTGCGGATGGACGGCGGCATTCGCATGGCTCCCAAGTAGTCGACCGCAGGGGTTGTTGTCGGACAATCGATTGTCGAGACCGGGTCTGCTGTTCTAGAGTCCGGCGGATGTTGCTCCATGCGCTCAACACTCGGCGCTATCTGCCGACTAGGTGTATATGAAGCCAGTGATCGCCGTTTCGGCCCAGACCGCGGTCTCCACGACCAAGTACTACGGGCAGCAGAGGCTGACCAGCCTCTACGACCTCTACGTGCGGGCACTGCAGGATGCAGGGGCGCTGCCGGTTGTCCTGGCCCACTCCGATCCTGCCGACGCCGGTGACCTCTTGGAGCGCTGCGACGGGCTGGTCATTCCCGGCGGGGGTGACATCGATCCGGTCACGTACGGCGAAACCCCGGCCACAGACTCGCTCTACGGGATACGGCCCGAGGCCGATCTGTTCGAAGGCGCCCTGGTCCGCGAGGCCGCCAAACGCAACCTCCCCTTGCTCGGCATCTGCCGTGGTCTTCAGGTCATCAACGTGGCGTTCGGGGGCACTCTCCACCAAGACCTGCCCGAGCATCCACAGGACCTCGCCGGGCGTGCCTTCTCCGGCCACTACCGCACCGCAGTCGCCGCG
>JASJBC010000209.1 GCA_030066715.1 Acidimicrobiia bacterium
CACTGGACACTCCGGCGAGGTTAATCAGACCCAAATCCGTATCGGTACTCGTCGCACTAGTCGAACGGGTTGTAGCCGGGCGCACGCACCAGATCCGAACGGCGCTCGATGATGTCCGGCCGATAGACGGCATCGGCCCAGTCAGCGGGGTCGAACTCCTCAACCGCAACAGAGACGGAACTCTCCTTGCACCCTGCGATGGCCACCACGTCGGCGACGATGGCCTCTGCGAGCGCCCGCTTCTGCTCGTCCGTCCGGCCTTGGTACATCTTGACGACTACATGCGGCATCAGTGCTCCTTGAGTCTCCGGCAGGGTAGGTCTGAATTATCCGCACCGGATGCCGACTGGGGTAGTGATGAGTGGCATCAACGAGATCCAGTCGCGCATCACGGCGATCCAAAACCGGGTGTCGAGCCCACCGATCGCCGGTCGCTTCGCCGCGATCTTCGAGGCGCAGATGGCCGCAACCACCGCCGGCAACGAACCGCCGGTCTCCGGTGTGCAGGCGACAGCTGAGGGTATGGCGGTTGCTCCCTTGGGCAGCCCTGCTACCTCGCAGGCATATGGGGCTCAAGCCACGACCTTGGGGATGATGCTGGGCATCACCTCCGGGCCGACAACAGTGCAGCCGTCCGGCACCGTCTTCACCGCAGCAGAGCTGGCCGACTATCTCGCCATCCACAACATCGAGGAACGCAATGGGCGCCTCGACATGTCCGAACTCACGGAGGTCAGCGGCGCCTGGTTCGGGACCGGCTATCTGCTTCCCCCGGCGGCAACAGCGTGGGAGGAAATGAGATCGGCCGCAGCAGCAGATGGCATCGACTTGCAGGCAACCGATCTGTACCGGACATGGGAGTCGCAGAACAACGCCTACCAGAAGCACCTCCGCGGCGAGAAGTTGGCAAACGTCCTGCCGCCCGGGACGAGTGAGCACGGCAACGGCCTCGCCGTCGACATCACCAACGGCCACATCATCGGAACCAACGACCAGGAGCACGCGTGGCTGCGCAACAACGCAGCGCGGTTTGGGTGGTACCCCATCTCCAACGAGACCTGGCATTGGGAGTTCCGCGGCGTGCGCGCCTAACGGGAGGCGGGCTCCCGGCACAGCCGTCACCACTGGCGCAGAGTGGTCCCCATGGCTGGATACTTCGGTCACTCGCCGCGATCCGCCGATCGAGAGTTCTTGGATTCTTGCCCTAAATCTGGAATTTGCTGATAGATTGAGGTTGTGCGGGATCCGCCAGCGTGTCGGATCCAGGAATGGTCACCCGGTTCGAGGTGGGAGGGGCCCCACCGCCGCTCCCACCTGACCGGTCACTCCTCCCGATCTATCCTGACCGTCACTTGCGTCAGGAGAGCCATGACCGTCCTCAACACGTCCGCCATCCGCACGGATTTCCCTGCGCTGCGCCGCACCGAAAACGGGATTCCGGTTGCGTGGTTCGACGGGCCGGGCGGGAGTCAGGTGCCCCAATCCGTCATTGCTGCCATCAGCGGCTTTCTCACCCGAGGGGGGTCGAATCACGGTGGGGCGTTCACGGCGAGCAGGGACTCCGAGTCGACTCATGAAGAGGCTCGTTCCGCAGTAGCGGACCTGTTTGGGGTGCGAGACGACGACTACGTCCACTTCGGGATGAACATGACCAGCCTCAACTTCTCTCTGAGCCGTGCCCTTGCGGCCGACTGGGGCCCCGGCGACGAGGTTGTGGTCACTCGCCTCGACCACGATGCCAATATCTCGCCCTGGCTGCGGGTAGCCGCCGACACGGGAGCGACGGTGCGCTGGGTACCGTTCAACACGTCGACATACCGGCTGGATCTGGACAGACTGGCCGAAGCAGTCGGCCCCCGAACCCGCGTAGTCGCCGTCACCCACGCCTCCAACGCCATCGGCACCATCGTCGACGTGGCGGGAGCCACCCGCATCGCCCACGATGCAGGAGCTCTGATCGTGGTAGACGCTGTTCACTACGCACCACACGGCCTCATCGACATGGCCGCCGTCGATTGTGATTTCCTGGTCGCTTCCGCATACAAGTTCTTCGGCCCCCACATCGGCGCCATGGCTGGGCGGGGCCAACTGTTCGAGAAGCTCGACGCATACAGGGTCCGTCCCGCGCCGGCCACCGGCCCGGGCAAGTGGGAAACGGGGACACAGAGCTTCGAGGCGCTGGCGGGGGTGACCGCTGCGGTCGACCACATCGCAAACCTCTCGGACGAAGACGGGGGGCGCCGTGAGCAGATCGTCGCCGCCATGGCGGCGGTAAAGGAGCACGCAGTCCACCTGGGCCGCCGGTTCCTCGACGGACTCCCCGAGCCAGTGACCGTGTTCGGCATCACCGACGACCTCACCGCCCGAACCCCCACTTTTGCCATCGAGATGGAGGGATTCTCCGCTCGCCGCTTGGCGACGGAACTTGCCGACCGCGGCATCTACGTGACCGACGGCGACTACTACGCGATGGAGGTGATGAGTTCGCTGGACCGGGCCGACGGAGGCTTGGTCAGGATCGGTTTCCTGCACTACACCGCCGATGAGGAGGTGGACCGCCTCCTCGAGGCGCTCCACGAGCTTGCCGGCAATGCCTGAGGATCTGGCAGCAGCACCCAAAGTCGAGCTTCATCTCCACCTGGAGGGCGCGATCCCGCTTGCGACCTTGTGGAGCCTCATCGTCAAGTACGGCGGTGACTCGGACGTCCCGAATCCGGATGCGCTCGTTGACCGGCTCAGGTACCGCGACTTCCCGCACTTCATCGACACGTGGTGGTGGATGACCGGCTACGTCCGCAGCTACGAAGACTACGAACTCGTCGCAACGAGCGTTGCGGAGGATCTCGCCCGGCAGAACATCATCTACGCCGAGGCATCGTTCTCCCCGACAGACTTCGCCCGACATGGCATGACCCCTCAGGGCATTGCCCGCGCAATCAGGCGCGGGCTCGACCGCGTCACGGCAACCCAGGTCGTCCTCAATTGCGATCTCGTGCGGGACACAGGCCCCGAGCGTGCCGGGGAGACTCTGCATGCAATCCTCGATGTTGCCGCAGAGACAGATATCCGCGGCATCACCATCGGCGGGTCGGAGCACGCCTACCCACCCGAGCTGTTTGCTCAGGTGTATGCACGTGCCGCCGGCGCCGGCCTCCGTCTGACCGCACACGCAGGAGAGGCGGCAGGCCCGGAGAGTGTGCGCGGCGCCCTCGATGCACTGAGCGTCGAGAGGATCGGCCACGGCGTGCGCACGGTCGAGGATCCCGAACTGTTGGCTCGTGTTGTGGCCGAGCAGATCCCGCTCGAGGTCTGTCCCACATCCAACCTCCGCACCGGCGTCGTCGCCGATTGGGACGACCACCCCGTCGGGGCTCTCCTCGCCGCAGGGGCATATGTCACGATCAGCTCCGACGACCCAACCTTCTTCCACAGCTCCGTCGCTGCGGATCTGGCGGAGGTCGCCACCCGCTACGGGGCCGATCCACAACGCCTGACCCAGGCTGCCGTCGCTGCGTCGTGGATGTCGTCCACGGAGAAGGAAAGGACGGCCGCACGCATCACTTCATGGTGGGAGGGTCGCTAGGTAGCGGGTCACGCCGGGTAGCCTCATCCCGATGTCCCGCCTCACGCTCGCAATCGTCGCCATCGTTGCGGCCCTCGCCGGATGCAGCGCCGCGGCCGTACCGACGACAACAGCGCCGCCCGCAGCGGTGACGTCTCTGCCCCCTGTGACAACGACCAGTTCGACCACCACGACCACAACGACCACCACGACGACAACGACTCTGCCCCCATCCTTCGACGTCACGGTGACCGTCGAGTCCGCTGCGGGGACGGCTATCCCGGACGCAGTGGTGACCATCGGCGAGGCTCAGGCCAGCACCGGCGCCGAAGGATCGATCTCGTTCCGCGACATCCCGGCTGCCCCCATCGCCGTGCACCGCCCTGGATGGCTTCCAACTGAGCTCGACTGGGATGGGGAGCAACCCGACGTCACCGCGTTGCTGGAGCCCCGAGTTGTCCGGGCCATTCGAGTGAGTAGCTCGGTGGCGGCAGATCCTGACCGTTTCGACGCAATCTTGGAACTCGCTGCGAACTCGACCGTCAATGCCCTGGTTTTCGACACGAAGGACGAATCCAGCTTCGTGTTGTACGAATCAGAGTCGGAGTTCGCCGCAGAGATCGGTTCGATCAATCCGACGTACGACCCAGGGGAGCTGATTGCGGCAGCAAAAGAGGACGGCCTCTACACGATCACGAGAATCGTGACCTTCGAGGACGCCACCTGGGTGCGGGCTAAGCCGGAGCACAAGCTGGCAGGGCGCTGGGCCGACCCGACGACTCGAGAGGGATGGGAGTACCCACTACAGCTCGCCGTCGAAGCGTGTGAACTCGGATTCGACGAGATCCAGTTCGACTACGTCCGCTTCCCTGCCGGGCAAACTGCGGCGGCGGCTCGGGCAGATATCCCGGCTACCCAGGATGAGCGGGTTGGGACTATCCGCGATTTCCTTGCCGCAGCGAGGGACCGCCTGCATCCGCTGGGATGTGCATTGTCGGCCGATATCTTCGCCATCGTGCTGTCGATGCCGGATGATCAGGGCATCGGGCAGATGCCGGAGTCCGTTTCGACGGTGGTTGATGCAGTGAGTCCCATGGTCTATCCGAGCCATTACTCCGATGGCTGGCTCGGGTTTCCCGAGCCCAACGACCATCCGGGCCCTGTGGTGGCCGATGCGCTCGACGACGGGATCCCCCGCCTGGCCGACCACTCCCTGATGCGGCCGTGGCTGCAGGCCTTCTACTACGACGCGTCTCAGGTCCGCGCCGGCATCGCCGAGGCAGAGGCTCGCGGCACCGGCTGGATCCTGTGGAATGCGAGCGGCTCCTACCAAGAGTCCTGGCTGCCGGCGGCCGAGGAGTAGCCGACGCTCATCACCATCTGCCCGTCAATTCACGTGAGCTCGACGGGACCGTACGGAGCGTCGAGGATGGCGACGAGCCGCGGAGTGTCACCGACACGCACCTCGAGTTCGACCCCAAGAGCACGCAGCATGGGGGCGATCGACTCCGGTACAGGGTGATAGCCACGTAGTTGGAGCAACTCGACACCGGTCGGCGAGGTGGCGGACGGGTGGGGACAGCCTTCGTCCCATTCGATCAGGTTGGGCACCAGACCGTCACCGGCCCCCGTCGGCATCGTCAGCCGCCACGACAGCCGGTCACCTTCCGGAGTCTCCCGGAAGACCTGGTGAACGTCACCGGGGTTGTAGCCGGCAGAGTACGCATGTGCGGCAACCCGCTCGATGTGCTCCACCTGCGCCGTCCACGTGACCAGTCGCGGCTCCATGATGTTCTCGACGCCGTACCAATAGCCCTCGGCGGGCCGATGCTGCCCTGCGTCGGGGCCGATGATCTCTAGATAACTGTCGCCCAGCGACAGCAGCGCGTTCCTCGTGCCGTAGCCGAGGTGGCGCCCGCCCGCCGCGGCCTCGACACCCAGCCGGCGCGCCAAGTCGAGCACCGTCTTGTCCACGTCCGAGGTGGCGTAAACCAGGTGGTCAATCACGACGCAAACATACAACGCCGGCCAGATCTTGCATCACGCATGGCTGGTCACCCACAGCTTGCCTCCCACGCATCGGCGAGACTCATGCCGTCGAGTTCCCGCATCAGCGCCTCGCGAGCGTGTTGCCAGGCACCGTGGAGTGCACAGGGCTCCTCTTGCGGACATGTCTCGCCGTTGAGAACGCAGACGTTGTTCATCGTCGGGCCTTCCATGACCTCGATGAGCTGCAGTAGC
>JASJBC010000003.1 GCA_030066715.1 Acidimicrobiia bacterium
GTGGTACTCGGTGATGGATGCAACCTGAGCGCTGGTGGATTCCTCGTTGACCACATGAACGAAGCGAATCGACGCGTGCTCCCGCTGCGCGATACGGTCGGCCAAGCTGATCTTGAGCACGTCGTACGGTCCGCCCGAACCCATGATCACTATGTTGTCGATTTGCTGGAGCCCGCGGTTGCGGAACAGGATCGTGTCGCATTCCGAATTGTCCCGCAGCCACCGCAGATCTCGTACGAACGGACGGTTGGCGCGCACGTCACTCGGCATCTCCGCCAGGAGGAGATCGATGCCTTGTTCGTCGATGCGGCGTTGGTGGTCTTCGCGGATCGCCGAGGGGATGATCTCGTTGAGCACGACGCCCGCTCGCCTGGCAATCGAGTCGATCTCCATCGCCCAAGCTTGCTCCTCGCGATCGTCGCTCGGACCGCCACGATCCAGCCTGCTGATATCGATGGCGCCCCCCGCCTGGGTGAGATCGGCGGCGATCTGGAGGATCTCTCGTAGCCGATCCCTCGTCATCCCTCTCCAGCTGAGTACGAGCACATGGGACGCCCCCGGCTCCGCCAGCGCGTCGCGAGTCATGTCGACGAGACGTTCTGTGTCGCGTATCCGGAGTGCGTCGAGCGAGGCGCTTTCCCGGCTTGCCCGGGAGTGCCCGAACGCCCGATACCAGAGGAGGCCCCCGAGGACGATGACGAAGGCGCCGATGACAGGCAGGATTCCCATTTGGGTCAGGAGGATCACGGCTCCGGCGATGCCGAACACCTGCATCCACGGGTAGAGCGGCGACCGGAACGTCGGTTTGTACCAGTCCAGGTGGCTCTCACGGAACGCGATGACGGCGATGTTGACCAGAGAGAAGACGAGCAGCTGGAAGGCAGATGCGAGCTTGGCGAGGTCGAGGAGGGGTACAAATGCAATCAAGCTCAGAAGCACAGTGCCGGTGAGCAGGATGGAGTACGTAGGCGTCGAGCGGGGGCTGACTCTGGCCAGCGCGGGCGGCGCCAGGGCGTGACGGGCCATCGCAAACGGGTAGCGCGACGACGCCAATACGCCCGCGTTCGCCATCGAGACGAGAGCGATGATGGCGACCCCGATGATGATGTCGACCCCGATGGGTGCCATGAACTGCTCGGCGGCAGTGCTCATCGGCGTGACGGTCTCGGACAGCTCTTCGACGCCGACCGAGCCGACCATCACCCAGGCGACGAGCGGATAGACGATCAGCATGAGTAGCACGGAAAGCAGGATTCCCGCCGGTAGGTTCCGTTCCGGGCGATGCACCTCCTCCGCGATCGAGGCCACCTTGGTGACTCCGATGAAGGACACGAATACCAGACCCGTTGCGGAGAGCAGCCCTTTGAGACCGTTGGGGAGGAATGGATCGAATTCCGCCGGCGCCACCGCCGGAGCCCCACGCACCACAAAGACCGCAAGTGCGCCCAGCACGAGGGCGATCAGGAACGACTGGAAGCGGGCAGTTGTCTTGGCCCCCGCCACGTTCAGGACGATGATCCCGACTGCCAGCCCAAAGGCCACCGGCCGCGCCGGGAGGTCGCCGAACAGGGTCAGGTAGGCGCCAAGCCCGACCAGGGCAAACGCCGACTTGAATATCATCGAGAACCAGACGCCGAACCCGGCAATCGTGCCGAGAAGCGGCCCCATGGCCCTGTCGATGTAGAGGTAGATGCCACCCGACTCGGGCATCGCCGTCGCCATCTCCGATTTGGACAGGGCCGCCGGCAGGATGATGAAGCCGGCGAGGCCATAAGCGAGGACCACGGCGGGCCCGGCGATCTTCGTCGCAAGGCCGGGAAGCACGAAGATTCCGCTGCCGATCATCGCCCCGACGCTGACGGCGAACACACCGTAGAGGCCGAGCTTGGCTTCGAGCCGGTCAGTCAAGTCTGTTCCTAGGGGGGCTAGATAGCGGACTCGTCGGGGGCACGGAGATTCTTATCGAAACCTGATTTCTGCCTTAGGGCGGCCAATAGTTGTGCCGACGATAGTGGTAGCCATGAGAAGTGACACCATCAAGGGCCGCTCGATTCGGCCCCGCTCCCGGCGCCCGAAGCAGTACGCATCGAACCGTGTGTGTGCGCAGGAAGGGTGCGACACGCTCATATCCCGCTACAACGCCAAGGACTTCTGCCATGGTCACGCCCCGAAGCGGTACCCCCGCGTTCGCGGCCGGATCATGGAGTCTGCGGAGGCTTGAGAGGTCCCGTTCTTGAGGATCTCTTAACCAGGCCAGCGGAGCCTCTAATCCGGCTTTCATGTGCGCCTGCTTATGCTGTCTCGACTGAATCAAGGAGTAGCAGGTGCCCGATCAGCCCGGTCAGCGCGTTCTCGTAGTCGAGGACGACGGAGCAGTGCGGCGCGCCGTCGAGCGAGCGCTCACCTTTGAGGGCTACGACGTCGTAACTGCGCGCGACGGGGCCGAAGCGCTGTCGATCGTGCTCAACGGCAAAGTCGAGGCGATCGTGCTCGACGTGATGATGCCGATCGTCGACGGCCTCGAGGCGTGCCGGCGCATCAGGGCCCGCGGCGACTCGACCCCGATTTTGATCCTCACCGCCCGCAGCGAGGTGTCCGACAGGGTCGCCGGTCTCGATGCTGGGGCCGACGACTACCTCGTGAAACCGTTTGCGCTGGAGGAACTGCTCGCCCGTCTCCGTGCGCTGCTGCGACGCTCGACCGGGTCGACGACGCAGATGATGAAGGTTGGCGACCTCGTCATGGACACGATGTCGCGCGAAGTGCGGCGGGGCGACATGGTGATCGATCTGACCAAGACCGAGTTCGACCTTCTCGAGCTCCTCATGTCCAACCCCGGGATCGTCATCGACAGGGACACGATCTACGACCGCATCTGGGGCTACGACTTCGCAACATCCTCCAACTCGCTCGACGTCTACATCGGCTATCTGCGGCGCAAAACCGAGGTGGACGGTGCTCCACGTCTGATCCAGACGGTGCGCGGCGTCGGGTACGTGATCCGGGAGTCCTGAGCTTGAGCCTCCGGCTACGTATCGCACTCATCTCGGCTTCAGCGGTGGCGATTGCCATCGCGCTGGCCGCTCTGATCACTTTCAACACCACCAAGAGCGAGCTGCTTGCCGAGGTGGATGAGAGTCTGTTCGAGAAGGTCGAGCAGGTCGATAGTGCCGACAACATGCTCGAGCTGGTTGCAGCCTTGAGCCCGTTCGACGAAACACGCAGTCGTGGCCCGTTCGAGCGCGGGACCCGAGGCTTCGATGCGATCTACTGGCGGTTCTTCATCAGCGACGGAACCGTCATCGACCTCTCCGGCAATCTTCCACTGGGGCCCGCGGAGGAGAGCGTGATCGCCGGCGACGTCACGAGCATCGTGCGCACGGCCAGCAGTGGCTCGGACAACCTGCGCGTGCTCACCGCGCAGATCAACATCGGAGCCGTCCAGGTCGCCCGATCGCTCGCGGAGGTGGACGGCACCCTCGAGGGTCTCGCTACCGTGCTTCGTCTTGCTGCAATCGTTGGTGCACTGCTCGCCGGCGTGGTGGGGTACTTGGTATCGCAAGGGGCAGCACGGCCGATCGGCCAACTCGCCGAGGCGGCCGAGCATGTAGCCGCAACACAGGAACTCGCGGCCAGGATCGAAGTTGATCGTAACGACGAGGTGGGCCGGCTCGCCGAGAGCTTCAACGCCATGCTGGCTGCGCTCGAATCCTCCCGCGAACAGCAGCGCAGGCTCGTGCACGACGCCGGACATGAGTTGCGCACGCCGTTGACGGCGATCCGCACCAACGTCGAATTACTCGGCAGGATCGAGGACCTGCCGCCGGAAGACCGCGAGCAGATGATTGCCGACATGGACAATGAGATACGAGAGCTGTCTGCTCTCGTCACCGAACTCGTCGACCTTGCCGCCGAGCCTCCCACCGACGACACGGTATTCACTGAGGTGGAGCTGGGGAAAGTTGTCGAAGGTGTCGCACAGAAATTCCGGCGCCGCACCGGCCGCACCATCCACGTCCACGCCGATGGCGCGATCGTCAACGGCAGTCGTGCCCAGCTCGAGCGGGCGGTGAGCAACCTCATCGACAACGCAGCCAAATGGAGCCCGGCGAACACACCGATCGAGGTGTTTGTGGCGAAGGGTCGGGTCTCTGTTGCGGATCGGGGGGCGGGTATCGATGAAGCCGATCGACCTCACGTGTTCGATCGCTTCTACCGAGCCACAAAGGACCGATCCACCCCGGGGTCCGGGTTGGGGTTGTCAATAGTCGCCAAGGTTGCCGAGAACCATGCGGGGACGGTCTTTGTCGGCGACGCAGAGGCTGGGGCCATCGTCGGGTTCGAGATCCCCGTCGTTGGGCGTGAAGAGGAATCAGCCGGCGACTGAGTGGGTTACCGTGGCCGGCATGGACGACCTCGCCGGCGACTCACTGGATGCGCTCGTAGCTGTGCTCGGCGCCAAGCCCGATGCGGAGGAACGGATCGGCCAGGAGCAGATGGTGGCAGCGGTGGCCAACGCCATCTCGACACGGAGCCACCTCGCGGTAGAAGCGGGCACCGGCACCGGCAAGTCCCTTGCCTATCTGATCCCGGCGATTCTGTCTGGGCAGCGGATCGCCGTGGCGACGGCTACCAAGTCGTTGCAGAACCAGCTGGCGGATGCCGATCTGCCTTTCCTAGCGGACAATCTCGGCGTCCCGGTCACGTGGTCCGTGATCAAGGGCCGCCAGTCATACGTCTGCATGGCCAAGCTGGTTGAGCGGCTCGGACCCGACCTCGACGGCGCTGCTCCCCAGCTGTTTGCAGACGATGCCGACGGGCTGGACGGCATCGTCGACTGGGTGCGCACCGGCAGCAGCGGGGATCGTGACGATCTCACGGAGAGCGTTCCCGACGAGGTGTGGCGCCAGGTCTCCGTCTCCGGAATGGAGTGCCCGGGCAAAAAGCAATGCCCCCAGGGATCCCGATGCTTCGCCGAAGCGGCGGTGGATGCGGCTCGGGATGCCCAGGTCACCGTCACAAACCACCATCTCTACGCTCTGCACCTGGCGTCGGGCCGCCGGATCCTGCCGGATCACGACGTCATCATCTTCGACGAAGCACACAAGCTGGAGGCTGCCTCATCATCTGCCTTCGGGGTGGACGTCGGCGGTGGTCGGCTGATCGCATTCGCCAACAACTCGCAGCGCCTGGTCTCTCCCCAGCGGCGTGACGAGCTGATCGGTGGCGTCCGCGCCGCTGCGAGCCGTCTCCACGCTGCCATCGAGCAGCTTCCCGAGGAGCGCCTGCAGCCGGCAGAGGGAGAGATCGGTGAGACGATCCTCGGCGCAGTCCGAGCTGTGGCCGCAGTGACCAAGGCGCTGCCCAAGGTCGACGAAGACGATCCCGTAGCGGGTGCAGTGGCGAGAGTGCGTGCGCAGGGTGGACACATCCAGGGCGACTTCGGGATGGCTCTCGACATGCCGGATGGTCACGTGGCCTGGGCCGAGCCGGTGCGACGTGTTGTCCGCGTGGCCCCGATCTCTGTCGACTTCCAGATCGCGGCCAACCTGCTGGTTCACCAACCCACCATCCTCACCAGCGCCACGCTGACCACGGGTGGCTCGTTTGCGCCGTTGGCCCGGCGCATCGGCTTGACCAGCGAGCCCGTGCCCGACGATCCGCTGGCCTTCGACGTGGAGGACCCGTTGCCGAGGACGTATGAGGGCGTGCGGGTCGAGGGGGGCTTCGACTACGCCCGTCAGGGGCTTCTGTACGTTGCCGCCGGCCTGCCCGATCCGCGTGATGAGGCATGGCCTCGAGCTGCTGCCGCAGAAGCGGCTCAGCTCGCCCGGGCCGGGGGCGGGCGGGCGCTGGTGTTGACGACCAGCTACCGGATGATGGACGAGGCGGCTGCGGCTCTGCAAGGAGCCTCGTTCGAAGTCCTCGTCCAGGGGCAGCTGCCCAAGCGCAAGCTGATTGCACAGTTCGCTGCGGACGAGACGGCGACTCTGGTTGCGACCATGGGTTACTGGGAGGGCATCGATGTGCCGGGCCCGTCGCTGTCCCTAGTTGTCATCGACCGCATCCCCTTTCCCCGCCCCGACGATCCCTTGATGCAGGCTCGACGCGAAGCAGTAGCCGCTCGGGGCGGGAGCGCATTCGACGAAGTCGATCTACCCCATGCCGCCGTGCTGCTTGCCCAAGGTGCGGGGCGGCTGATCCGCAACGAGACCGATCGCGGAGTAGTTGCCGTCCTCGATCGCAGGTTGGTTGCGAAGCGCTACGGCCAGCGCATCATTCGCTCGATGCCACGACTGTTGCGCACCTCCGACCGCGATCGCGCGGTCCGCTTCCTCGCCGAAGTGTCGGCGGGCCGATCGGTAAGGTCGGACTGATGGACAACGTCGCCGCACGCCGGCTTCTCGCCGACTGCTTCCGCGCCGGCGTCGCCGCCGCCGATCCCGAGGCGGCAGTGGCCGACGCATTGGAGCCGATGGCAGAGCGTGTGGTCGTTCTGGCGCTGGGCAAGGCCGCACCCGCGATGGCGCGCGGCGCCGCCCACGGTTTGGGCAGGGATCGGTTGGAAGGAATCGTCGTCAGCAACCACGCCGACGACGTGCCCGCCGGGCTCGAGCTGATTGTGAGCAGCCACCCGATCCCCGATGAACGGAGTATCGACGCCGGGCGATCGCTCCTAGCTCTGGCCGAGGGCCTGACCGACGCCGACGTCGCGCTAGTGCTCGTCTCCGGGGGCGGGTCGGCACTCGCCGACGTACCGGTGCCCGGTGTGTCGCTCGCAGACCTGACCGTCGTCAACGATGTCTTGTTGCGATCGGGAGCAGACATCACCGCCACCAATACCGTCCGGCGCCGGCTCTCGCTGTTCAAGGGTGGAGGCCTCGCCGCGGCAATCCATCCCGCCCGTGCGATCACGCTCGCCGTCTCCGACGTGGTTGGTGATGCTCCGGAGGCGATCGCATCCGGCCCGACGGTCGATCCCCGCGATGAGCCGAGCGCGGCGCTGCACGTCGTGCGTCGTCTCGATGTGGAGGATCAATTGCCCGAGAGCGTCCTTCGCACGCTGACCGCGCCCCCGCCGCAACGTGGCCCCGTCGCGCCGAATGAGTACCGGATCGTTGCCGGCGCCGCCCGGGCCGCCCACGCCGCGGCCGTTGCCGCCGAGTCGGCCGGTGTCCCCGCAACCGTCGTCGATACCCGGTTGACCGGTGACGTCCCAACCGCGGCCGGCGACGTGCTCACGAGAGCCGGGTGGGGGCTTTCGGTCTTCGCCGGAGAGACGACCGTCGACGTTGTCGGCGACGGTGTTGGGGGGCGCAATCACGAGGCAGCTCTGATCGTGGCGACGCTGATTGCCGGTCGTCCTGGGATCTGGTTTCTTGCCGCAGGCACCGATGGAATCGACGGAACCACAGATGCTGCCGGCTCGGTCGTTGACGGTGAGACGGTGACAAGAGCGATCAGCGCCGGTCTCGATCCCGACCTTGCACTCGAACGGAACGACTCTGGAGGGTTCTTCGCTGAGCTCGGTGAGCGCATCGTCCCTGGGCCCACCGGCACGAACGTGGGGGATCTCTGGTTCGTACTTCGCATTTGAGACGTACTATGCGCCAATGCATCTCACCGATCCGGAAATACGCGTGCTGGGCTGTCTCATCGAGAAGGAGATGACTACGCCCGACTACTACCCGATGTCGCTGAATTCGATGGTGGCCGCGTGCAACCAGAAGTCGAATCGGGAGCCCGTTGTCGACCTCACAGAGACTGAGGTGCTTGCCGCCGTCGATCAGCTGCGTGAACGGGGCCTGGCGCGCACGGTCCACGGCAAGGGCGACCGTGTCCTCAAGTACAAGCACGTCGTCGGCGAAGGTCTCGAGGTGACCGAGCGGCAGGCTGCTCTGCTTGCCGTATTGATGTTGAGGGGGGCGCAGACGCTGGGGGAGCTGCGCAGTCGAACCGGCCGCTACACGGAGTTCGACGACCTGGAGGACGTTGCCGGGGAGCTTGCAGCCCTAGCCACTGCGGAAGAGCCTCGGGTCACCCGTTTGGAGCGGCGGCCGGGGGAGAAGGAGCCCAGGTATCGGCATCTGCTCGGGGTGGGGAGCGAGCCCACGGAGCCCGTCTTGCAGCCCGAACCAGATGATCGCGTCGGAGAGCTCGAGGCCGAGCTGCGCGAATTGCGAGAGAGGGTGGCTCGGATGGAGCGGGAGCTGGGCCTGGAGCTCTGAGCGAGGTCGTTCGTCAGGCGGGCTGGGCATCGACCCCGAGCGACCTGAGATAGGCAGCATCGGTGGTGAATGCCAGCGGCGGCAGCGCATCGAGCGCAAAGAAAGCGGCTTCGTCCGCGTCGTCGCCTGCGGTCAGCTCTCCGCCGGTGACCTCGCCGGCGAACCAGATACCAACCGTCAGCTTGGCCGGGTCATGGAAGTTGGAGGCGACCCACACTGCGTCACCGATGTCGGCTTTCAGCCCCGTCTCCTCGTAGAGCTCTCGCGCCGCGGCGGTCCGGACGTCTTCACCGTAATCCACGTATCCGGCCGGTATTGCCCAGAGACCGGGCCGGGTGGCCCCCTCTGCCCGCTTGATCAGCAGCAGCCTGCCGTCCTCGTCCCAGACGACTACCGCGGCGCCAACGCCGGGGTTGCGGAAGTGAACGTAACCACACTGTGGGCAGCCCATCCGACGCTTTCCCCCCACCTCGGCGAGCTCGAGGGGCGTTGCGCAGTGGGGGCAGAAGCTGAACTCTCCCGGCCATTCATGAGTATGCACGGCCCCAGTGTGCCATCTCCGGCTGAGCTCAGACCCGCTGCAGCTCGATCGTGTCCACCCGGGGCGGCTCTTCGGCCTGCGTGACCAGGGGAAGTGCGAAGTCGAACGTTGTCCAGCCATCGGTGCGGTGATAAGACAGATCCCCGTCCATGAGCCTGGCCAGGGAGCGGGAGATGGCGAGCCCGAGACCAAGCGAGCCGGGCTGGGTGCCGGGGTCGTGGGCGCTCTCGTAGGGTGCGAAGATGCGTTCCTGATCGTCCTCGGGTATCCCGTCTCCGTTGTCGCTGACCCGGATGTGGGCTTTCTCGCCGGCAACATGGGTGGCGACATGGATCTGATGCCCGCCGTAGCGCTGTGCGTTGGTGATCAGGTTCCGCAGGATCTGCCGCACCCTTCCGTCGTCGGCCCACACGGAGACATTGGGACCGTTGACCACGACGTGGTGGGCCGAGCCCGAGGTCGTCTCCACCACTCTGCTGATGAGCGGGCGCAGTGCGACCTCGCCCGGAACGATGGTGAGGGAGCCCATCTGGGCACGCGCCGCAGTGAGCAGGTCTTCCACCAGATTCGTCAGATCGCCCGCCTCTTCCGCGATGGAGCGGAGCATGGCGTCCTCGTCCTCGGGGCTGAAGTCGCTCCGGCTGTCGCGGAGCATCTCCGCAAAGCCCAGTACGCCGGTGAGCGGAGTGCGGAGCTCGTGACTCACGGCGGCAATCAACTGGTCCTTGGAGCGGATGACGTCGAGCTTCTCTGTGATCTCAGTCCGCAGCTGCTCGATGACATTGGCGCGTTCAAGCGTCAAGCTGGCGTGATTTGCGATCGTGTCCAGCAACTCGAGGTCGGCCAAGGAGAACCGCCGGGTGATTCCCGTCCGGCCGGTCATCACTAGGACACCGGTAGAACCGTCTCCGTGCCGGATCGGAGCGATCATCCCGCACACCGAGTCCCCGCCCAAGGAGATGCGCAGCCGGCTGTCCTTGGTCTCGGGCCCGTAGATCCTCTCGTTCTTCGGTCCCATCGAGATCTCAAACAGCTCGGTCACCTCGGTAACGGGCATCCGGCGTACCGCCGGGTCGTGGCCGGCGGAGAACCCGAGATAGGAGGCATGCGAGTCGGCGGGGTTGGACAGGATTATCTCGCCGTGCTCCGCCCGCAGAATCGAGATCGCCTCGCGCAGGGTGATAACGGCGATGTCGCGGCCACCCAGCGTGCCGTCCATCTGATTGGTGAAGGCGTAGAGCGAACTCAGGTCGTCGTGGCGACGGCTGAGCGCGCCAAATGTGCGGAACAGTATGAAGAAGAACGCCATGGCGATAGCCAGGAGCGGTATGGCCCGAGGCTCGTACTCGAGGACAACGACGGCGATCGTTCCCAGAAACCCGACGGCGATGCTGATGAGTGATCCCACCGCAAAGCAGCGCACGATCTCCGCAAATCGCCGGCGTCTCTCGCTGAGCGCAATGACGATGTCGACGAGGCCGGCCGAGACGATCACTGCCAGACCCACCCCGGCCATTGCAGCCAGCCAACCGATGGGCGAGGACGGACTAGCCGCCCCCAGGATCGCCCTGTAGATCGCGAGGGCGACGGTGGTCTCCAGGGCAAACAAAGCGAGGTTGAAGGTGAGCTTGAGCAGCGGCTGCTTTCGTGTTGTCTGCACCGCAACGCCGGCAAGCACCCGCCCGATGATCACTGCCGACGGCGACGCCAGGGCGAGTCCAAGTACCAGGGGCACCTCGCTCATGGAGATCGTGTGCGAATCGCGTTGCACCGGAAGGTGAATCACGAGGCTCTCCGAAATCGTGAAGCCGATGACGAGGCCCCACCAGCTGATGCTGCCGGGGGCGCCAACCGGGGCGTCGACTCGGAGTAGCGCGAGATATCCGATCGCGGCGGAGAGGAGCATGCCGGCGATGAGGAGCGGGATGGCCCAGACAGTCGGCTCTGGGGGCGTGGCCGCAGCAGCCGCCAACATCGTCTCCGGCTTGTCAACCAGT
Organism: Acidimicrobiia bacterium; assembly: GCA_030066715.1. Classification (GTDB taxonomy): domain Bacteria; phylum Actinomycetota; class Acidimicrobiia; order Spongiisociales; family UBA5794; genus JAAETI01. The sequence goes on from JASJBC010000003.1 coordinate 10,767, forward strand.
TCCGTCGGTCCGGGCTGTGGCTCCTGCTCAGAGGCAGGGGATGAGCTCACCGTCTGGACCTCCGTGTCGTTTGGCTGTCGGGCCGCTCCAGAATCCGTCGGCATCTCCACGACAAACTTGAACGCCATTGGCGCTTGGCGCCCAAGGACTAGTCCGACTAGTCCTTGCGGAACCGATGCTTTTGGCTCTCAAGGAAGCGACGGCCCGGTGCCGATCAGAAGCAGGTTCGACAAACACTTCTTGGAGGTTGCACGGATGCTGACCACGAACGTCCTGCCCTGGCTGCGGAATCGGCGCGTAGTCGCCCTGATTGTTGCGATTGCTCTTGTTGTCTCACTGGCCTTCAGCGTCATCGGCAACAGCTGGACGGCCAACGCGGCCCCGGAGGACGTGACGGATGTCGTTGCTGAGGACGACACCATTTTGGCCGGTCCATCCTGGACCTTCTCGAGAGGCACTCAGCCGCCCGTGGACTTCTTTGGACCGAGTTGGGGCTAGACGATCAACTGCACAGGGATTGGAGCCGGGTATCGCACCCGGCTCCAATTCTGTCGGAGTGCTGGCGGGTGGGGAGACCCTTCGTTAGTGTCCGGCTACCTGAGAGAGGGGGGCGGCCATGAGTGCCGAGACGATTGCCTACGAGTTCACCCGGCTCGATGAAGCGCAGATGACCCGCCGGGCTGCAGACTTCTACGCACTGCTCGACCAGAGGCGCAGCGTGCGCCAGTTCTCCTCCGACCCGGTGCCGGGGCATCTCGTGGAGACGGCGATCCGTACTGCGTCGACCGCTCCTTCCGGCGCACATCGGCAACCCTGGACCTTCGTGAAGGTCGGTGATCAGGACATCAAGACGAGGATCCGGGTCGCCGCAGAGAAGGAAGAGCGTGAGAACTACGAGGGCGGCCGTCTTCCCGCTTCCTGGCGCGAAGCCTTGGAGCCGTTGGGCACGACCTCGAGCAAGCCGTATCTGGACAAGGTGCCGTGGATCGTCGTGCTCTTCGAGCAGCGGTACTCGATCACCGCGTCCGGAGACACTGAGAAGAACTACTACGTCAAGGAGTCCGTCGGTATCGCCGCCGGCTTGTTCATTGCTGCGCTGCACAACATGGGGCTGGCCACGCTGACCCACACCCCGAGCCCCATGGCGTTTCTGACCAGGGCTCTCGAGCGGCCGGAGAACGAGCGCCCGTTTGCTCTCTTCCCCATCGGCTACCCGGCGCCCGACTGCCGGGTACCTGCCCTCCGGCGCAAACCACTGGAGGACGTCATAGTTCGTTTCTGAGCCATCTGCCGGCCAGAGCCTCCTTTGGTGCGTGCTGGATTCTGCCGATACCGTGGGATCAGCCGAAGGCAGTTTGGGTGGTCGCAGCAGATACTCCAGAACGTGCAGAGGTCCCGTTTGGGGCCTTCTTCGATAATGCGCAGACACCCCTCCTGATCGTTGACGACGACCTTCAGATCGTGAAGGCCAATCGGCAGGCGAAGGACATGCTCGAACTCGACGCGGGCAAGGGTCTGCTCGACGGATTCTGGAGCGTCAGCGCCACTGCGGTGATGAGGCTCGCAGAGGGTGTGCGCCGGGGTGTCCCTGCGGCTCCGGTGTCTGCCCGTACCGCGAGCGACCGCCTGGTCGAGGTCGACGCGTTTGCCATGGACGGCACGCCGTTCGTTGGCGTCATGGTCACCGACCGGGCAACGGTGGATGAAGCGCAGCGACGCCTCAAGGAGCAGGAGGAGCGCTATCGCTCGCTGTTCGAGTGGTCGCCGACCCCGATGCGCGAGGAGGACTTCACTGCAGTCGGGGTGTGGCTGGACCGGTTGCGAGCAAGCGGCGTCACGGACCTCAGGCGGCACATGGCGGACAATCCCGAGGATGTGCAGCGAGCGATAATGAGCATCCGCACGAGTCGGGTCAATGCTGCGGGTGTCGAGTTGCTCAAGGCTCCTTCCATGCTCGCCATTCTGCGTGGCTTTCGCGACATCGAGCTCACGCCGCAGGTGCTGCGATCGTTCGAGGAGCAGTTCCTGACACTGTGGGAAGGGGGCAACGAGCATTCTGCCGACTTTGTCGGCGTCAACTACCTCGGGCAACCGTTCGAGTGCCGGCTGCGTTGGATCGTCCCGCAGAGCAGCAGGGGTCGCGACCTCTCTCGTGTGGCGGTCTCCCTGATGGATCTGACTCAGCTCCGGGCAACGGAGAGGCGTTTGGAGAGGCTGGTTGCCGACAAGGACCGATTCATCGCCAGCGTCAGCCACGAGTTGCGAACACCACTCGCAGCAGTGTTCGGCCTGTCGGAGGAGCTATCGCTCAACTGGGAGCAGTTCGCCGAGTCCGAGTCACGGGAGCTGATCGGTTTGGTGGCGGCACAATCCGCAGAGCTGAGCGCAATCGTCGAGGATCTCCTGGTTGCGGCGAACATCGAATCCGGCCGGGTCGCCATCGGTGCGGAGGAAGTCGATGTCGACCAGGCCGTTGCGGACGCACTTGCGGACTGCCGCCGTTCTCATCCCGAGCTCGGAGAAATCGACATCGAGGGTCGCGGTGTGCGCGCCTCTGCCGATGTCGTCCGGGTCAGGCAGATCGTCCGCAACCTCATCACGAATGCCATCAGATACGGCGGCGAGCACATCTCCTTGCGGGTAGGCCACGGAACACGTCCGTTCGTCGAGGTCATCGATGACGGTGCAGGAGTTTCGCTCGAGCATCGCGAGGCGATCTTCGATCCATACTTCCAAGCATCGAGCGGCGAGCGGGTGCTCGGTTCGCTCGGTTTGGGATTGTCGATCTCGCGCGAGTTGGCGCGCCGCATGGGTGGGGATCTCGGCTACTCGTATGTCGATGGGCACAGCATCTTCAGGCTGGATCTTCGTCCGGTCTAGATCGGCTGTGACTCTCTCGGCGGGGGTCGAGTCACAAACCTCGGGCGAACTGGGACGGGTACCATCGATCCGAGTAATCCATCGGGAGTCTGCACAGTGTTTGATCTCGCCCAGGCCGCCGTCGAGGGGGCGCTCGCCGCCGGCGCCCAGTATGCCGACGCCAGGGTTGTCGTCGGCAAGAACCAATCGATCGCCGTCCTCAACGCTGAACCACAATCGATCGACCAAGCGGAGCGCGCCGGCATCGGCGTGCGCGCCCTGACCGGTTCGGGATGGGGCTTCTACGCCACGTCGGACATGACCACTGCGGCGGCGAGAAAGGCGGGGGAGCAGAGCGCAGCGATCTCGCGGGCCTCAGCATCGGTGCCGGGTCCCGACATGCCGCTGGCCGATATTCCGGTTGTCGAGGATCACTACGAGACGCCTCACGACGAGGATCCCTTTGCGATTCCCGTTGCGGAGAAGGTCGACCTGCTGATCGCCGTGACCAAGACCATGCAAGAGGTGGACGGAATCGCGCTGGCCAGCGGCAACCTCTCGTTCTGGGACACAAACAAGTGGTTCGTCTCTTCGCAGGGTCATCGCATCCATCAGCACCTCGTGGAATCCGGTGGTGGTTACGACGCCACTGCACTCGGTGACGGCGAGACCCAGCGGCGGTCCTATCCGCAGTCCTTCGGCCAATACGAGACGGGCGGCTACGAGACGGTGCGTCGGTGGGACTATCTCGGCAACGCAGGGCGAATCGCCGAGGAAGCCGCCGCCCTGCTCAGCGCTCCGGAGTTGGAGGAGGGCGAGAAGTCACTGATCCTGGAGGGCTCGCAACTTGCGTTGCAGATCCACGAGTCGGTGGGGCACGCCATCGAACTCGATCGCATCCTCGGCTGGGAGGCAGCCTTCGCCGGGACCTCGCACCTGGAGTTGGAGAAGCTGCACACTCACAAGTACGGGTCGCCGCTGATGAACATCACCGCAGACGCAACACTGCCGGGGGCATTGGGGACCTTCGGCTACGACGATGAGGGCACTGCGGCACAGCGCGTCGACATCGTCAAAGAAGGCACCTGGACGGGTGTTCTGTCCGGTCGTGACTCGGCCTCGATTGCCGGTCTTCCTCCTGGCGGCATGGTTCGCGCCGACGGCTACAACCGCCTCCCGATGGTGCGGATGACCAACGTCGGGATCCTGCCCGGGGATTCGAGCCTCGATGAGATCGTCGCCGACACCAAAGACGGCGTCTATATGGCGACCAACCGCTCCTGGTCGATCGACGACAAGCGGCTCAACTTCCAGTTCGGCTGTGAGATCGGCTGGGAGGTGAAGAACGGCAAGCTGGGTCGGATGGTGAAGAACCCGACCTACACCGGCATCACCCCGCAGTTCTGGGCGCAGCTCGACATGCTTGCCGGTGGCGACGAGTGGGTGCATTGGGGTACGCCCAACTGTGGAAAGGGACAACCCATGCAGGTGGCACACACAGGTCATTCGGCAGCACCAGGAAGGTTTGCCACCGTGAGAGTGGGGGTGCGCGCATGAACCGCACGATCGAACTCGCCAGCCATGTGCTCGACACGGTCGGTGATCGGGCGGAGGCCGAGATCGTTGTCGGCGGCGGCGTTTCCGCGCTGACCCGGTTCGCCAACTCGTTCATCCACCAGAACGTCGCCGAAGAGGGATACGAGGTTTCCCTTCGCGTTGCCGTCGACGGCCGGGTCAACGCCGCCAGGACAACCAGCCTCGACAATCTCGACGGCTTCGTCGACGACACTATCGAGATTGCAGCATTGCAGAGGGTCGACGAGAACTGGCCCGGCCTGACACCGCCACTGGACGTAACCGATCCGAAGCACTACGACGAGGCGACGGCCGAAGCCACTCCTGCGGATCGTGCCGGCAAAGTGGCCGACTTCGTCGCGGCCGGACCGGAGATGCGTGCCGCCGGGTTCTGCGAGACCATGGGCCACAACGTCGCCTTCGTCAACACGGCCGGTCACCGCGCTTTCGGCCGGTACACAAGGGCCACGATCGATGGCATTCACCAGACCGGCGCCTCGGCCGGATCAGGTCACGCAACCTCAAAGCACTTCGGCGACCTCGACGGTGCCGCGGTTGGAGCACTGGCCGCCGGTCGGGCGCAGCAAGGCCTGGACGCCTTCGATCTCAAGCCGGGCGAGTACGAGGTCGTGCTGGCTCCCGAGTGCGTAGGGACGATTGGCATCTTCCTGTCGTTCTACGGCTTCAACGGCAAGCAACATGCTGAGGGGCAGTCATTCGTCGAGCTCGGCGAGAAGCAATTCGATGCTTCGATCAACTTCTTCGACCACGCCAACGATCCGCGCGCGCTTGGTGTCGGCTTTGACGCAGAAGGAACGCCGCGGCAGCGCCTGGAGCTGGTCACGAACGGTGTCACCAAGGGCGTTGCCCACGATCGTCGCACGGCGACCAAGGCGGGGGTGCATTCGACCGGCCATGGCGATCCGGGATCGGAGCAGTGGGGGCCGATCCCGACGCACTTGTTCCTCGCCGAGGGTGAGAAGTCGGTCGAGGAGATGATCGCCTCGGTCGATCGCGGTCTTTACGTGTCCACCTTCAACTACTGCCGAGTCCTGGACCCGAAGACCCTGGCGGTGACCGGGCTCACCCGCAACGGCACTTTCATGATCGAGAACGGCAAGATCACCGGTGCAGTCACGAACCTGCGGTTCACGCAGTCGTTTGTCGAAGCCCTGACGCAGGGGCGCGTTCATGCGATCGGCAACGACTCGCGGTTTGCCGACTCCGAATTCGGACCGGGGTTCACGCACGTGCCGAGCCTGCACCTGGAGAGCTGGAACTTCACGGGAGGAGCGGCGGGGTAGTGCCCTTCTGGAACAAAGACAAGCTCGTTCCGATCGCCGAGTTCGCTGACAGGTCGATCGCGGAGGAGGCGTGGGGATTGCTCGAAGATGCCGAGATACCGGCGAATGTCCTCACCGAGCCGGGCCCTTTCGGGGCGCCCGTCGTTCATCGTGTCGAGGTGGAGCGTCCCAATGTCGCAGCCGCTCAGGCTCTGGTTGCTCACCTGATCAACAGGTGAGCCGCACAACGCAAGAGAGCCCGGCCATCGGCCGGGCCCTCAGTTCGTTTTCTCCGATCAGTGAGCGTGATCGTGATCGTGCTCTGCGGACTGTTCGGCGATCTCCTTGCGGACCTCGTCCATGTCGAGGCCCTGCGTCTGCTTGATCAGGTCCTCCAGCGCCGCTTCGGGCAGGGCGCCGGGCTGCGAGAAGATTCCGATCTGGTCGCGGAAGATCATCAGCGTAGGAATCGAGCGAATCTGGAAGTACGCCGCCAGCTCCTGCTCGGCCTCGGTGTCGACCTTGGCGAACACAACGCCTTCGTGGTTCTCCGATACCTTCTCGTAGGTTGGGGCGAACATCTTGCAGGGGCCGCACCAGTCGGCCCAGAAGTCGACGAGCACGATGTCGTTGTTGACGATCGTCTCCTCGAAGGTGTCCTTGGTCAGATTGACAGTTGCCATTGCATCCACTCCGGTTTTGTTACTCGGTCACAAGGGAAACGCATAAGAATGTGTGAATATTCCCCTCGGGCCTCGCTTGCTACTTAGACTGCGTCCACTGTGACCGCGCCCCATCCCCATGTCGATTTCAGCGGTGTTGCCGTTCGTATCGGCCTGGCCACGATACTCAGGGACGTCGATCTCGCCGTGGCTCCCGGCGAATCGGTCGGGCTGTTTGGGTCCAATGGGGCAGGCAAGACGACTCTGCTCCGCGTCATCGCCACTCTGCTCCGGCCGTCCGGTGGCCGGGCGTACGTGTTGGGAACCGACCTAGATTCACAGGATCGATTCGACATCCGTCCGCGTCTGGGGCTGATTGGTCACCTGCCTGCCCTGTACCCCGAGCTGAGTCTCCTCGGCAACCTCGAGTTCTCGGCCCGAATTGCGGGAGTCCCCATCCCCGCAGCCCGGAAAGCCCTCGAAACGGTTGGGCTCGGATTGGCGGCAGATCGCCGGGCCGGTGAGGCTTCCCACGGGATGCAACGCCGGGTCGAGTTTGCCCGAGAGATCATGCTCGAACCCGATCTCCTGTTGCTGGACGAGCCCCACTCCGCTCTCGATCCGAGCGCCATCGAGCTGGTGGAGCATATCGTCGCGGGCGTGCTGGAGCGTTCGGGGGCAGTGGTGCTGGTATCTCACGATGTCGCCCGCGTTGCCCCGATGGTGACGCGGACGGCGGAGCTGGCGGGAGGGACCGTCAATGAGTGATCACTTCTGGCGACAGGCCCTGGCTGTGGCCCGGCGCGATCTCGATCGGGAGCGGCACTCCGGCGAGGTCGCCTGGGTGACGATTCCGTTTGGGGCGATAGCCCTCCTGCTCGTGCCGCTTGCGGTTGGAATCAACCAGGATGTCCTGGAACGGATCGGAACCGGAATGCTCTTTGTCGTGGTCATGCTCTTCGGCGTATTGACCGCAGTCCGGAGAACGAACATCGAGACGCCGGCGCAAAGGGACGCAATCGCCCTGCTCGGCGTCGACCCGGTAGCCGAGTTCACCGGCAAATCCATGGCGACTGCGGTTCTCCTGCTCGTGTTCGAGGTCGTCATGGGCGCCGTGGCCGTTGCCCTCTACGGGCTCGATTTGTCGGGCTGGGGTTGGATGGTCCTCGTGATGCCGTTGACCGCAATTGGGCTCGCCGAGTTGGGAACGCTGTCCGGCGCCATCGCCGCCAGCGTGCAAGCGGGACCGGCGCTGGTGCCGCTGCTCGTTACCCCGTTGGCGGTACCTCTGCTGCTCGGCGCCACCCAGACCGTCGAATCTATAGGTGGTGACGGGGGTAATCTGTCCTGGCTGATACTCATGGTGATCGTCGTTCTCGTGCTGGCGATCGTCGGAGTGATCACAGCAAGACCCCTACAGGAGACCCGATGACATCCCGACGTCGCCCCAGTTGGCTCGATATCGCAGCAGTGGTGGCCGTTGTCGGCGCTCTCGTGTTTGCGATGACAAGCCCGAGGGTGGAGGCGCAGGGGGATTCGGCCCGCATGCTGTTCATCCATGTGCCGACGATCTGGCTGGCGTATTTGGCCTTTGCCGTGACGTTCATAGCCAGCATCGCCTATCTGGTCACGAAGAAGCTGAACTGGGATCTGATCGCCGGGTCGTCGGCCGAGATCGGGGTTGTCTTCACCACCGTGGCCATCATCGGAGGCATGATCTGGGGCAAGGCGACGTGGAATGTCTACTGGACGTGGGATGCCAGGTTGACGCTCACCGCCATCATGCTCTTTGTCTACATCGGATACCTTGCGCTGCGGCGTGCGATCCCCGACCCTGAGGCCCGGGCCAGGCGATCTTCGGTGCTCGGGATCCTCGGGCTCGTTCAGCTCATCCCGGTGCACTTCTCGGTCACCTGGTGGCGCACGCTCCACCAGACGAACACCTTCCGGCCGCGGGACATTCAGATGGACGGGCCGATTCTTGCGGCACTGCTCATCTCGGTTGCCGCCTTCACTGTTGTCTACGTCGCGCTGCTCCGACACCGCTACGAGCTTGCCCAGTTGGACCTGGCAGCGCACGAGGCGGCCGCGGCTACGGAGGGGCCTGTCGCCGGCGACGCCGTCTCCGCCCCGAGCATTGGATCGAGTGGCGCATGAGGTACGTGGTGATCGGGTACATATTGACCTACGGGACTCTGCTTGCGTACGTCGGTTGGCTGGCGCAGCGATTGCGGACGGCGCGGCGAAAGGCGGGCGATAGCGCGTGATCCGTCGCTATTGGAAGTTCCTCCTACCCGCCTCCGTGTTGCTCGGCATCCTCGTGATCCTGATGATCAACCTCTCGAGCAATCTCGTGTATTTCCACACGCCCACCGAGCTCTACACGGAAGTCGCCCCCTCCTCGGATCGGCTTCGGCTCGGCGGCCAGGTCGTCGCCGGCACGGTCGAAGAATCAGGGGAGATGCTCGTCCTGACCGTGACCGATGGGCGGGAAGCCCTCCCGGTCGAGCACACCGGGGTGATTCCTCAGTTGTTCGCTGAGGGGCAAGGAGTCATCGTTGAGGGGACCTGGGACGGCGAGACCTTCCGTTCGGACACGATGCTGATCCGGCACGACGAGCAGTACCGGACCGAGGACAATCAGATCTACGACTCGGTCGATCACCAACTGGAAGAGTCGTGATCGCCACCATCGGACTTCTCGCCATACTGCTGGCGGCGGCCGCCTCCGTTGTCCTCGTGTTCCGAGCTTGGTCCGAGGCGGCACGACCTGAGCCGAAGGCTGATGCGGTGCGGTTGCCTGTGATGATGCTGCTGGTCGGGTCGATACTCGCTTTTGTTGCACTGGAACTGGGGATTCTCAGTGACGACTTCACCCTGTCGTATGTTGCCGGCAACTCCAGCACGACGACGCCGCTCATCTTCAAGCTGGCCGGGGCGTGGGCAGCTCTGGAGGGAAGCATCGTTCTCTGGGGGCTCGTCCTCGCTGTCGTCGTCTATTTCGTAGCCAGATCGGTGCAGGACGGTGACCGGCTGGGGTTGACGGCCCTGTCGATTACGGGTGTCGTCTCCCTCTTCTGGTTTGGGCTCATGGCCACTGTTGCGAATCCGTTTGAGGTGTGCACAGAGGTAGTGGGCAGGTCGTGCGCCGAGACCAGCTGGCTTCCGTTCGTCAACTCGGTCGCCCCCGGCGATGGTTCCGGGGCCAACCCTCTGCTGCAGAACCACATCCTGATGGCGGTCCACCCCCCGATGCTGTACGTGGGCTACGTCGGGTTCACGGCGCCTTTCGCTTTTGCAATCGCGGCGATGATCCGCGGGGACCAGGGGAGCGTGTGGCTGGAGCGAACCAGGCGCTGGTCGGTGATCGCGTGGGCGTTCCTGGGCTTCGGCATGCTGCTCGGCGCCTGGTGGTCGTATGAGGTGCTCGGCTGGGGTGGTTATTGGGCGTGGGACCCCGTCGAGAACGCAGCGCTGCTGCCCTGGTTGGCGGCGACCGCGTTCATCCATTCGGCGGTCGTGCAAAGACGGCGGGGAATGCTCCAGGCCTGGAATCTCATTCTGGTGATCGCCACCTTCTCGCTGACCATCTTCGGAACCTTCCTGACCCGGTCCGGCACGATCATCTCGGTCCACTCGTTCACGCAATCGGAAGTCGGGCCGGTACTCCTCGGCTTCCTGATGGTCGTCGTCATCGGCTCATTGGCGCTGTTCGCCGCCCGATCGCACCTGTTGGGCTCGGCACCGCGTCTCGATTCGGTGGCAAGCCGGGAGGGGATGTTCCTGCTCAACAACCTCATCCTGACGGTGCTGGCACTGGCGGTGTTGCTAGGGACTGTGTATCCGATAGTCCTCGAGGCCATGGGCCGAGCGCGGGTGTCGGTCGGGACGCCCTACTACAACCGGGTGAGTCTCCCGATCGCCTTCCTCCTCTTGCTTGCCATGGGTGTTGGATCGGTGACCCCGTATCGGCATGCCAGGCGAGACATCGTCTGGTCCCGAATCGCCGGTCCGTTGCTGGCGGGTTTGGTCGTCGGGGCAATCTCCGTGGTGGCCGGCGTCGGCTCTGTTCCCGTCGTCATCCTCTTGATCCTCGGCTCTTTCGTGATCGCCACCATCCTCAAGGAGTTTCTCCGGCAGGTCCGCAAGCTCGAAGGAGCGAGGCGGGCTGCCGTCGCCCGCGTGTTGACCCGCGACCCCGGGTATTGGGGTGGTCAGATAGCTCACATCGGTGTCGCGCTGCTCGTGATCGGGATCGCTGCCTCCAGCGGCTTGGCGAGCCGCGACCAGGTCCGGGTTGCGGTGGGGGATGCCGTCGTGGTTGCTGACTACTGCATCATCTACGAGATGGCGACCTCCCGCTCTGAGCCCAATCGCCAGGTGACGGGTGCGCAACTGTCGTTGCGCGACGCCGACTGCTCTCGTGAGCTGGCAACGCTCGAGCCGGTCTTCAATCGTTACGCTCGCCCTCCTGCCGTTGCTACCCCCGCGGTGCGGACTGGCATCGGCGAGGACGTGTTCGTTGCGCTGGCCACAGTGCCCGGTGACGATGTAGTCCTCGATGTGATGGTGTTCCCGCTCATGTGGGTGCTGTGGACCGGGGGTCTCATCATGGTCGGTGGCGGTGTTTGGGCTGTAGCTGCCCGCAAACGCAAGGCAGCCGAGCCAAAGGCGGCCGCCCGTGTCTGATCGACTGCGTCGTGTCGCCGGCTGGGTCATCGCGGGTCTCGCCCTGGTCACCATCGTGGTTGGGCTGTTGCCCGAGGCAGCAGAGGCGGATCCCGAACAGCGGGAGCGGCGTCTCGCCGAGCGGATCGCATGCCCGTGGTGCGATGGGCAATCTCTCGCCGAGTCGGATTCCCAGGTCGCCAGAGACCTCGTGTTGATTGTGCGAGAGAGGATCGACGACGGCTGGACCGATGCCGAGATCTACGACTTCTTTGCCTCGAGCTACGGCGAACAGGTTCTCCTCGACCCGCCCCTCACCGGCTGGGGGCTGGCTCTCTGGCTGGTCCCGTCTGCCGCGCTTCTTGTCGGCGGATGGGTCATATGGAAGAGGCGGACGACATGACGCAGCCGACTGGACCGGTTGCCGAGCGGCTGGCGCAGACCGAGCGTGATCTGGCTGAGATCGACGAGCAGGTCGAGCAGGGTGAGCTCGACGCCGCCACGGCAGCGAAACTGCGGCGTCGCTATGAAACGGAGCGAGCTGAGCTGCTCGCTGCGGCCGAAGGAGGCGACGAGCCGACTGCTGAAGACACCTCCGGTCGGCTGAGTGGGAGGTGGCTGCTCGGCGTCGGCGCTGTGCTGGTTGCGATCATCGGCATCGGGTTGTGGCTCGTGGCCAGCAACACGGAGGACAACTCTGCTGCCGAGGGTGTGGCCGGTGACGTCATCGCCGGTGAGGGTGTGAACCTCGACGACATCAGCAACGAGCAGATGGAAGAAGTAGTGGCCCAGAACCCCGATGTCGCCCCCATGCGCCTGGCGCTTGCCGATCGGTACTTTGCCGCAGGCGACTTCAGCAACGCCCTCACTCACTATCTGTACGTGCTCGACACCATGCAGATCAAGGATCCGGCTGCTCTCGCCAATGTCGGGTGGATGACCTTCCTGTCCGGCGAGGCTGCGCTGGCAGCCTCCCTCGTCGAGGAGAGCCTGCAGATCCAGCCGGATGGAGGAATTGCCTTCTGGTATCTGGCCAACATCCGCGCCAACGGTCTCGGCGACGCGGCAGGGGCCGTCGTGCCGCTGCAACGCCTGCTCGAGTACGAAAACCTGCCCGCCGACATCAGGACCGCCGCCGAGCAGCTCCTCGCCGACGTGGAGGCGGACGAGTGAAACGGGAAACCAGCTGGCCCTTCTGGCTGGCGATACTCGCCGGCATCGCCGTGATGGCGCTCGGGATCGTCTTCGTGCAGCGCATCGACACGGACATCACCCTTGCCCCGTCGCCACTCATCGGTCAGGCCGCC
>JASJBC010000032.1 GCA_030066715.1 Acidimicrobiia bacterium
CAGCCATCGATCCCTCGACCCACTGCGCACGCGGATCGTCGGGGGACAGGGTCGGCTCGGGGCAGACCTGGGCGGCGGCAGAAGTGGCGATCGGCGCCGCGATCGTCGGCAGCACGGTTACCGCAACGGCAACGATCACGACCATGGCAGCAAGACGCTTCAACTCCACCCGTGACTCCTCAGTCGGATATGTCCCTTATCGGCATGCAGGACATCTTGGTTGAATGCCGGGGCTACATCAGGTCGGCAATCGCTAGATTCTCGGCATGATCCGAGGGCTTGCAGGCGTGATCGTCCACACAACACCGGACCGCTTTGCGGCGATGCGGTCGTTCTACGTCGATGTCCTTGGGCTCCATCCCCGGTCGGACAGGGAGCGGTTCGTCAACTTCGAGTTCGGCGAGCAGCGGCTGACGGTCACGGTGCATTCGGATCTCGACGGGGAAAGCACCGACCCGCTCCACCTGATGATCAACCTGGCCACCGATGACATCGAGGGCGACTACGAAGCGGCGATGGCGAGAGGAGCACGCTCGCTGCGTCCCCCCGAGATGGAGCCCTGGGGCGGAATCGTGGCGACGCTGGCCGATCCGGACGGCAACATCGTCCAACTGCTTGCGACCCCGGAGCCGCCGTGACGGAGATACCACCCATCCGGTTTGCCCCTGCCCGCGAGGCCCGAATCGCCTACCAGGTGTTCGGCGACGGGCCGGTCACCCTGGTCGCGATTCCCCCAATGGCGCAGAACATCGAGATCGCCTGGGAACGGCCCGAGGTGCGACGCATGTTCGACAGATTCGCCTCGTTTTCACGCTTCTTGCACTTCGACAAAAGGAGCACCGGTGCGTCCGACCGGCGCAGCCATGTGCCGGGCATCGACGAGCGTGTCGACGACCTGCGTGCGGTGATGGATCACGCCGGGGTCGATCGCGCCCACTTCTTTGCCGCCTCCGAGGGCGGGCCAATGGCCATTCTGTTTGCGGCCACTTTCCCGGATCGGGTCGAGAGCATGACTCTGTTCGGGTCCGGGCCTTCTCTCGTGCCGCCCAACATGAGCCCCGAGGAACGCACTGCCTACCGGGAGCGGCAACGCCGCTACGCCGACGTTTGGGGAACCACGGAGTCGCCCGTCGTTGACGGCTTTGCTCCCTCGCTTGCGTCCGACCAGGGATTTCGGGTCTGGCATCGGCGTTACGAGCGCGCCGCCGCCAGCACAGACTCGCTGCGCGATCTGCTCGAGTTGACCCTCGAGATGGACGTACGCGAGGTGCTGCCCGAGCTCGACTTACCGGTGCTCGTTCTGCACCGGAAGGGCGACCGCGTCGTGCCGGTCGAATGGGGACGGGAACTGGCCGACAACATCGCCGGGGCGAGACTCGTTGAGCTGGACGGTGAAGACCACTTCGGCTACGCCGGCGACGTCGATGTTTGGATGACGGAATTGGAGCGCTTTGTGACGGGCGAGGTCAAGCCGCGTCCGGAAGTGCCGAGCTTCCATCCGACGGTGCGCATCGAGACGCTGGGACGTTTCGCCGTGATCGTCAACGACGAGGAGGTTCCGGTTTCGGATTGGGGATCCCGGCGCGCCCGACAGCTTCTCAAGCGGCTGGTCACTGCGCGCGGGTGGCCGGTCACCAGGGACCACTTGTGCGACATACTGTGGCCGGACGAGAGTGATCGGCAACGGCTGGGAGCGCGCCTATCTGTGCAACTCTCGGCTGTGCGTCGGGTTCTGGGTGGCGGTGTCATCGCCAGCCGGGAGAGCGTCCAGCTCGATCTCGATGAGGTGGAGACCGACCTCGAGCGGTTCTACGCAGCGGCGGACGATGGGGCGGTGGTAGCCGCCTACGGCGGTGAGTTTCTCCCCGAGGACCTGTTCGAGGATTGGGCCGGCCCGGTCCGCGACGAGGTACGGGCGCGGTTTGTGGCCTCTGCCCGCAGGCTTGCCCAGCGCCACGTTGCGGCGGAGCGCCACTCCTTGGCTGCTGAGGTGGCCCGGCGTCTGCTCGTTGCGGACAAGTACGACGAGCACGCCCACGTGTTGTTGGTCGAATCCCTGCTCGCCGCCGGTGAGCCCGGTGAGGCCGAACGGGCTCATGAGGTCTGGGAGACCACGATGGCTGAACTTGGCGTCGCGGTAGAGCCCTTCCGGTCATAAGGTTTTCGAAAGGGTCATGCGCCACGATCGGCGCCATGAGTACCGAATACGCAACCGTCCGCCCAGAGCCGTCAGTGCTCGCGACCAATGAAGGCCAACACCTTCATTTCCTGAACCATCTCGCCACCGTCAAAGTCAGTGGGCAAGCAGCAGGCTCGCTGAGCGTGGTCGAGTTCGTCGGACCCAAGGGCTTCGGCCCCCCGCTGCACCGCCACGACCACGAGGACGAGCTGTTCATCGTGCTGGCGGGCCGGATCCTGTTTCGTTCCGAGGACATCGAGATCGAAGCTGAGGAGGGAGCACACGCGTTCCTTCCTCACGGGAGGTCGCACACATTCCAAGTCCTCTCCGACACGGCTCGCTTCTCCTGCATCACAGCATCGAGCACCGTCACCCCCGAGTTTGACCGCATGGTCACCGAACTCGGGACGCCAGTGACCGACCCCAGCCTGCCGGCGCCCGGTCCGATCGATCCTGCTCGAGTCGCCGAGGTGAATCGAAAGCACGGCATCGAGATCCTGGGCCCCCCGCCCCAAGCACTCTGAGGAGGAAGGGAATGAAGAGGAAGACACTCATCGTGCTGGCTGCTCTGCTCGCTTTCGCTGGCGCCTGCAGCGGCAGCAGCGAACCAACGACGGTCGCCGTGCGCGCCGTCGACTACGGCTTCGCAGGCCTGCCCGAGCAGGTAGCCGCCGGCTCGACGTTCACCATCGTCAATGAGAGCAGCGTCGAGCTGCACGAACTCGTGGCCATACGGCTGCCCGACGACGAGCGGCGCAGCGCCGACGAATTGGTGCAGCTGCCACCGGAGGAGCTGGCGCAGTTCTTCCCGCTTGTGGAAACCGTGATCATCGCTCCTCCTGAGGGCGACGGTATCGCCATCGAAGGCACGGGTACGCTCACGGAGCCCGGACGGTATCTGATCATCTGTGCCATCCCCACCGGGGCCGATCCCGACGAGTACATGGCCGCAGCGGCCGCGGCCGACGGCGGGCCGCCGCAGGTGGCCGGCGGCCCGCCCCATCTGGCGATGGGTATGTACGGCGAGATCACAGTCACCGAGTAGTGGCCTCGTTGCGGAGCGCGCTAGCCCGACGCAGCGCGCTCCGCAGCCGCCACGAGTGCTGATCGGCGAGCCTTCTGCTCCGGGGTGTCGGTGGTGAATGTCGATGCGAGCGTGTAGAGCATGCGGTGGTCGCCGCCGCCTTCGATATCGGCGAACAGCAGCGTGCCGTCGACGTCGAGGAGGATGCCGAGCGGGGGAGCGGCTTCCAGCACGACAGCGGGGACGGTGTCGTCACCTATCGAAACCGAAGTTGTGCTCCCCGGGGTGACAGACCCGAGCCCGAGTTCGTCCTGGAGGCGTTGCCACACCGCTTCCGACTTGTCGGTCACCTTGGGCACGGCGAGGCTCGTAACCCGACCGCGGCGCTCAGTGCGCTCGACATAGAAGCGGAGGGTCGCCAGGAAGAGCCTCCAGCCGCGGGTGATGTCGCCGTAGTAGCCCTCCCAGTCCTCCACTCCGGGGTCGGGGAGGGAATGAACCAACCTGACGGTGGTTACGCCGTCCTCGTGGGTCAGCAGCCATTCTTCGCTGCCTCCCTCCGTGTCGCCGACCTCCATTCCGCCCTGCGGCACGTACGCAAAGCGCACCCGGCTCGGCGGCTCCCACACGTCGATCTTGGAGACGCCGGGAGGTCCCTCGCCGAACGAGATCGACAGTTCGCCTCCGAGTTCGGGGCTGATCTCGGCGCTGGAGACGTACCAAGCGGAAAGCCCTTGCGCTGTTGTGATCGCGTCCCAGGCCGCCTCGATCGGTGCGGCCACGGTGGTTGTGAACTCGAGTTCCTTGGCTGGCTTGCTGGTCATTCGTTTCCCTCCCGGGTTGTTGATGGATGTGACATAGCAATGAAGCGGTGGCGTCTTCCCCCCGTCGCCGCGGGCCGGTCGTAGCGGGCCATGAGCTCGCCCAGCTCGGCGACGAAGCTGCGGAGGTCCTGCGGTGTGGCGAAGGTCATCTCGCCGTCGAGGGTGAAGGTTGCGAGTCGCTGGCCCGTACCGGCGGCGGCCCGCAGCAGCGTTCCGATGTCGTGGACAGCCCGTGCCGCCGTGGCGGCCAGCTGCTCGGCCGCAAAGCTGTCGGCGGCACCGAGGTCTCCGGGCGTCAGTAGGACCGGGTCGATGAACATGCGTTCTGCGCTCGCCTCGTAGATTCGCTCCGTCAGCCCCCGGCGTTGCTTCTCCTCGATCAGCCGCACCAAGCCGTGGCTCTCCAGCTGGCGCAGGTGGTAATTCACCTTCTGTCGGGGGAGCCCGAGCTCCCGGGCCAGGCTGCTTGCAGAACCTGGTTCGCTCAGCTTGGCGAGGATGCGCCTGCGCAGCGGAGTCAGCGCAGCCAGAACCGCCTCGTTGCTGTCGAGCACCGTCGTTGATGTTGTCATGGCGCTAGTTTCTCATTTGACAATTCAGTTTGTCAAATGATTCCTCTCCAAGGTAGAAATTGAGCACTTTCAATCGTTCGGTCCGGCGGTGCCCCCGGCGTCGGCAGCGGAATGATGAGTCGCTATGGACTCACTTGACCGAATGAAGTAAAGTCATTGAAAAGCAAGGCTGAATATCTATTCACAAGGATGGGCTATCAGTGATACAGTCGAAAGCGCAGGTGAGTCTTGACGAAACCGACAAGACCATCCTCCGTCTGCTGCAGGCCGATGGCCGTGTGAGCAACGCTGAGGTGGCCCGTCGGGTCGGGCTTTCCGCTCCGGCGACGCACGCCCGGGTCAGACGGCTCGAGCGTGCAGGCGTCATCCGGCAGCATGCAACGCTGTTGGATCGGGAAGCCATTGGCTTCGACATGGTCTGTTTCATCAACGTCTCGCTGCAGTTGCACCAGTACGAGGCGATCGAGCGCTTCAAGGAGCTGGTGCAGGACATGCCGGAAGTGCTGGAATGCCATCACATCACAGGAGAGTTCGACTACCTGCTGAAGGCGGTGTTTCGCAGCCGCGACGAGCTGCAAGAGTTTGTGGTGAACAAGCTCACGCCAATCCCCGGCATGGCGCGGATCAACACGAGCCTCGTTTTGATCGAGATCAAGGCCACGCAGCAACTGCCCATCGAGTGATCCTCGGGCCGGTTGCCGGTCAGGAGGAGACAGCATGAGCGAGCATGGCGTAGCCGAATACGTCGCCCGCGGCGAGGCGATGGCCGCCGCCGAGGCACAACAGCGGGCGGTCATGAAGACCAAGAAGTTCGACACGATCGCCGTCCACGGCATCTACAACATGGAAGCGGCGCTCGCCAACCAGGGGAGCATCGTCGAGCCGGGCTACTTGAGCTCAGCCGAGCACTTCGAGAACAGCGATCACATGGAGGCGGCCCTCGCCTACCTGATGCCCGCCTGGGTCTACTCCCGAATCGCCAATCCCACTGTCCACTACCTCGAAGAAACCCTCGCGCTGCTCGAGGGCTACGGGTTCGAAGGCGATGTCTCTGCAGTTGCCACCTCCTCCGGCATGTCTGCTGTGTTCATGGCCACCAATCCTTTCCTCGAGAAGCCCGATCCCGGCATCAACATCGTTGCCAGCGCCCGCTGCTACGGCGGGACCTTCATGTTGTTCGGGGAGCGCTACGGCGCCGAGCGTGGTGTCGACATCCGCTGGGTGCGTGATCCGCTCGATCTCGGTGAGTGGGCAGACAAGATCGACGGGAACACTCGCTTCGTCTACGGCGAAACTCCGTCAAACCCGTCGCTGAGCGTGATGGACATCGCAGCCGTGGCCAACATCGCCCACGCCGCCGGCCTCCCGCTGATCGTCGACAGCACAGTTGCGACTCCAGCCCTCACCCGACCGCTCACCTTTGGGGCGGACATCGTGGTCCACTCAACCACCAAGTCGATGACCTCCTCGGGCTTTGCCATCGGGGGCGCCGTGATCGCTCGCCACGACATCACCACCGACATCGGACCCGATGAGATGCGCGAGAACTTCGCCATGTACGTCAAGTTGCTGCCGTTCCGCGACCACGGACCCAGTGTGAGTCCTTTCAATGCGCTGATGACGATCAATGATTTGCGCACCTTGCGGCACCGCATGGACTCGGTCTCCAGTACCACGATGCAGGTTGCCCAGTATCTCGAAGGTCACGACCACATCGATCGGGTCGCCTACCCCGGGGTGGAATCGATGCCCGGCCACGACGTTGCGGCTCGGATGATGTGGCTCGTCGACGGGGTCGACGACTACGGCACGGAGGTGAACCGGTACGGTCATCTGCTCTCATTCGAGGTCAAGGGGGGAGCGGCGGCAGCCCGCAAGGTCTTCGATCGGTTCGAGATGATCTGGCGAGCGACCGACCTGGGCAGGATCAAGAGCGTCGCTACCATCCCCGCCATCTCGACTCACCAACAGCAGGGGGACGAGGGCCGGGAGCTGGCCGCAGTACCGCCCAATCTGATCCGACTCAATGTGGGCGGCGAGCATCCGGATGACATCATTGCCGACCTCGATCGGGCTCTCGCCGTCCTCGACCACAGTTCACTGGCGACGCCGATGCGGGGCGACTCGTAGGTTCATCTCACCTCCACCGACCCGCCACAGCGATTCCCGCGCGCCACCGCAAAAAAGAGATCGAGTCATCCATCCCCGCGGTCTGGTCCGTATTTAGCACTGAAATCCCGTCACCGAGTGACGGTCAGCAACAAAGGACCATAGAAAATCATGTGGAAACGACTCGTACCTTTCATCCTCGTGCTTGCTCTCGTAGCCGCTGCCTGCGGCGGCGATGATGCCGACGAGACAACCACTACAGACGCCCCGGCCACCACAGAGGCTCCGGCGGAGGGTTCATCGGTAGTCGACCTCGCCGTCGAGAACGGCGGATTCAGCACCCTCGTTGCCGCCATTGAGGCTGCAGGGCTCGTCGAGACCCTCGACGGTGAAGGCCCGTTCACGGTGCTCGCCCCGACCAACGAAGCGTTCGACGCTGCGTTTGCAGCTCTTGGCATCACCGCCGAGGAACTGCTTGCCGATACCGATACCCTGACCCAGATCCTCACCTATCACGTGCTGCCGCTAGAGGCGAATTCGCAGCTCGTTTCGACCCTCGACGGCGAGATGGTCGAGACGGTCAACGGCCAGTCCGTGAGCATTGCGGTCAACAGCGGTGTGATCACTGTTGACGGCGCCGAGGTCGTTTCTGCGGACCTCGAGGCAGATAACGGTGTCATCCACGTGATCAACTCCGTGCTCTTGCCGCCGGACGTCGCTGAGGCTCTCGGCGTTGCAATGGACGACGACATGGTGGATGAGACGACCACGACGACGACCACGACCGAGGCCCCAGAGGAGCTCGGCACTATCGTTGATGTCGCCGTCGAGAGCGGTGAGTTCCCGACTCTGGTCGCTGCCCTGCAGGCAACCGGTCTCGATGAGGTGCTCTCCGGCGAGGGTCCGTTCACGGTCTTCGCTCCGACTGAGGACGCGTTCGCCGCCGCCCTCGAGGCTCTCGGCATCAGCGCTGAGGAGCTGCTCGCCGACACTGAGACTCTGACTTCGATCCTGACCTA
The DNA here is from genome assembly GCA_030066715.1 of Acidimicrobiia bacterium. Classification (GTDB taxonomy): domain Bacteria; phylum Actinomycetota; class Acidimicrobiia; order Spongiisociales; family UBA5794; genus JAAETI01. Next base: position 7,728 of record JASJBC010000032.1, read on the forward strand.
CCACGTAGTCGCCGCCGATGCGCCGGCCGAGGTGGTCGTGACCCTGGACGGCCAGGATGTCGAGACTGTCAACGGTGCCACCGTGCTGGTGACCATCGACGGTGACAACGTCATGGTCAACGACGCGAACGTGGTTGCCGTCGACATCTTCGGCAGCAACGGCGTGATCCACGTCATCGACAGCGTTCTCCTGCCGCCGGCCGAGTGACAAGACAGTAACCAATCCAGTTGCAGGAACCCCGCACTCCGGTGCGGGGTTCTTTGCTATTCCGGACCCAGCCTTGGCTTCCTCCCGTCAGTCCTGCAGGCTGAAGCGGTAGACGTTTGTCTCGCGGGGCACGAAGCCAAGCCGCTGGTACAGCCGATTTGCAGCCTCTCGGGTCGGTCGTGAGGTGAGGTCGACTGTTCGCGCACCCTCCTGCCGCGCGCGCTCGAGGGCTGCGTGATTGAGTGCGGCACCGATACCTTGGCCCCGGGCCGCTTCGTCAACGACAACATCCTCGATCCACGCCCGCAGACCGGTGGGGATGCGGAACAGCGCAAGGGTCAGGCTGCCGACGATCTCCCCGGTATCGAAGTTGCGCGCAATGAACATCACCGTGGCCGGGCTCGTCACTATTGCCGCCAACTCGTCTGCCCCCGGCGCTGGGCTCGAAGAGGAGAGCTGTGGCGTGAGCCGCGCGAACGCAGCGATCAGTTCGTCGTCAACCTCAACGACCTCGGTGGTGTGGATCATGGGACTCCTCCTTGATTCCGGCATCTTAGGAGTCGATATCACTGGCCCCTGTTTCTGATCCTCGTGAGGACGCGGCGTGGGGCTTCGAACTCGGAGCTGAGTATCCCGAGCCCCAGGGCGATTGTGATGATTCCGGGCCCGGGGGTCACCAGCATGACAACGCCGGCGGCTGTGACCGCACCGCCGGCAACGGCGACGCCCGTCTTGCGAACAAGCCCGGAAGTTGCCTCGTCGGGAGCTGGGGGGCGATCGGTCATGGTGACCTCGACTCTACGTGCAAATTCGAGCTACGGATGCCGAAATGAGTGGGGCCGGTCCGCAGCGGGAATGCGGACCGGCCCTTACAGCGCTTAGCGAGTGGGAGGAGAGGGAGAGGGGCTAGCGCTGAATCTCAACGGAGACCTTGCGAGGCAGGATCTCCGGCCGCTTCGGGATGCTGATCTCGAGGATGCCGTCCTTGCTGGTGGCGGTGACGGCCTCGGGGTCGACGCCGTCCGGCAGCAGGATCGTGCGCTCGAACGAGCCCTCGAAGATCTCCTTGCGGTGGTAGTTGGCCTTGGTTTCCTCGGTCGTGAAGTTGCGGCCGCCCTTGACGGTCAGCGTGCCGCCCTCGACGGTCACCTCGATGCTTTCCGGATCAACGCCGGGGACCTCGATGCGCACCATCAGGTCGTTGTCCTGATCGAACACGTCAACCCGCGGCATCCAATTGCTGGCCGGCCGACCCTCGAAGAGACGGTCGAACTCGCGCATCGTGGCAAAGGGGTCAAAACGTACGAGCTGCATTCTTCAATCCTCCACTAAAGATGATCTCATCTGCTTACATCACGTAATCTATATCATATGGACTCAGATTTCAAGTAAGAATCGACTAAGAATACCCCCGCAGTTAAGGTTGCGCCCCATGACGAGTCTTCTGATCACCAACGACGACGGTATCGACGCTCCGGCCCTGGTCCCCCTGGCCACGGCTCTCGGCAGGCTGGGACAGGTCACCGTGGCCGCACCGAGCGGAGAGCGGAGCTGGATCGGGAAAGCCATCACCAGGGTCGGGACCGTGCAGGCCACCGCCGTGGAGCGTGGCGGCATCGAGATGTGGTCGGTCGACGGGTTTCCGGCCGACTGTGTGCATGTTGGGTCGTTCGGCATCCTCGAGTCACCGCCCGACCTGGTCGTCTCCGGCATCAACATCGGATCCAACAAGGGGAGTGCGTTCGCAACGGGGAGCGGTACGCTCGGAGCGACGGTCGAAGCGTCCAACGTAGGGCTGGGGGGCGTCGCCTTCTCCGCGATGTCGGTCGGCGTTTGGGACGAGTGGGTGCGGTGGGTCTACACCGAACCTGCCGTCGAGATGTGGACCCGGCTCGCCGATATCGCCACCGATATGGTCGCTACGATTCTCGAGACCGGGTTCCCGCCCAACGTCGACGTGCTGTCCGTCAACATCCCGGCCGATGCGGATCAGGCGACGGCACGCCGGGTGACGTCGCTGGCCAGAACCAAGTACGGGGCGCTCTTCGCCGGCAACAACGGGATCTATCGGCACAGTTTCGACGGCATGCTGCACATCGAGGGTGATGTCGACGGCTCAGATCTCCAGGCCCTCGACGAAGGCCACATCTCGATTACACCGATCAGATATGCGAACACCGCGCACGTTGGTGATTCGCTCCGGGAGCGTTGGGAGAGTTGACCGGCGCAATGGCGCAGGAGCGAGGAGGCGAGCTCGTGCCGGCTTCGTCCCACCTCGTGCGGTCTAGGCCAGCGCCTTCGCAAAGAACTCGGCATCCTGCTCGCCGAATCCAACCAGACGCACCTCGGTGAGAACATCGGGGTGCTCGTTCACCCAGTCGGCGACAGACCCGACGATGACCTCGGCGGCGCGCCCGGGCGGGTAGTTGCGCAGGCCCGAGGAGATCAGCGGGATCGCGACGGATTCCAACCCATGCTCTTCGGCAGCGTCTAGGGCCGCGGTGATGGCCGCAGCCAGGATCGGATCGCTCCCATTCTCGTCGTAGTACGGACCCACCGCATGGATAACGTGCGAAGCCTGCAACATCCCGCCTGTGGTGATCGCAGCGGTTCCCGGCTCCACGGGGCCATTCTCCCGGACCCATGTGTCGGACTCCTCCTGGATGACGCGACCGCCGGTGCGGACGACGGCAGTCGCCACTCCCTCGCGGTGTTGCAGGTTCTCGTTTGCGCTGTTGACCACGGCTTCAACGGGCTGTCGGGTCACGTCGCCTTCGAGCGCGATGATGTTGGTGTTGCCGATGCGTTGTAGAGCGAGAGCGTCCATGCCCCCAGGTTACGCCGTCGGAGAGCCCTCGATGCGGGTGAAGCTGTCGGCGACCGCAGCGGCCAGTGCGCTCCGCCGCCTCCACAGGACCGTCGCATGACCACCGCCAACAACACGAAACTCGGAACCCGGCCAGTGCTCGTGCAACGCCTTCGCCGCGGTCGGCGGAATGAACCCATCCGACCGGCCAATGACCATCACCGCGGAGGCGGACCACGGCGGGGCCGGCAACCGCAGCACCGAAACGGACGACAGGGCAGAGCGGAGGCGGGCCTCCTGATCGCGGCCCCCCAGCGCATCCCATTCGATTCCGTTGCTGATTACGCCGTCGAGGAAGACCGGGCCGGGGGAGTGCGACGCGGCCAGCGGTGCGATCGCAACGGGGAACCCGGCGGTAGCCGCGACTACGGCGCCGATGTTGCCGCCCATCGAGTAGCCGGACACGCCGAGTCGGTACCGGCCCCGGAAGTGGCGGAGCAGCGCCCGGCCCTCGGTGACCGCACCGAGCCCCATGCGGGCAAAGTCGGCAACCGTGGGGACGGGTTGAGCCGATGGTGCGGTGATTCGTCTGCTCCCGTAGTAGGGGATTTCGAGGATGAGGCTGCCGACGCCGAGAGGGAGCAACTCGTCGGCGAGGAGCTGGCGCGTGTCGTACCCGTGGTCGTTCCAAGCTGCCATGAGCAGGCACACTCTGTCGGTGCCTCCGATGGGCTCGACCAGCCTGACCGTTGCCATGCGTGCGGCCTCCGGGACGTCAGTGGGGGCGGGGAAGCGCCCGTCACGGCAAGTGCGGTCGACGAGATGCTTGGGCGAAGACCAGGAGATCTCGAGGTCGGGGGGATCCTCGAGCAGCGGTGCGGTGGCCCCGAGTTGTGCGACGTGGCCGGCATCACCCCACCCCTCGGGGAAGATGCGGAGGCGACGGGGGCCGCGCCGCACCATGATCGCGGCCCCCCGATCGATCGGATGCATCACGGCGCGTCTTCGGCAAGGAGCCCCGCGGTGCGGAGCGCAGCCATGTCGGCGACGTCTTTGTCAGCAAGCTCGTAACCGGAATGGAAGATCTGCTGCAGGGAGGCGCTGATGCAGGGGACGCTCCGGTCTGCGATCGATCCTGTAGTGAAGCTATCGGCTGGATAGTCGAAGCGGCCTCCGTCGACGCCCGGCAGCCATGCGGAGCCGTCGGCTGCGAACACAAGCGGGTGGACGTCGATCTCGCGCCCGGCCGCGTCTCGCATCGCGATTCGGGTCGGCAGCCAGTTCGTATGCGGCCGAAACCCCATCTCGTCCAGGAGGGCGAGGACTGCTTCGAGGGAGCCGCTGGGTATCGAGATGTCGAGATCGTCATGGTCGCGGGTCTGTTCGCCGATCAGTGCATCGATGCCCCAGCCGCCACCGATCCAATAGTCGATTCCTTGCCGCAGTAGAGCCTCGTGGGCTGCAACCACGTCTTCTGCCGTCATCATGCCGGTTCGGTACCCGGGCTGTTCTGCAGCAGGCGAATCGTCTCGCCGTACATCCGCTCTTTGATGGTGGCCAGGGTGTTGCGGTCCTTCCCCGCTTGCGTTGCGGCGATAGCGATCGCAGTGGGCAGAACTTCGGCCTCGCCGACTGCCTGATGGACTATGTGGAGCCGAGCTGCGTCTTCACCACCAAAACGGCGGCCGGTCACCATGACCTCATGGGCCGCAGTGATAGTCATGCGCGACATGATCAGCGAGTTCATCCCCGGCGTGAACGGGATCCTGATGTCCACCTCCGGTAAACAGAAGAAGCCTCGGTCCGATCGCATCACCCGAAAGTCGTGGGCCAGGGCCAGCATTGCCCCCGCCGCAAACGTGTGTCCGTTGCAGGCAGCGACGGTGATGTACGGCGCGGCGAGCACTCGGGCAAAGAGACGCTCGACTTCGGCGACGAAGACGGGCATGTCGGCACCGCCGCCGAGGAGCCACTCCAGGTCCAACCCGTTGGAGAAGAACTTGCCGGCGCCGGTCGTGACGAGGGCGAGCGGATCGGGAGCGGCGTCGACCTCGTCGAGTGCGCCGTTCATGGCATCGAGCCAATCGCGATTCATCCGGTTCTCGCCGTCGTCCATCGTCAGGACGAAGACTTCATCTCTCCGCTCGATGGTCACCAATCGAGTACCTCCAGTTTCCGCAGACCCACGGTAGCCTCCGCGATATGAACGGAGCAGCCGCAGAAGTGTCGCTCACCGTGAGCGCAGCGGACACCGCCATTGCCTACGGCTCCGGGGACGTGCCGGTGCTGGCTACGCCTCGGGTGCTGGCACTCGCCGAGCAGGCTGCCGTTGCTGCGATCGCCGAGCACCTTGAGGAGGGCCAGACGTCCGTCGGCATCCATGCGGAGCTCCACCACGTGAAGGCGACCGCCGTTGGCGCGGTTGTCCAGGCGAGAGCCGAGGTCAAGGACGTGACCGGACGGGGTCTCACGTTTGAGTTCACGGTGACCGAGGGCGGGGAGACGGTGGCCTACGGCACCCACCAGCGGGTGGTCGTCGCCCGTACCAGATTTCCCTCCTGACTGTTCAGGTTCGGTCTAGTATCGAACACATGTTCGCACCAGTCCCCGAACCACCGCCTTGGCTGGCGGGCCTCAACGACGAGCAGCGTTCCGCCGTTCTCCATGACGGCGGCCCGTTGCTCGTGATTGCCGGGGCCGGCAGCGGCAAGACCCGGACCCTGGCCAGCCGGGTTGCCCGACTCATCGACGAAGGAGTCTCCCCGGATCGGGTTCTCCTGCTGACGTTCACCAGGCGAGCCGCCGCGGAGATGCTGCGCCGGGCCGGCGGGCTGGTGGATCGGCAGGCCACCGGTCGGGTGTGGGGAGGCACCTTCCACTCAATCGCTAACAGGCTGCTGCGCAGGCATGCGACCGCAGTGGGGCTGAATGACGGATTCACCGTGCTGGATCAGAGCGACTCTGCCGGGCTGTTTGGGCTGCTCCGGGCGGAGTCGGGGTTTGCGGAGGGCAAGACCCGATTCCCACGCAAGGAGACGATTCTCGCCATCTATTCGCGGGCGGTGAACGCACAGGAGAAGCTGACGACGGTTCTCGACGAGCGCTTCCCGTGGTGTCGTGATCACGGAGACGAGTTGAAGGAGATCTTCCGGCAATACACCGTGCGCAAGCGCGAGCACAACGTCGTCGATTTCGACGACCTGCTCCTGTACTGGCGAGCCCTGCTCGAGTCGCCGCAAGGGGAGACGATTCGCTCCCTGTTCGATCACGTGCTCGTCGACGAATACCAGGACACGAATCGGATTCAGGCCGACATCCTGCGGCTGCTGGCGTCGGGTCACGGCAACGTCACCGTCGTCGGCGACGACGCCCAGGCCATTTACTCGTTCCGAGCTGCGTCGGTGGCCAACATGGTCGAGTTCCCGGAGGCCTTCGCCGGGACGACAATCGTCAAGCTCGAGCAGAACTACCGCTCCACCCCGGAGATCCTCGCAGCCGCCAACGCGGTCATCGCTCCGGCGACGGACACGTTCCCGAAGCAGCTCTGGTCGGTCCGGGCGCCGGGCCCGCGGCCGTCCCTCGTCACGTGCGTTGATGAGGCGGCGCAGGCGGAGTACGTGTGTGATCGCATCCTGGACATGAGAGAGCTGGGAGTGCCGCTTCAGGACCAGGCGGTCCTCTTCCGCACCGGCCATCACAGCGATGGTCTCGAGATCGAGCTGAGCCGGCGCCAGATTCCGTATGCCAAGTTCGGCGGCCTGAAGTTTCTCGAGGCAGCTCATGTCAAGGATCTGATGGCGATGCTGCGCATCCTCGACAACCCGAGAGACGAGCTCGCCTGGCACCGGGTATTGCAGCTGATTCCCGGAGTCGGCCCGGCGACGGCACGCCGCATCATGGATGATCTCGGGGCGAACACCGATCCCGTCGGGGCCTTCTGCGACAGCTCGTTTCCTGTTGTCGCCGAAGCGCGGCTGTTCCTCGTCGAACTGCAAGACGCACTCGGCGACTGTCGCCGTGGGGAAACCGACCCGGGGGCGCAGATCGAGCGGCTCACCCCTTTCCTGCAAGGCGTCATTGAGCGCAGCTACGACGATGCGGCGGTCCGGGTCGCCGACGTGGCGCAGCTGCGCGACATCGCAGCCGGATACGGCGACCGCAGCCGCTTCCTCGCCGAGGTGACGCTCGATCCTCCCCACTCGACCACAGAGGTCGGTCCGCCGCACCTCGACGACGACTACCTGATCCTGAGCACCATCCACTCGGCGAAGGGAGGGGAGTGGCCGGT
>JASJBC010000033.1 GCA_030066715.1 Acidimicrobiia bacterium
GGGATGACGCCTGCCATGTTGACCTTGAGCGGGATATAGGTGCTCTGGCCACCAAGGACCTTGCGTCCCCGCACCCGGCGCGAGAACTGGATCGGGATACGCCGTTGCCCCTGATCCATGAAGATGATTCCCACGGTCAGTACCAGCATGACGGCGGTGATGATGACGAACTCGTATGTCTGCGAGTTCGTCCACAGGATCCCGAACTGGCTCGGCAACTGGCTCACGATGCTCACGAAGATGATCAGCGACATGCCGTTGCCGATTCCGCGCTGTGTGATCAGCTCCCCCAACCACATGATCAATGCGGTCCCCGCCGTCATCGTGATGATGATCGTCAACACGTTGCGCAGCGTGTAGTCGGGAACCAGGTCGGCCCCGAAGAAGCTCCCGTTGTGGAAGAGGAAGGTGAAGCTCGTGGACTGGATGAGGGCAATCGCCACCGTCAGGTACCGGGTCCACTGTGTGATCACCTTGCGGCCGGTCTCACCTTCGTCCTGGAGGGATTGCAGCTTCGGGATCACAACGGCCAGCAGCTGCATGATGATGGACGCCGTGATGTACGGCATGATGCCAAGCGAGAACACCGACAGGTTCTCGATGGCGCCACCGCTGAACAGGTTCAGCAGACCAAGGAAACCGGTCTCTTCGGCCTGGGACCGGGCAACCTCGAGCTGGCCGAGGTCGATACCCGGCACGGGCACGGCAGCGCCCAACCGGTAGATCGCAAAGATCATCAAGGTGAACAGGATCTTGTTGCGAAGATCCTTGATCCGGAACATGTTTCGGAAAACTGACAGCATTTTGCGATTACCTCTGGGGATGCCTCTCGGGGTGGACGTTAGCGGTTCAGATAGGTTGCGCTATCAGGACACGACCTCGGTCGAGCCACCGGCAGCCTTGATCTTCTCAACGGCTCCGAGGCTGAACGAGTGAGCGTGCACGGTCAGTGCCTTCTCGATCTCGCCCTCACCGAGGATCTTGATCGGGCCGCGCTTTTTGGCGAGGCCGCGCTCGCGGAGGACGTCCGGAGTCACCGTGGATCCGGCCCGAAACTCGTTGAGACGCTCAACGTTGACAACTGCGAACACGACCTTGTTGCGGTTCTTGAAGCCCTTCAGCTTGGGCAGACGCCGCTGCAACGGCATCTGACCGCCCTCAAAGCCGGGACGGACCTTGCTGCGCGCCTTCTGACCCTTGGTGCCCCGGCCGGCGGTCTTGCCCCGCCTCCCGGCCTCACCACGGCCGACCCTTATCTTGCGCTTCTTCGACCCCTCAGCGGGGCGGAGATGGTGCAGTTTCATCAGACTTCCTCCACGTCCAGCAGATGCCGAGCGCGGTGGACTAGCCCGCGCACATCGGGCGTATCGGGACGCTCTACGGACTGGCGGATCTTGCGCAGACCCAGCGTCTCCACTGTTGCCCTGGTCTTGGGCTTCTCACCGATGGTGCTCTTCACCAGGGTGATCTTGAGTGTCTTCGCCATTACTTCTTACCTACCTCGGTCCTCATCAGCTCGGCCGAGTTGTAGGCGGCGAGCAGTGCCGGCGGGAAGATCTCCTCGGCACGCTTGCCCCGGGCCTTGGCGACCTCATCGGGACGCTGCTGACCGAGCAATGCCTCCATCGTGGCCTTGGCAACGTTGATGTGCGTCGGCGACCCCTGCGACTTGGCGAGTACGTCGCGGATACCGGCGGCCTCGAGAATCTGCCTGACGGCGCCACCGGCGATGACACCGGTACCAGGTGCTGCGGGCTTGAGCAGAACTCGAGATGCACCGTGCACACCTGTGATCTCATGGATGATGGTCTGCCCCGCCATCGGGACCGCAACCATGTCCTTGCGGGCCAGTTCCATGCCCTTCTGGATGGCCGCCGGGACTTCTTTTGCCTTGCCGTAGCCGACGCCGACCCGGCCCTTGCCGTCGCCGACGGTCACGAGCGCGGTGAACGAGAAGCGACGGCCACCCTTTACGACCTTGGCAACGCGGTTGATCGCAATGACCCGCTCGTCGAACTCGGGGACCTCGCGGGGTCGCGGTTCGCGCCGGCGACCACCTTGACCGCGCCGATCGCGACCGCCACCTTGGTCACGGCCGCCACCTTGGCCGCGGCCGCGGTCCTGGGGGCCGCGCCCGCCGTCTTGTGGATTCTGTGTCGTCACCGCTTACTCCTGTGTCTGCCTAGAACTTCAGGCCGCCCTCGCGGGCAGCGTCGGCCAGGGCTTTGACCCGGCCGTGATAGGGAAACCCGCCTCGGTCGAACACGACGGTCTCGACCCCGGCCTCTTCGGCGCGGGCGGCGACCAGCTTGCCTACCTCGGCAGCGGTGTCCGTGGACAAGGTCTTCTTGCGTAGCTTCTTCTCTTGAGATGACGCCGCGACCAGCGTACGGCCGGAATCGTCGTCGATGATCTGCGCGTAGATGTACCGGTTCGACCGGAAGACCGCCAGACGGGGACGATCGGAGTTGCCGTAAACGTTCTTGCGCACCCGATCGTGGCGACGACGACGAGCGTCTGCCCTCGTGCCTCTCATGCTGTGACTCCTGCCTTACCGGCCTTGCGGCGCACGTGCTCGCCCGCATACCGGATCCCCTTGCCCTTGTACGGCTCAGGGGGACGGATCTTGCGGATGTCGGCGGCTACCTGGCCCACCTTTTGCTTGTCAATACCGATGACGCTGATCTTCGTCGCCTCGGGCACCTCGAAGGTGATCCCCTCCGGCGCCTCGACCATCACGGGATGGGAGAACCCAACCAGGAGTTCGATCGACTTGCCCTTCAGTGAGGCTCGGTAGCCGACGCCGACCATCTCGAGATCCTTGCGATAGCCCTCGGACACACCGACGACCATGTTGTTGAGCAGCGCCCGGCTGAGCCCATGCAGAGCCCGGGTCTCACGGTTGTCGTCGGCGCGGACGACCTCGATCTCGCTGTCTCCGACGTTGAACGAGATCCGCGAGTCGAACTCACGCTCGAGCGTCCCCTTGGCGCCCTTGACCGAGACCCCAGGTCCATCGACCTTGATCTCGACCCCGCCGGGGAGGGGCACTGGGTTGTTACCAATGCGGCTCATTACCAAACCTCACACAGGACTTCGCCGCCGACGTTGCGACGACGGGCCTCACGGTCGGTCAGCAAGCCATCGGAGGTCGAGACGATCGAAACTCCGATGCCGCCTCGTACCCGCTCGAGGTCGGTTGCGCCCTTGTAGATGCGGTGACCTGGAGTCGAGACGCGGCGTAGACCCTGCAACACCCGGTCGCGATCGTTCGAGTACCGGAGCATCACGGTCAGCTTTTTGCCAACCTTGGCGTCTTCTACCTTGTAGCTGTCGACGTAGCCCTCAGCGGCGAGGATCTTGGCGATCTCCTCCTTGAGCTTCGACGACGGCATTGAAACCTGGGGATGCAACGCCGTGTTGGCGTTACGAATCCGCGTCAGCATGTCGGCGATTGGATCTGTATGCATTACCAAGACGCCTTTCTGACTCCAGGGAGCTCCCCGCGATGGGCGAGCTCACGAACACAAATCCGGCACATCCCAAACTTGCGCATGTAGGCGCGGGGACGACCGCATCGCCGGCAGCGGTTGTAAGCACGAACTTTGTACTTCGGCTTACGGTTTGCCTTGGCGATCATCGACTTCTTCGCCATCACACACCTGCCTGTTGTTGACGGAACGGGAAACCGAAGGCGTCGAGGAGGGCCTTCCCCTGCTCGTCGCTCTCGGCGGACGTCACGAACGTGATATCCATGCCGCGTACCTTCTGAACCTTGTCGTAGTTGATCTCCGGGAAGATCAGCTGCTCGTCGACACCGAAGCTGTAGTTGCCCCGGCCGTCGAAGCCCTTCGGGCTGAGACCCCGGAAGTCACGAATCCGCGGAATGGCGGCGGAGACGAGCCGATCGAAGAACTCCCACATTCGGGGGCCTCGCAGCGTCACCGACGCACCAACCGGCAGACCTTCGCGCAACTTGAAGTTGGCGATGGACTTGCGAGCACGGCTCACCTTGGGGTGCTGTCCCGTGATGATCCGCAGATCCTCGACTGCACCATTGATCAGCTTGCCGTCCTGGACCACGTCACCAACTCCCATGTTGACGACGATCTTCTCCAGGCGCGGAACCTGCATTACGTTTTCGAGACCGAGATCCTTCTGGAGCTGCTCCTTGATCTCAGCGTCGTACTTCTCTTTGAGACGAGGAATCATCCGAGGTCCCTCCCGCACTTGCGGCACACCCGCAGTTTGCGGCCTTCGTCGTCGCGGCGGGCACCGATCTTGGTCGGTCCGCAGTCCGGGCAGACGATCATCACGTTGGACGCGTGGATAGGCATGTCCTTGTCGATGATGCCGCCCTGCATGGTCTGACCTTGCGGCCGCTGGTGCCGCTTGGCCGTAGCCACGCCTTCGACGATCACACGGTTCTTGTCCGCAATGACGCGGGCGATCTTGCTCTCGACACCCTTGTCCTTGCCGGCAATGATCTTCACTGTGTCACCGGTCTTGAGCTTCATCACAGCACCTCCGGAGCCATCGAGACGATGCGCATGAACTTCTTCTCGCGCAGCTCGCGGCCGACCGGGCCGAAGATGCGAGTGCCGCGGGCCTGCTGCTGATCGTTGATGATCACACATGCGTTGTCGTCGAAGCGGATGTAGGTGCCGTCCTTACGGCGGCTTTCCTTGCGGGTCCGCACGACGACTGCCTTGACGACATCACCCTTCTTGACACCGCCGCCAGGAATGGCGTCTTTGACGGTGCCGACGATGATGTCACCAAGACCGGCGTAGCGGCGCGATGAACCCCCAAGCACGCGGATACAGAGAAGCTCGCGGGCTCCACTGTTGTCCGCGACCTTGAGTCGCGTTTCTTGCTGAATCATCGGGCTCTCTCCACTACTTCGCTGACACGCCAGCGCTTGGTCTTTGACAGGGGTCGGGTCTCTACGATCCGAACGGTGTCGCCGAGATGGGCATCGTTCTGCTCGTCGTGAGCGTGGAACTTCTTCCGCACCCGGACGGTCTTGCCGTACTTGGGGTGCGTCTTCGAATCGACGACCTCCACCGTAACGGTCTTGTCCCGGACATCGGAAATCACCACTCCGACCCTGGTCTTCCTATTTGCTCGTTCGGTCATCAGGCAACCTCCCCGGAATCGTCTTGGAGACGTTGCCACGCGGCGATCTCTTGCTCACGGATGACCGTGCTGATCCTGGCTACCTCCCGACGGACCTGGCGAAGCCGGGCCGTGTTGTCGAGCTGGTTGGTTGCCATCTGGAACCGCAGGTTGAACAGTTCTTCTTTGGCTTCGTCTAGCTTTTCTGCGAGCTCATCAGCATCGAGCTCTCTGAGTTCGAATGCCTTCATCAGTCCTCCCGCCTCACGAACTTGGTCTTGATCGGGAGCTTGTTCCCGGCGAGCCGCATGGCTTCGCGGGCGAGTGCCTCGTCGACACCGGCGAGCTCGAACATGACTCGGCCCGGCTTGATCACAGCGACCCAGTACTCGGGATTGCCCTTGCCGGAGCCCATGCGGGTCTCGGCAGGTTTCTCGGTTACGGGTTTGTCCGGGAAGATGTTGATCCACACCTTTCCGCCACGCTTGATCTTGCGGGTCATCGCAACACGTGCCGCCTCGATCTGCCGGGCTGTGATCCAGCCGGGCTCCTGAGCCTGCAGGCCGAACTCACCGAAAGTGACGCGGGTGCCGCCCTTGGCCTTGCCGGTCATGCGACCCTTCTGGACCTTGCGGTACTTGGTGCGCTTAGGCATCAGCATCGGGCTTCACCTCACCTTCGTCAGTCTCGGTTACGTCGGCCTCAGCAGCCGGCGCCGCCTCTGCGGCTTCCTCAGTGGCTTCGGTGACAGCCTCAGGGGCAGCAGCCTCTTCGACGGCTTCGACAGCAGCTTCAGCACCGGCAGCGACGGTCTCGGCTACGGCTTCGGTGCCTTCTGCCACCTCGACGACGGCCTCCTGGACGTCGTCGCCCGGTACGGCAGCCCCGGCGGCCTCAGCAGCCGGAGCAGCCTCAGCCGTAGCCTCGGGCGTGGCTTCAGGCGCGGCCCCCTCGACGACGCTCTTAGCGTCGTCGCCGACCGCTGCAGAAGCAGCGGTCGCCTCGTCAGCGAGGATCTCCTCGGCCTCGGAGCGGGCCATTTCGAACGCATCTCTGGCGTCGGCAGTCGAGATCACCTCGGGGGTTTCCTCGCTGCGCTTACCCCGCCGCTTGCCGCCACCGGCCTCGATGAGCCGCTTGCCCCCACCGGCTTCGATGATGCGGCGCTGCTTGCCGCCGGCCGCCTCTTCGGCGCGGGACTTGGCGCTCTTGCGGCGACGAGCCGACGGGCCACCTGCTGCCAGGCGTGCCTCGGCCTCGATCTTCTCACGGTTGGCGGCGAGCGAGGGAATGACCTCACCCTTGTAGACCCAAACCTTGACGCCGATGGCGCCGACCGTCGTGCGTGCGGTCGCCTGGCCGTAGTCGATGTCCGCCCGCAGCGTGTGCAGCGGTACACGACCCTCGAGGTACCACTCCCGTCGACCCATGTCGGCGCCGCCGAGACGACCTGATGCCTGGACGCGAACGCCCTCGGCGCCGGCCTTGAGCGCTGTTGACACGGCCCGCTTCATGGCGCGCCGGAAAGAGACACGACCTTCGAGTTGGTCGGCAACACTGCGCGCCAGCAACGTGGCGTCGGTCTCCGCGTTCTGGACCTCGTTGACGTTGAACTTGACGATCTTGCCGGTGAGCTTCTCGAGACCGGTGCGGAGACGCTCGGCCTCGGAGCCGCCACGACCGATGACAACACCCGGTCGGGCCGTATGAATGTCGACCTGCACCTTCTTGTCACCGATGCGCTCGATGTCGATGCGGGAGACGGCGCCGCGCTTCAGCTCCTTCTGGAGGTAGGCGCGCACGTCCCAGTCCTCATTGACATGGTCGGCGTAGTCGATATCTGAATACCAGCGCGATTTCCAGTCGGTCACGATGCCGAGACGGAAACCGTACGGGTGGATCTTCTGGCCCATTAGGAATCCTCTCCGTCGAAGTCATCGTCATCGGCCACGACGATTGTGATGTGGCTGGTGCGCTTGTTGATGCGGGTGGCGCGGCCACGAGCGCGAGGGCGCCAACGCTTCAGCGTTGGACCCTCGTCGGCGTAGGCCTCTGCAATGAAGAGCTCCTCCGCATCGAGCGCAAAGTTGTGTTCAGCATTGGCGACCGCAGACTCCAATACCTTCTTGATGGTCGGTGCGGCGCGTCGGTTGGTGAAATCGAGCGTTGCCCTGGCGTCTTCGACAGGCATGCCGCGCACGAGATCGAGGACCAGCCGCACCTTGGAGGGCGACTGCCGCACGTACTTAGCTTGAGCCCGAACCTTCATCGTCTCCTCACTGATTTGTCACCAGCGTGGCCGCGGAAGGTGCGTGTCTGGGCGAACTCACCCAGCTTGTGACCAACCATCGATTCGCTGACATACACAGGGACGTGCTTGCGACCGTCGTGCACCGCAATGGTGTGCCCGACCATCTCGGGGGTGATGGTGGACCGGCGGCTCCACGTCCTGATTACCTTCTTTTCACCTTTGGCGTTCGCCGCTTCGACCTTCTTGATCAGATGGTCGTCGACAAACGGCCCTTTCTTCAGGCTGCGTGCCATTAGCGGCGTCCCTTCTTAGCCCTACGGCGCACGATGTACTTGTCGCTCGCCTTGTTCTTCTGTCGGGTGCGACCCTCTGGCTTGCCCCACGGGCTGACCGGGTGGCGACCACCCGAACTACGGCCTTCTCCACCACCGAGGGGATGGTCGACCGGGTTCATGGCAACACCGCGCGACTGGGGGCGCTTGCCCTTCCAGCGGTTGCGTCCGGCCTTGCCGATCTTGACCAGCTCGGCGTCCGGGTTCCCGACCTGCCCGACGGTGCCGCGGCAGTCGAGTTCGACCTGACGCATCTCACCCGACGGAAGCCGGAGCAGGGCGTAGCCGCCCTCCTTGGACATGAGCTGGATTGCAGTGCCGGCGGCACGACCCATCTTGGCGCCGCCACCGGGCCGCATCTCAACCGCGTGCACCGTGGTGCCGGTCGGGATGTTGCGGAGCGGCAGGGCATTGCCCGGACGAATCTCGGCCTTCGAGCCAGACTCGAGGACGTCGCCGACCTCGAGCCCGAGCGGGGCGAGGATGTACCGCTTCTCCCCGTCGTGATAGTGGAGCAGGGCAATCCGAGCGTTGCGGTTGGGGTCGTACTCGATCCCGGCAACGGTGGCGGGCACGCCATCCTTGTTGCGCCGGAAGTCGACGATACGGTAGCGGCGCTTGTGACCGCCACCACGATGGCGCGACGTTATGCGACCGTAGGAGTTCCGGCCCGAAGAACGCTTCTTCTTGTCGAGCAGCGTCTTTTCCGGCGTGCTCTTGGTGACACTCTCGAAGTCGGATACGGTCTGGAACCGGCGACCCGGTGATGTCGGTTTTGGTTTCTTGACACCCATTTCAGACCTCGAATATGTCGATAGAACTGCCGACGGCAAGGGTGACCAGGGCGCGCTTGGTGTCCTTGCGCTTACCCACCTTCCAGCCGGTCCTCTTCACCTTGCCCTTGCGGTTGATCGTGTTCACCCGCGTGACCCGCACATCGAAGATCTCGGCGATTGCCTGCTTGATCTCCGTCTTGTTGGCGCGCTTGTCCACGAGGAACGTGTACGTGTTGTAGTCCTGGATGAGGTCGTAAGACTTCTCCGAGACGACCGGCTCCAGAATGATGTCGCGGGGATTCCTCTTCATGACTCCTCCCCATCTTCCTCATTGACCTGGGAGGCATGCTCCTCGGTTCCCCGAGGTGTCCCCTGCCCGAGCTCGAGTGTGCCCCGGCTCATGACCACGGTGTCCGCCCAGAGAACGTCATAGGTGTTCGCCTGCCCGAGGCTGCTGGCAATGACGCTCTCGAGATTGCGGAAGGACTTGATCGCAGTCTTCTCGTGGTCCTCGGCGAGTAGGAGGACCTTGCCCGAGACATCCATGGCGTCGAGCAGAGCAACTGCGTTCTTGGTCTTCGGCTTCTCCCAGGTGTCGAAAGTCTCGACAACCTTGATCTTGCCTGCTGCGGCGCGCACCGAGAGAGCGCTCCGCAGCGCCAGGCGCTTCATCTTCTTCGGCGTCCGCTGCGAATAGTCGCGGGGCTTGGGGCCGTGAGCCACACCACCGCCGGCCCACTGCGGGGAACGGATCGAACCGTGGCGAGCCCGGCCGAGGCCCTTCTGGCGCCACGGCTTTCGGCCGCCGCCACGGACTTCGGCGCGGGTCTTGGTCGAATGCGTTCCGGCGCGGCGTGCGGCGAGCTGCGCCGTGACCACTTGGTGCATGACCGCGGTGTTCGGCTCGATGCCGAAGATCTCTTCTTTGAGATCCACCGTGCCCGTCTTCTTGCCGTCGGCGCTGAAGAGATCAGCGGTCAGCTTGTCAGCCATTGCTCTTCACCGCCTCTCGCATCACCAGAACCGAGCCCTTGGGCCCGGGAACGGCGCCGCGAACCATCACGACGTTGCGCTCGGCGTCGACCTTGACGACGTCGAGGTTCATCAGCGTGACCTGTTCCCCGCCCATGCGACCCGGAAGCTTCTTGCCCTTGAAAACGCGAGCGGGGGTGGCGCAGGCGCCGATGGCGCCGGGGGCACGGTGCACCTTGTGCGCACCGTGGCTGGCGCCCTGTCCTTTGAAGTTGTGCCGCTTCATCGCGCCGGCAAAACCCTTGCCCTTGCTGATACCGGTCACGTCGGCCTTCTGGCCCTCGGCGAGCACGTCGCCGATACCGATCTCTTGACCCAGCTCGAACTGATCCGGATCCTCGACACGAACCTCAACGATGTGCTTCGCCGGCGGAACGTCGGACTTGGCAAAGTGGCCGGCAGTGGCACGGTTGACGTGCTTGCTTGCCATCTCCTTGAATGCAATCTGGATTGCGGAGTAGCCGTCCGTGCCGGCGCGTTTGATCTGAGTAACCCGAACAGGACCCGCCTTGATGATGGTGACCGGGATCGCCCGCGCCTCATCATCGAAGATCTGAGTCATGCCCAGTTTCTCTCCGAGGATTGTCTTCACCTCTTGATCTCCACTTCTACGCCGGCAGGGAGGTCGAGGCGCATCAGGGACTCAACGGTCTTGGGGGTTGGCTCCAAGATGTCGATGAGCCGCCGGTGGATGCGCATCTCGAAGTGCTCCCGGCTGGTCTTGTCTACGTGTGGTCCCCGGATTACGCAGTAGCGGTGGATCCGGGTCGGCAGCGGCACCGGACCCTTGATCTTCGCTTGAGTGCGAATCACGGTCTCTGCAATCTTGCGCGCCGACTCATCGACGACCGAGTGGTCGTACGCTTTGAGCCGAATGCGGATCCGATGTTCGTCTGCCATTTCTCTACCTACTTGTGAATCTTGGTGACGCGGCCGGCGCCGACGGTGCGGCCACCCTCACGGATAGCGAACCGGAGACCCTCGTCCATAGCGATCGGCTTGCCCAGCTCAACACGCATCTCGGTGTTGTCACCAGGCATGACCATCTCAGTACCCGAAGGCAGGTTCACCGAACCGGTCACATCCGTCGTGCGGAAGTAGAACTGCGGCCGATACCCATCAAAGAACGGGTTGTGCCGGCCACCCTCCTCCTTAGTGAGGACATAAACCTGCCCATCAAACTCCGTATGAGGAGTGATCGAACCGGGAACAGCCACAACCTGACCCCGCTCCACCTCATCCTTACCAATCCCACGGATGAGAAGACCAACGTTGTCACCAGCCTGACCCTCATCCAACAGCTTGCGGAACATCTCCACACCGGTCACCGTCGTCTTCTGCAACTCACGCAAACCAACGATCTCAACCGCCTCACCAACATGGATAACACCAGTCTCGATACGACCAGTCACCACCGTGCCCCGACCCGTAATGGAGAAGACGTCCTCGATCGCCATCATGAACGGCTTATCCGTCTCCCGCTCCGGCTCCGGGATATACGAATCAACAGCCTCCATCAACTCATTGATACTCGCCACCGCAGCCTCATCACCCTCCTCCAGGGCCTTCAGCGCCGAACCACGAACCACAGGAATATCGTCACCAGGGAACTCATACTCAGTGAGCAGATCACGAACCTCGAGCTCAACCAGATCAAGCAGCTCCTCATCGTCGACCTGATCAGTCTTGTTCATATACACAACGATGTAAGGAACACCCACCTGACGAGCCAACAACACATGCTCACGAGTCTGCGGCATCGGACCATCAGCAGCAGACACAACAAGAATGGCACCATCAACCTGAGCCGCACCCGTAATCATGTTCTTCACATAATCCGCGTGACCCGGCATATCGACATGTGCATAGTGCCGGTTATCCGTCTCATACTCGACATGAGCAATAGCAATCGTGATACCACGCTCCCGCTCTTCAGGAGCCTTATCGATGTCATCAAACGCAGTGAACTCCGTCGCACCAGTCCCAGCCTCAGCCAGCACCTTGGTGATCGCAGCCGTCAACGTCGTCTTCCCATGATCAATATGACCCATGGTGCCGATGTTCACATGCGGCTTCGTCCTCTCGAATTTCTCCTTAGCCATCCCTGCTTCTCCTAGTTACTCGCCTCGAACCTTGGCCACGATCTCTCGTGCGGCCTCGGTCGGAACTTCCTGATACGAATGAAATTGCATGGTGTAGTTGGCGCGGCCCTGTGTCCGTGAGCGAAGGTCGGTTGCGTAGCCGAACATCTCGGCCAGCGGCACCAGCGCAGTCACGACCCGGGCCTTGCCACGGCTGTCCATCGCCTCGACCTTGCCTCGTCGCGCCGAGAGGTCGCCGATGACGTCGCCCATGTTCTCCTCCGGGGTCACCACCTCGAGCTCCATGACGGGCTCGAGAAGTTTGACTCCGGCCTGCTTGGCGGCGTCCTTCATAGCCATGGAGCCGGCGATCCGGAAAGCCATCTCCGAGGAGTCGACCGCATGGCTGTTGCCGTCGGTGAGCGTGGCCTTCAGATCCACGAGCGGATACCCCGCCAACACGCCACCATCGAGGGCATCGCCAAGACCCTTCTCGACGGCGGGTATGTACTCCCGTGGCACGCGGCCACCCTTGACCTGGTCTTCGAACTGGAAACCCGAACCGGGGTTCAGCGGCTCGAGGTTGATGACGATCTCCGCAAACATGCCGGAGCCACCGGTCTGTCGCTTGAGCCGCAGTTTGAAGCCGGTGACATTCCGCTTGATCGTCTCGCGATAGGCGACCTGGGGACGACCGACGTTGGCTTCGACCTTGAACTCCCGGAGGAGACGATCGACGATCACCTCCAAGTGAAGCTCGCCCATGCCGCTGATGATGGTCTGACCGGTGTCCTCGTCTGACTGCACCGTGAAGGTCGGATCTTCCTCGGCCAGCCGGGAGAGGGCGCTGCCCAGCTTGTCCTGGTCACCCTTGGTCTTGGGCTCGATGGCGACGGCAATGACCGGGTCCGGGAAGGTCATCGACTCGAGCTGAATCGGCGCCTCGTTGGCGGACAGCGTATCCCCGGTGCGGGTGTGCTTCAGCCCAACCGCAGCGACGATGTCACCGGTGTGGATCTCTTCGATGTCGTCCTGCGATGCGGCATGCATGCGCAGCAGGCGACCAAACCGCTCCTTCTTCCGGTCGGTCGTATTCAGCACCGCATCACCCTTGGCGGCCGTGCCCGAATACACGCGGAAATAGGTGAGCTTTCCGACGTACGGGTCGGACATGATCTTGAAGGCAAGAGCGCTGAAGGGTTCCTTGTCGTCGGCCGGGCGCAGCAGCACCTCGTCCTCGTTGCCCGGCTTGAAGCCCTCCATCGGAGGCATGTCGAGCGGGCTGGGGAGATAAGCCACAACCGCGTCGAGGAGCGGCTGCACACCCTTGTTCTTGAACGCCGAGCCGCACATCACTGGCACGAAGTCGCGGTTGACGGTGCCCTTGCGGATCACCTGTCTAATCTCATCAGGCTCCAGGTCGTCCTCGAGAAGGTACTTCTCGAGCAGTGCCTCGTCCTCCGAGGCGACAACATCGAGCATCTTGTGATGCCACTCGTCGGCCTGCTTGCGGTAGTCGTCGGGGATATCGACGATCTCCCGTTCCTTGCCTTCCTCGTCGTGCCACACGATGGCGTTCATCTCGACGAGGTCGATCACGCCGTGGAAATTGGCCTCGGCGCCCATTGGGATCTGAACGGCTACCGGATTGCCTCCGAGACGTTCCACGATCGAGTCCACAGCTGCATAGAAGTCGGCACCGACACGATCCATCTTGTTGATGAAACAGATGCGGGGGACGCCATACTTGTCTGCCTGGCGCCAGACGGTCTCGGACTGCGGTTCGACACCTGACACGGCGTCAAAGACGGCAACGGCGCCGTCGAGCACCCGCAGCGACCGCTCAACCTCGACGGTGAAGTCGACGTGACCGGGCGTGTCGATGATGTTGATGACGTGGTCGTTCCACTGCGCCGTCGTGGCTGCCGAGGTGATGGTGATGCCGCGCTCTTGTTCCTGCTCCATCCAGTCCATCACGGCCGCGCCCTCATGGACCTCACCCATCTTGTAGGTGCGGCCCGTGTAATAGAGGATCCGCTCGGTGGTCGTGGTCTTCCCAGCATCAATGTGGGCCATGATCCCGATATTGCGGATTCTCTCGAGGGGGATGGTGCGTGCCATTACTCAGTTACCAGCGATAGTGAGCGAAAGCCTTATTGGACTCCGCCATCTTGTGGACGTCTTCCCGGCGCTTGACAGCAGAACCGGTGCGGTTGGAGGCGTCGAGGATCTCGTTGGCGAGACGCAACGCCATGGTGTTCTCTTTGCGCTTGCGGGCAAACTCGACGAGCCAGCGCACCGCCAGGGTCTGCGCCCGACGGGGCCGAACCTCGACGGGGACCTGGTACGAGGAACCACCGACACGGCGGGAGCGAACCTCGACTGCAGGCCGAATGTTGTCGATCGCACGCTTCAGCACCTTGACCGGATCATCTCCGGTGCGCTTCTGCACGGTCTCGAGAGCGCCGTAGACGATGCGGCGAGCCGCACCCTTCTTGCCTCGCCACAGGACCTTGTTGATGACCTGGCTGACGAGAACGCTCCGGTAGACCGGATCGGGCTCGATCTTGCGAACTTCGGCGGGAGCTCTGCGCATTAGCTCTCCTTCTTGGTGCCGTAGCGGGAACGGGACTGCTTGCGGCCGTCGACGCCGGCGGCGTCGAGCGCCCCGCGGATGACCTTGTAGCGAACACCGGGGAGGTCCTTCACACGACCACCACGCACGAGCACGATTGAGTGCTCCTGCAGATTGTGGCCCTCACCCGGTATGTACGCCGTGACCTCCATCTGCGAAGTGAGACGGACACGAGCGACCTTGCGCAGTGCGGAGTTTGGCTTCTTGGGCGTCACGGTATAGACGCGAGTGCACACGCCCCGCCGCTGCGGCGAGCCGGCGAGACCGAGTGTCTTGGTCTTCTTCGGCTTCGGCTTGCGGCCTTGTCGAATCAGTTGCTGCACAGTCGGCACAGTGCCTTCTCTTCTCTCTTCGGCGCACCCCGACCCCTGTTTTTGGAGCGGGTACTTACAGACAAAAATCGGCGCCACCGCATAAGCGGGGGCCGCCGACCCCTTGTGGGACTGCTCCACTCACAACAGCACCGAGGTGCCTCCGGGTAAGTGGGAGTCCATCGGGAAAACCGGAGAGGGAGTATAGATAAGCCCCGCAGTAATAAGCAAGACGACGCGAATCGCCTTTGGCGATTCGTTGGCAGTTGCTTTCGCAACTGCTGCGAAGCTCCCGGGGTAGGGGGCAATCAGTCCCCCCGCAAAGCGGGGGTAAAGTACCGCCGGCCGAAAGGCCGGGGGTAGGGGGTCTTGTCAGTCCCCCCGCAGAGCGGGGGTAAAGTACCGCCGGCCGAAAGGCCGGGGGTAGGGGGGCTCCCTACCGGAGCTGGAAACCGAGGCCGAGCGGATCGTTTTCGTCC
>JASJBC010000034.1 GCA_030066715.1 Acidimicrobiia bacterium
CCGGCAAGCGTCGTCACTGCGTCGTGCCGGAAGGTGAAGCCATAGTCCTCGAGCAGTTCGGTGAGCGTGGTCTCGCCATCGAGCGTGACCGATCCGTCGTCGTGAACGACTGCGGGAAGGTCATGGTCGCCGGCCGGATCGTCGATCACCTCGGAGATGATGTCGTCGAGAGTGACGAGTCCGATCGTGCTGCCGAACTCATCAACCACGAGAGCAGCATGCACCCGTTCGTTCCTGAACCGGGCGAGGAGGACGTCGGCACTGGTCTTGCCACCCACGGTCGGGAGCCTCCGGACGAGCGAGGTGAGCTCGATGTCATCGTCGGATTGGCTCACCCGCACGAAGTCCTTCACGTGGAGGATCCCGATTACGTGGTCGAGATCGTCGACGAAGACCGGATAGCGCGAAGTGGCTGACGTCTCGATCTGGGCGGCGATGGCGGCGCGACCGGCGTTGTGTTCGATCGCCCGGATGTGATGACGCGAGGTCATGAGCTCGTCGGCGGTGAGGTCGTCGAGTTCGAAGATGTTGCGGATGATGTCGCGCTGCAGCGCAGGGAGCTCGCCGCCTTCGGCCGATTCGTCGGTGACGATTGCCAGCTCCTCGGAGCTGTACAGCGACAGCGTCTTGTCGGGTTCGGGGATACGGAGCAGTCTCATCAGTGACAGTGCCATCCAGTTGAGGAATGCGACCGCAGGCCGGAAGAGGAAGCTGAAGGTACGCATCACAGGGTTGACCCGCAGGCTCGTACCCTCGGGCGCCGACAGCGCAAGAGCTTTCGGGATCATCTCACCAAGCACGACGTGCAGGTACGTGATGATGCCCAACGCAACAAGGAACCCAACCGTGTGGGCAGCGGCCTCCGACAGTCCGAGCGACTCGAAGGGATCGTATAGCCAGTGGGCAATGGCGGGCTCACCGTACATGCCGAGACCGATCGAGGCGAGCGTGATGCCGAGCTGGGCCACAGCTATGTAGCTGTCCTTGCCGGTTGGTCGGTCAAAGACTCCGAGAAGCCATCGGGCACCACGTTTGCCCTCGTTCGCCAGCGCCTCGAAGCGTGACCGGCGGCTGGCGACAAGAGAGAACTCGGCGGCCACGAACACTCCGTTGATCGCCACGAGCGCAATAACCGCAACGATGGGCAGGGCCACATCGGTCACCAGGTTCACGGCGAGCAAGTTCACGCTCATGCCGGGTCCTGTTCGGGTTCGTCGATAGGGAGGGTGAAGCTGACCCGCTCGACGAGCGTACCGTCGACGGAGTCGACGCGAAGTGTGGGATGGTGACCTGCCGAATCAGGGCTGATCTCTCCGACCTTCGCCCGCATGACGAGCGGCACGGTGTCGCCCTCGGCAGGGAGACGCCCAAGGTAGTGCCACACGTAGCCGCTGACGGTGTCGGCGCGATCGGCGGGAAGGGCCAACCCAAAACGCTCGTTGAGGACCGTCAGCAGCACATCACCCCGCACCGACACTTCGGGCCCGGTGACTGTGATCGGGTCGGGCTCGTCGTCGAACTCGTCGAAGAACTCGCCGAACACCTCTTCGATTGCGTCCTCCCGAGTGACGAGGCCGGAGACCGATCCGAACTCGTTCACCACAATCGCCACGTGGATGCCCCGTTGTGAGAATGCGTTCATCAGCGGCGGGACTTCGAACACCTCGCTGACGACCATCGGCTCTGCCGCAACGTCGGCGACCGTAGCCGCCGTGCCCTCTTCGTTGGCAAGGAACAGATCACGCAGCGTGACGAGCCCCACGATCTCCTCCCCGTCTGCGGTGACGGGGAAACGTGAGTAGGGGCTGGCGGACAGCTCGGCCAGCGCTGCTGCGATCGGGGTCGATGCTTCGATCGTGACGAGTCGGCGCCGCGGCGTCATGATCTCGCGCACAACGCGGCTGCTGACCGCAAGAGCCCCGGTCAGCATCTCGCGCTCGTCCGAGTCGATCAGCCCGCCCGCCGCACTGTCGCGGTATAAGCCTGCGAGCTCTGTCGGCGAGTGCACGTGGGAGTGGGAGTGGTCGATGTGGAGCCCGAGTCGCCGCATGATGGCAAACGCAGATCCGTTGAAGACGGCGACGAGCGGGCGCAACAGCCACTGGCTGATCCGCATCGGCGTGAGCGTGCCGATGGCCAAAGCCTCGGGGTAGCGGAGGGCGATGGTCTTGGGCAGCAACTCGCCCAGCACGACCTGCAGCGAGGTGATGATGAGCAGCACGACGACAACGGCGATCGTGCGACTCGCGCTCCCGAACTGCTCCTGAAGCAATGGGACGAGCTGTGCTTGACCGTAGGCACCGGCTACCAGGCTGGAGAGGGTGATGCCGATCTGGCAGGCGGCAACGTAGTTGTCGAGCCGCTTGGGATCGCGCAGGATCTCGAGGAGGCCGGTGGCCGATCCCCTCCCCGTCTCGGCGATCTCCTGGACACGCGATCGCCGGGAGCCGACGGTGGCAAACTCCGCTGCGACGTACAGCGCGTTGAAGCCCACCATGACCAAGATGAGTAGAAGCACGAACACGACATTCATTCGAGCGTGGATCGTACAGCCGCGTCGGGGATCCCGCGTTACCTTCGGTTCCGGTGTCGCAGGCAGTTAGGGTCGACTGTCCGCCGGAACGCCCCAAACGCGGAACCCCGGGCCGTGAGACGGGGGATGAAACCTCACGACCCGGGATTCTCTGCCTTGGAGCCGTGCCCTCTGGCCCAACTCCCGCGCATCGAGCCATGACTCGTTGCGCAACCACGGGGAGGAGTCCGTGGTGTGCCGGCTAGGACAACCGGCTGTTCTCAGGTTCGGGTGATAGTGCCCTCCCAGGTACCGACCTTCTCACCCTTGAGGGCCTCTTCGTCGAACCAATAGCTGGTCACTGCCTTGCTCTCCGTGTAGAACATGACCCCGTCTTTGCCCATCACATGCAGATCGCCAAAGAAGCTGTTCTTGTGGCCGCTGAACGGGAACACGGAGATCGGCACCGGGATCCCGACGTTTACCCCGACCATTCCGGCGTCAATGCGACGAGCGAACTCTCGTGCGTAATGCCCGCTCTGGGTGAAGATGGTCGCCCCGTTGGCGAACTCGCTCGAGTTGATGAGCTGGAGACCCTCTTCGAAGCTCTTCACACGCTTCACGTACAGGACGGGCCCGAAGACCTCCTGGTTCCCGCACTCCATCTCCGGCGTGACGTGGTCGAACACAGTCGGGCCGACAAAGAACCCATTCTCGAACCCGTCGATCTTGAGGTCCCTGCCGTCGAGGACCAACTCGGCACCCTCGGCGACTGACTTGTCGATCCAGGTTGTGACGAACTCCTTGTGACCCTCGTTGACGAGCGGGCCCATCTCCGTGTCCTCTTCGTAGGCCGGGCCGATCTTCCGCTCCTGGGCGAGCTCGGCAATGGTGGCGACCAGCTCGTCGGCGATCTCCTCTTCAACCGCGATCGCCGGGAGGGCCATGCAACGCTCGCCTGCACAACCAAACGCCGAGTTGATGATCCGCTGCGCAGTCGCCCGGATCGGCGCATCACGCATCACGAGAGCGTGGTTTTTGGCTTCGGTCAGCGCCTGGACACGCTTGCCGTTGGCCGCCGCCGTCGAGTAGATGTGCCGCCCGACCTCGGTCGAACCGACAAAACTGACTCCCTGCACCTTGGGATGCACGAGCAGCCGCTCTGCCTCGTGTCGGGAGCAGGTGACGAGGTTGAACACTCCGGGGGGAAGGCCGGCTTCCGCGAAGAGCTTGGCTATCGCCATTGCCGTCTGCGGCACGAACGACGCAGCCTTCAGCACAAATGTAT
Source organism: Acidimicrobiia bacterium (assembly GCA_030066715.1). Lineage (GTDB taxonomy): Bacteria > Actinomycetota > Acidimicrobiia > Spongiisociales > UBA5794 > JAAETI01. The sequence goes on from JASJBC010000034.1 coordinate 3,801, forward strand.
TGCCCGTGGTGATCGCCAGCGGTGTCATCCAACCCATCGGGATCATGGCCGGGAAGTTCCACGGAACGATGCCGGCAAAGACGCCCATCGGCTCCCGGAACATCACGGTGTCGTATCCATCCGCAACGTTCATGAGCGAGTCACCCTGCATCGTGACCGGTACCGCACATGCCAGTTCGACGACCTCGATGGCCTTCAGCACGTCGCCGCGCGCCTCTGCGTACGTCTTGCCCATCTCGGTGGCGAGCAGCTTGGCCAGGTCGTGGAGGTTGTCCTCGAGGAGCATCTTCATCTTGAACATGACCTGGACGCGCTTGGTAATCGGGGTATCTCGCCAAGCGGGGTATGCGGCTGCCGCTGCCTCGACCGCAGCATCGACCTCTTCAGCGGTACACCGGGGAGCCTCCGCCATGACCTCGCCGGTACTGCTGTTGGTGATCTCGTAGTACTCACCGCTTGCGGTGTCTTTCCATTCACCGCCGACGAGATACTTCAGGCGCTCAGCCATCTTGATACTCCTCCGTATCGAGACTCCATGGATAATCGATTATCGAGAATATCACGTGCTGGTCGGAAAGTCGAGCGGATTCCCAAGCGATACAACACCCCCAATCGAGAGGAAATCCGGGCCCTTACGGCCCGGATTCCTCAATCACTCTTGCCTGGGTTACCCCTGGCTTGTTGTCTTCCTACGAGAGGATCTCAACCACTCCGTTGGAGCCGTCGACACGCAACCGATCGCCGGTCTTGATCTCGCGGGTGGCAATCGCGGTGCCGGTGACACCGGGGATGCCGAACTCACGAGCCATGACGGCCGGGTGTGCAACCATGCCGCCGGCGTCGCAGACGATGCCGCCGATGATGGCGAAGAGCGGTGTCCATGCCGGGTTTGTCATCTGGCAAACCAGGATGTCGCCCTGCTTGACCTCGTCGAACTCGGCCGGCGAGGCAACAACCTTGGCTGTGGCTTCGATGACGCCCGGGGAGACGCCGAGACCTTCGATCCTGCCCTTGGTCTCCGTATCGTGGTGCAGCTTCTCGGGGAAGCCCCACAGGTTCAGATACGGGAACGCAAGCTGATCCTCGGTCGCCGTCCCGATGAAGTCGGGCGGACGGATCTTCTCTTGCTCGGCACGCACACGGCGCCGCTCGGCAACGATGGCCTTCGCATCGATCAGGCTGGGATCGCCCATCAGATAGCGAAGCTCGTTGTACTTCATGTAGATGACATCGTCCGGCTCGTCGAGCAGACCCATGTTGACCAGATGACGGCCGATGCAGATGAGCACGACACGAGTGTGCTGGTGGGTGCCCTGATCGATGTAGAAGTGGTGATCCGGCGTCAGCGGAGCCATCTTCAGGTTGATCTCATTGGCAGCCTTCAGCGCCTCGAGTGCCTCACCCTCGGGGATGCCTTCGAGCAGCTCTGCCGAAGCAGCTTTGATGTCTTCCTTCAAGTGCGCAACGACCGGCCTGTGGTCGTAATCGGAGTCCAGGTATCCCTTGATCACGTCGAGCACCGGCTCCGGTGTCTCGAACCGTGACGGATAGATGAACTCGTGGCTCCACACCGCATGCCAGCCGAACTCGCGCTGGTACGCCTTGAAACCACCGTCGAGGAATGTCTTCCCGCGGTCGGTAGCCTCGAGGGCGGCCAGGATGTCGGCACCGGCTTCGTTGGCAAAGGCCTCGGAGAGGACCGGATCGCCCTTCACCTCGTCCTTGAGCGCAACGAGAACCTCGATGGCGTCCCAGTTGCGGTCCGCTGCGGAGTTCTGCAGACGACCCAGGATCTCTTCGTGTTTCTGGGTGATCTTGTCCTCACCGCCGAGTGCAGCACCGAGAGTGCCGCGAAGGGCGAGGGTTGCGGACAGCTGCGAGAAGTTGAGCATCCAGTGGATCTTCCAGTGCCGGTCGACGATGTCGATGGCGTCCTCGAGGATCGTGGCCCACTCCATGAGCGGGATCTCTTCCCACATGTCGATCTTGGACTCGAGATACTTCAGGTTGGCGGCCATCTCCGGAACGAGCCGGTTGTGCCACCAGTCCGGGAAGTTCGAGCCGTAGGTCGGCAGCACCGCACCCAGGTAGGCGCCGATCTTGGCGGCGTACTCCGGGTCGTCCTTGGGAACTCGCGGGTAGTACACGTTGCCGAACTCGGTAGCCGGAACTGCCATGTCCGGATCACACGGGATTGCTGCGGTGTACAGGTACCCGTTGACAACCTTCTTGATCCAGTCCGACGCAAACGGAGTGCCAAACCTGCGGAACATGTGATCGCAGGTATTCACCCAGTTGGCGATGTCGTCGTACATCGGCGACACGGGCCGGGGGCAATGCAGGTCGTCGTAGACCCAGAACAGATCCTTTTCCTTCTCATCTTCCCAGTCGATTGGGAAACTCTCGTCACCCAGGAATTGGGCTACGACCTTGCTGGTATCTGCCATACGGCAAATCTCCTTCCTGTCCAACTACAAGTTCCTGTTGGCCCCCAGTGGGCCCGAGCTATCTGCTCACCCCTTTCATTTCCGGCGCCACTTCCCGCAGCCCGACTCCGGGCGCGCCGAAGCTGAGGGGGCGGCCGGAATCGATGGCTCTCGTGGCGGGGGGAAGAGGATCGTGCTCACGTCTCCAACGGGGTTGTCGGGACGGGACGAGTCGTATCGAGTGTGGTCACCGTGGCCAATGAATATCGGCGTTTGTAGCAACTCACGACGCTGATACAAGACGATCCTCGATAATCGATCACCCATAGACTACGGACCCGAACCCGGTTTAGTCAACTCGAAATCCCGATTCTGCCGGGTGAGCTCGACCAAACCGCTCCTAGCGGCAAAACCCGAAGTGAAGCCTCGCCGCGGCTTCGCCCTCTGACCGCTGCGGGAGCTAGGCGTAGCTGGTGACCGGCTCGGGCTTGCCCGACTCGGACGAGTTCACCACCGCCTCGAGTATGGCGACGTTGCCCAGCCTCTCGGCGTTGTCGAACCGGTACTCCGCCCTCCCGGCGACGGCGTCGGCCCAGTGCTCGTAGCCGGCCCTGACCGGGCTGGCCGGCTCGAACTCGGTGAGGGTCTGCTCTGTATCGCCGCGCTTGCGCACGAAGAACTGCGTCGTGCCACCCGGATCGACGTGCTGGGTCTCCCTTGCCTCCGCCCAGGCATGGCTGCCGTACACGGCGAATCGGGCATAGTCGGGTGTCGCCGACAGCGCAGAGATGTAGCCGGTTGTCCCGTCATGGAACTTGAGATGGGCGGAAACGACGTCACCGGTTGGAATGACGAGGATGCGTCGCTCGACGTGGGCGTGGATCTCGGCTACTTCACCGACCAAGCTCATCATCATGTCGCTGAGGTGTACCGCCATTCCCGTCCACCCGGCTGCCGGCGCCTCCTCCTTGCTGCCCCTCCAGTTGTCGGCCGCCATGTTGAGCCAGCGATCGTGGCTCCAATGCGCTTCCATGTGGATGATGGTGCCGAACTCGCCGGCGTCCGCCATCCGTTTGATCTCTTCCCAGGCGGGCTCGAAGCGGCGCTCGTGACCGATGCCCATGACAATGCCGGCATCGTCGCAAGCCTTCACCATGTTCTGCGCTGCGGCCTCGGTCAGAGCCAGCGGCTTCTCACAGAAGATCTCCTTGCCGGCCGCGGCGGCGCGGATCACGGCCTCTTCATGGAAGTTGTGAGGGATGGTGAGAATGACTCCCTCGACGTTGGGATCGTCCAGCGCCTGCTGATAGTCGGGGTAGACCGACAGACCGTGCTCGCTGGTGTAGCGATCCGCCGTCTCGGCGGACGGGTCGACACCGACGATGACATCGATCTTGTCGCTGTCCTCGAGGACCGAGGTGACCTGGCTCCCCCACCATCCGAGCCCGACCTGGGCGACCTTCAACATGCGTGCTCCTTAGCTTGTGCCCGGCCGGGATCGGTGTGACGCCGGCCTTTGCTACGTCTCTTGTTCAGTTGTCTCTTTCTCGGCGAGCGCCTGCAGGACCTTCTCGGGAGTGATCGGAAGATCCGTGATCCTGATGCCGACTGCATCAAAGAGCGCGTTCCCAATCGCCGGCGGTGTTGCCGCCGCTGCCGGTTCGCCGATGCCCTTGGCGCCGAAGGGCGCCTCCTCGTGGAACGACTCAACGAGAATGGGGGTGATCTCCGGCATGTCCATGATCGTGGCCACCTTGTAATCGGCCAGGCTGCCGTTGAGGATGCGACCGTTGTCGAGTTTGAACTCCTCCAGGAGCCCATTCGACAGTCCCATGACCACACCGCCTTCGATCTGCTGCTCGCAGGTCATCGGGTTGATCGCCTTGCCGACATCGGCTGCCGCTGCGACCTTGATGACACGGATCACACCGGTCTCGATATCCACTTCGATCTCGGCAGCCTGGGTGCACAACATCCAGAAGATGCTGCTGATCCACTCGACGCCGGGGTCGGCCTTGAGCAGGGGCGATCCGGCGGTGGAGAATCTCGACCCGGCCGTGATCGAGTAGCCCTCGCCTGCATAGCGCTTCAGCAGGTCCTTGAGGGTGATCAGCTCGACCCCATCATCATCGCTGATGACGCCGTCCGTCATCGTGAGCGTCTCTGGATCGAGGTTGAACTGCTCGCCGGCGAGTTCCAGGACCTGGGCACGGATCTCGCCCCCGGCCTCGAGGATTGCATTGCCCATGTGATAGGTGGTCCGGCTGGAGGCAACGGGCCCGTTGTACGGGGTCATCGCAGTGTCGGTCGCAGGCAAGCGAACGTCGGTCATGGCGACACCGATCGCATCCGCGGCGATCTGGGCGAGAACCGTGTCTTGACCCGCTCCGATCTCCGGGGCGGCGCTGACCACCACGACGCGGCCGTCCTCTTCCAGATTGATGACACAGTTCGAGCTCGAAGGGGTCATCGTCGGCTTGATCATCGTCGCTATGCCCTTGCCGCGACGCAGGTGCGGCGCCGGCTTGCGGTCGACCTCTCCCCAGCCGATTTCCTCACCCGTTCGCGTGATCGTCTCCTTGAGCCCGACCCCGTGCATGATCTGACCGTTGATGTACGGGTCGCCCTCCTCGTATCCGTTCTGGAGGCGGATGGCGATCGGATCCATCTCGAGCTTGTGGGCGATCTCGTCCATCTGCGACTCACAGGCCCAGGTGACCTGCGTCGTGCCATAGCCGCGATACGAACCGGTGATCTGCTTGTTGGTGTAAACCTGACGCGAGAGGATCTCGATGTTCGGGATCCGGTACGGCCCAATGATTGTCTGCGAGCCGCGAATGGCCACGCCGACGGTGTACGCCGTGTATGCGCCGGAGTCCCAGATGATCTCGGCTTGCCGGGCCGTGAAGAATCCGTCTTTGGTCACGCCGGTCTTGAGCTTCATGACCGCCGGAACGCGGGACTGCGTGGCGATCAGATCTTCCTCGCGGGTCAGTTCGACGCGAACGGGGCGACCCCCGACCTGGCGAGCAAGGGTCACGGCGACCGCCTCCGCAATCGGGACTCCTTTGCCTCCAAACGAGCCGCCTACCTGCATCACCTTGAGCCGAACCTGCGTGCTGTCGAGACCGAGGCCGTCGGTCAACTCCTTGCGCAGGAAGAAGGGGCGGTCTGTCGACACCCACAGCGTGTAACCCTGGGAGGACGGGTCGTATTCGGCGATGGCAGCATGGACCTCGAGTGCGACATGGCTCAGACCCTGGGCCGAGTACTCACCCTCAAAGACGTAGTCGGCCGCGGCGAAGCCTGCCTCGACGTCACCACGTTTGTGCCGGTAGAGAGTGTTGATGTTGGTATGCGGGACGATCTCGTGCCCACCCCGCTGGTAGCTATGGAGGTCGGGATGAACCAGCGGTGCGTCTTCGGCCAGTGCGGCAAACACGTCGGCGACCACCGGCAGTTCTTCGTACTCGACGCGGACCAGATCGCGCGCCCTCTGCGCGGCATGCTCCGTCGTTGCCGCAATGGCGACGACCGGCTCTCCGACGTAGCGGACCTTCTCCATCGCCAGGAAGGGTTGGTCCTGGATGGCCGATCCGAAGCGATGCGGGAAATCCGCACCGGTGACTATTGCCTTGACGCCGGGTACGTCCCGGGCCGCGGACACGTCGATCGAGACGATGCGGGCGTGCGGGTGCGGGCTGCGCACTACGGCCCCGTGCAACATCCCGGGTAGTTGAACATCGACCGCATAGATCGCATCACCGGTGACCTTGCCGACCGAATCGATTCTGGGCGTCCGGCTTCCTACATACGTTGTCATTGGCTCCCTCCCGTCACCTCGACAACCGCCTCGAGGATCTTCGGGTAGGCGCCACATCGACACAGAATGCCGGCAAGAGCCTTCTTGATTTCCTCGATGTCTGGTGCTGAACCATCGCGCAAGAGTGCCGTCGCCGTCAACACCATTCCCGGAGTACAGAAGCCACATTGAAAGGCGCCCTTGTCGATGAACGCCTGCTGAACTTCGTTCAACTCGCCGCTCTTGGCGAGACCTTCGACGGTCTCGATCGAGCGGCCGTCGGCATCGGCTGCCATCACCAAACACGACGTGACGGGGACACCGTCGAGCAGGATTACACAGGCGCCGCACTCACCAACCCCACAGGCCTCCTTGGTTCCGCTCAGGAGAAGGTTCTCCCGGAGCACCTCGAGGAGGGTGAGGTTGGCGGCGACGTCGACCAGTTCGCGCTCGCCGTTGATCGTCGTTTCGACCCTTGTCATCGGACACCCACCTCCGCTCCGGCGGCGGCAACGGCACCCCGCAGCGCGCGGAGCGTCAGCACCCGGGCCAGCGTTGTGCGGTAGTCGGCGCTGGCTCTCATGTCACCAATGGGCGAGGCGTCTTCGGCTGCGGCCGCGGCGGCCGCGGCGAGCACATCGGCGTCCGGTACCCGGCCGCGGAGCGCGTTCTCGCAGTGCGACGCTCGCATCGGGATGGGACCGAGGGAGGCGAGAGCGACCTTGCACTCCGCAACAGCGCCGTCGTCGGCGACAACAACGCTTGCGGAGGTTCCGGCCATCGCGATGTCGGTGCCACTCCCCCTCTTGCCGAGCTTCACGTGGGCCGAGCCATAGCCCGTTGGCGGGTCGGGAAGGAAGAAATGGGTAATGATGTCGCTGGGGGCGAGAGTCGTCTCCCCCGGACCTGCGTAGAGGTCCTCGACGAGTTCCTCACGGCTACCGGTGACACCGGTGATGTGGGCCACGGCACTGCTGACGATCAGCGCCGGCCCCAGATCCGAGGCCGGGGAGGCCCGCCCCACGTTGCCACCGATGGTGGCCAGCGCCCGCACCGGCGGCGAGGCGAGGAGGGAGGCGGCGGTGCCCAGCGCCTCATACCGGCTCTGTACGATCACAGATTCCTCGACATCGGTGACCTTGGTGAGGGCACCGATTCTGATCCCGCCTGCGACGAGATCGACTCCGGTGAGGCCGGGAATCCGCTTGAGGTTGACGACTGTCGAGGGCTGCAACCGCTCGATCTTCATGTCGACAATGAGGTCGGTGCCGCCTGCCAGGACGCGGGCATCGCCGGGAGCTTCCTCGAGAATGACGACGGCCTCGTCCAGCGTGGCGGGCTCGTGGTAGTCGAAATCCTTGAGTCGCTTCATCCCGGCCCTCCCGGCGGCATGCGGTCAGATGTCTTGGGTCTGATAGAGAAGCTCCAGAACCACACCGTCGGGGGCGTCGACAAAGGCGATCTCGTAGCCACCGGGGCCCGGACGTCGGACGTAGATCTTGAATCCCTGCTCCTCGAATCGGGAAAGGATGGCATCCATGTCGTCCACCTCGATACCGACATGCTCGAGGCCCCAATATGGGATCGCCTGTGGCTCGGCCATTCCCTCGGCTTCCTCAGGAGCATGACCTGTGATGTTGATGCGAACGCCGTCGAGCTCGACGGGAGTGAACAACATCGTGCCAAACGCGAACTCCGGGAGGATCTTCGCCCCGAACATGTCCTCCCACCATCGAGCCGTCATCCGCGGCTTCTTGGCCTTGATGTGAACGTGGTGAAACTGGGCCATGCCACTCCCGTTTAATCGTTAATCGATGATATATGGATCGGATGAATAGCGTCAAGCTGTTGGATATCCCTGGAGGGAGGTTCTTCGGCTAGCCCCAGGCGTGAAATCGTCCCGAACGGCGTTCGAGGAACAGGGTCTGACCGAAGGTCTCGCTGAGCGATGCGGCGGTGAGGACGTCGTCGATGGCGCCGTCGGCGACCACCGAGCCGGAGGCGAGGAGAGCGATGTGGCCAAACCCCGGCGGGATCTCCTCGACATGGTGGGTGACGAGAACCACGGCAGGACTCGCCGGGTCGGCAGCAAGGTCGGCGAGCGAGGCAACCAACCGCTCGCGGGCGCCGAGGTCCAGACCGGTCATGGCCTCGTCGAGGAAGAGCACCTCAGGATGCGTCATCAGGCTGCGTGCGATTAGCACGCGCTGCTTCTCGCCGGACGACAGCGTGCCGAAGCGCCGAGCCGAGAGATGATCGGCAGCAAGCCGTTGCAGATACAGGTGTGCTCGGTCCCAGTCCTCTTCGGTGTACGAGTGGAAGCGGGTCGGAACGAAGGAAGCGTGGCGACCGGTGACGACAATGTCGATCGCAGGCAGGTCGGGGCGAATCAAGCCGGCGGGTCCCGCTCCGGCATAGCCGACCCGCTCACGCAACTCGCGGACATCGACCTTGCCGTACTCATGGCCGAGCAGTCGGACGCTCCCCCGGGTGGGACCCATGTAGGTGGAAGCGACCTGAAGCATCGTCGTCTTGCCCGCTCCGTTTGGCCCCAACACCACCCAACGCTCGTGGCGGCGCACCCGCCAGTTCACATCTCTGAGGAGATGACGCCCGTCACGCACCACAGCAACACCTTCGAGCGCGATCACCTCGGAGCGATCGGTTGGTGGAGCGGACATGGGTACCTTCTCGGGGAGCGGCATCATACCGACCGCCATCGTCGCCTACCGGCCGGCGCTCGTCATGGCCGGTGCCGCCGTGCGCGGAGACGCGGCAACTCGCCCGACAACCGGCGCAGTATCGTCCTACCCCCGAGCAGAGAACGAGAATGCTGAGGCCGACCCTCCCCCTCCCCGATCATCTCCGTGGCAACGAGACCGGTACGTTCACCGAAGATTCGGTGGTGCGCCGGCTGCCCGAGATCGCACGCAGGACACTCGATGACAACGAGCTGAACGACCACCGGCGGGAGTGTGTAGAACGGTTGGCCGAGGAGATCGGGAGTGGTGTCATCACTGCCGTCGACGAGCCGGAGGCGATCGACGCAGCGGCATGGCGCAATCATGTGGCACCGCACGTGGGGCTGTCCTGGGTCGACGCCCCTTGGTTTTTCGTCGAGACCTACTTCTACCGACGTTTGCTGTCGGCAACCGGGTACTCCCAGCCCGGCGCCAGAAAGGGCGTCGATCCCTTCGCTCTCCAGAAACGCACTGGATTCAACGGAGCGGCCGACCTGGCCGGCCGGCTCGGCGACAACCTCGACGACGGCCGTGTCCTCCTTGCGGCTGCGCTGTGGGCCAACCGGGTCGATCTGAGTTTGTGGCGCGCCGGGGAGGGCGACGTCGACGAGCGGACCGCCGCCGTCATGGGCGACGGCACCAGTCGCCTATTGGTGGACGATGGCGAACGAGTGCTCGGCATTCTCGAGAGGGGAGGCGGAAACGTGCACCTGGTCCTCGACAACGCCGGTGCCGAGCTCGTCGCCGACCTGGCTCTTGCTGCTTTCGTGCTCGACCGCGGGGGACACGTCACTTTCCATGCCAAACCCCATCCGACGTTCGTGTCCGATGTCACACTTCCCGACCTGGCGGAAACGATCCAAGGACTGCGGCGGCAGGACACGCCGGCGGCACAAATCGGTGACAAGCTACTCGCGGCCGGGGAACGAGGATCGCTGGTCGAGACCAGCCATCCCTTCTGGGTGTCACCGCTTCCGTTTTGGGACTGCCCCAACGACCTGGTCGACGAGCTCGCCTCGGCGGACCTCGTCGTTGTCAAGGGTGACGCCAACTACCGGCGGCTTCTCGGCGATCTGCACTGGGCGCCCACGACACCATTCCCATCGATCGTTCGCCCCCGGCAACCTCTCGTTGCGCTGCGGACGCCCAAGTCGCTCGTGGCGGCGGGCATCGATCAGCAGACGATCGACCGGGCAGCGGCGGCTGATCCCAACTGGATGACGAACGGCGAGTGGGGCATGATCCAGTTCGCCGACAGAGTCACCTGACCGAGGGACCCATCGTCTCAGGTGAAGACGATGGTCTTGTTCCCGACGACGAGAACCCGATCCTCTGCGTGATAGCGCACAGCTCTGGCCAGCACGCGGCGCTCAATGTCCTGCCCGATCACGGCCAGCTGCTCCGCGGTCAGCGAGTGGTTCACCCGCTCGACGTCCTGCTCGATGATCGGTCCTTCATCGAGATCGGAAGTCACGTAATGAGCGGTGGCGCCGATGATCTTCACTCCGCGCAGATGCGCCTGGTGATAGGGACGGGCACCCACGAACCCGGGGAGGAAGGAGTGGTGAATGTTGATGATGCGACCCGCCAGCCGCTCGCATAGCTCCGGGGAGAGGATCTGCATGTAGCGGGCGAGGATGACGAAGTCGACCTCGTGCTCTGCAATCAACTCGAGAAGCCGCTGCTCCTGTTGCGCCTTCACGTCGGGAGTCACCGGCAAGTGCTCGAACCGCACGCCATAACGTGCGGCATGGTGGGCGGCCTCGGTGTGGTTGGAGACGACGATCGGGATGTCGATCGGAAGCTCGCCCGTTCCCTTGCGATACAGCAGGTCGACCAGGCAGTGGTCCTGCTTCGACACCATTATCAGCGCACGTTGCCGATGCTCTTCGTCGCGCACGTGGTATTCGGCCCGCAGCTCAGCCACGATCGGGTCGAGCACGGCCTCGATTTCGGCGCCGGCTCGCTTGGTCTCGAACCGGGTGCGCATCGTGAACAAGCCCGAGTCCAGGTCGTCGAACTGTGCGTTCTCGAGGATGTTCGCATCAACGTCGAGCAGAGCTCCGGACACGGCATGCACGATGCCCGGCCGGTCCGGGCAACTCAGCGTGAGGATGTACGTGTTCACGACGCTCTCCCTGTGGTGGGGCTTGGAGGGTACGCCATCCGTTGCCGGGAGACCAGCCCTCGCCGGCCCG
>JASJBC010000210.1 GCA_030066715.1 Acidimicrobiia bacterium
CACAATTTAGGGGATACACTGGGTGTAGACCTTTTTGTTGAAGGAGAATTTGTAGATGTTTCTGCTGTTTCAAAAGGAAAGGGATTTCAGGGAGTTGTTAAACGTCACGGTTTCGGCGGTGTCGGGCAGGCAACCCACGGACAGCATAACAGGCTGCGTGCACCGGGATCTATCGGTGCTTCCTCTTCTCCATCCAGAGTGTTCAAAGGAATGCGCATGGCAGGAAGAATGGGTGGCTCACAGGTAACTGTACAGAACCTCAGGGTTCTCAAAGTAGTGCCTGAGAAAAACCTGTTGGTATTGAAAGGATGCGTACCAGGTCATAAAAATGCTTACGTAACGATCGAGAAATAATGAAAGTAGCAGTTTTAGATATCAAGGGAAAGGATACCGGCAGAAAGGTAGAACTGTCTGATTCCGTTTACAAGATCGAACCGAACAACCACGCGATTTACCTGGATGTAAAACAGTACATGGCACATCAGCGTCAGGGTACTCACAAGGCTAAAGAACGCGCTGAAATTGTAGGTAGCACCCGCAAGATCAAAAAGCAAAAGGGTACGGGTACGGCACGAGCCGGCAGCATAAAGTCTCCTGTGTTTCGTGGAGGTGGTAGGATATTTGGTCCTCAGCCACGTAGCTACAAACAAAAACTGAACAAAAACGTAAAGCGTTTGGCACGCAAATCGGCACTTAGCCTCAAGAATCAGGAAAAGGCTATAATGGTAGTTGAGGACTTTTCATTCGAAGCCCCGAGGACAAAAGAATTCATAACTGTGTTGAAGTCGCTTGGGCTTGAAGACAAAAAGGCGCTCTTCGTGTTGGGCGATTCAAATAATAACGTATATTTGTCGTCGCGTAATTTGAAAGGTTCTGAAGTTATAACTAACTCAGAATTAAATACTTACAAAATACTTAACGCTAACAATATCGTGCTGCTGGAAGGCTCGCTCGAAGGCATTGAAGCGAACTTAACTAAATAAGGAAAAGATGAGTGTGTTAATCAAGCCCATCATAACCGAAAAGATGACCTCAGACGGGGAACTGTATAACCGCTACGGATTTGTGGTTGACCCCAAGGCGAATAAGATACAGATCAAAGAAGCTGTAGAGGCAACCTATGGGGTTTCTGTAAAGAAGGTTCGAACCATGAATTATGGGCCAACAAGGCGTACGAAATATACCAAAACCGGCATCCAGCAAGGTAAAACCAATGCCTATAAAAAGGCAATTGTCGATGTTGAGGATGGCGATGTTATTGATTTTTACAGCAATCTATAAAGACAAGTCATGTCAGTTAGAAAGATAAAACCCACTACTCCCGGGCAGCGATTCAAGATCGTGAACGGATACGATGCGGTTACAACAGACAAACCGGAAAAGAGTCTATTGCAACCTCTAAAACGTTCGGGCGGTAGGAATAGCCAGGGTAAGATGACCATGCGTTACAGAGGTGGTGGCCATAAGAGGCGTTACAGGATTATTGATTTCAAAAGAGACAGAAAAGGCGAAGCTGCTGAGGTGAAATCAATTGAATACGATCCAAACCGCTCTGCCTTCATCGCACTGGTCACCTATGCTGATGGCGAAAAACGATATATCATCGCCCAGAATGGTTTACAGGTTGGGCAAAAGGTGGAATCGGGTAATAAGATTGCACCGGAGATCGGCAATGCGATGCCGCTCAGTGACATTCCGTTGGGAACCATCATTTCTTGTATAGAATTGAGACCCGGACAGGGTGCAGTACTGGCGAGGAGTGCCGGGACATTCGCACAGTTGATGGCCCGTGACGGCAAATTTGCAACAGTGAAGATGCCTTCTGGTGAAACCCGATTGATATTGGTAAACTGCATGGCGACGATCGGCGCGGTTTCCAACTCAGACCATCAGCTGATCGTATCCGGAAAGGCCGGAAGGAGCCGTTGGTTAGGCAGAAGGCCGAGGACACGTCCGGTGGCCATGAACCCGGTAGATCACCCGATGGGTGGTGGTGAAGGAAGGGCCTCTGGAGGTCATCCTAGATCCAGAAACGGGGTACCTGCGAAAGGTTACAGGACACGATCCAGGACCAAGGACACCAACAAGTACATCATAGAACGCAGAAAGAAGTAAAAAGGAATTAACAATATGGCACGTTCATTAAAGAAAGGCCCATACGTACATTACAGTCTGGATAAGAAAGTTCAGCAGAACATTTCATCTGGAAAGAAGTCGGTGATCAAAACCTGGTCAAGGGCTTCTATGATTACCCCGGACTTCGTAGGTCAAACCATCGCTGTACATAACGGCAGACAGTTTGTACCGGTATATATAACAGAAAACATGGTAGGTCATAAACTCGGAGAGTTTTCCCCCACCCGATCATTCAGGGGCCATGCTGGAGCCAAGAATAAGGGAAAAAAGTAAGGCGTTATGGGAGTTAGAAAAAGAGAAATGGCCGAGAGGCTGAAAGCTGAAAAGCAAAACCAGGCATTTGCCAAGTTGAACAATTGCCCTACCTCTCCCAGAAAAATGAGGCTGGTTGCCGATTTGGTAAGGGGAGCAGAGGTAGAAAAAGCGCTGGCTATCCTTCGTTTTAACCAGAAGGAAGCATCGCGAAGGTTGGAAAAGCTCCTTCTTTCAGCCCTTGCTAACTGGCAGGCGAAGAATGAGGATGCCAATATCGAAGAGGCAGAGCTCTACATTAAGGAAATCCGGGTAGATGGAGGCAGAATGCTGAAGAGATTGAGACCGGCACCCCAGGGAAGGGCTCACAGAATAAGAAAGCGTTCCAATCACGTAACACTGGTTTTGGGATCTAATAATAATACTGAGAATTAAGAAGTAGTATGGGACAAAAAACGAATCCGATCGGTAACCGCTTAGGTATCATCAGGGGATGGGAGTCCAACTGGTACGGAGGTAATGACTACGGTGAAAAGCTTGCCGAAGACGACAAGATCCGTAAGTATATCCACGCCAGGCTTGCAAAGGCCAGTGTTTCGAGGGTTATTATTGAACGCACCCTTAAACTTATCACGGTTACCATTACCACTGCCAGGCCCGGGATCATCATCGGGAAAGGTGGCCAGGAGGTAGATAAACTGAAAGAAGAGCTCAAAAAGATCACCGACAAGGAAGTCCAGATCAACATTTTTGAGATCAAAAGGCCGGAACTGGATGCCAACCTGGTTGCAGCTAGTATAGCCAGGCAGATCGAGAACAGGATTTCCTACAGGCGTGCTATCAAAATGGCTATAGCAGCAGCCATGAGGATGAATGCAGAGGGTATCAAAGTTCAGATTTCAGGTAGGCTGAACGGGGCTGAGATGGCGCGTTCAGAATCCTATAAAGATGGCAGAATACCACTGTCTACTTTCAGGGCTGACATCGATTACGCTCTGCACGAAGCGCACACTACCTATGGTAGACTGGGTGTTAAGGTGTGGATCATGAAAGGTGAGGTATACGGAAGAAGAGATTTGTCTCCATTGGTAGGTATGTCTAAAGGCCAGGGGAAAGGTTCCGACGGCCCGAAGAAACGCCGAAGAAAATAAAATTTAAGAAGGAATAACGTCATGTTACAGCCTAAGAGAACGAAGTATCGCAAAGCGCAGAAAGGAAGGATGAAGGGGAATTCCGGAAGGGGCCATCAGCTCTCTAACGGAATGTTTGGAATCAAGTCACTTGAATCCAGTTTCATCACCTCACGGCAAATAGAAGCAGCACGTGTGGCTGCCACTCGTTATATGAAAAGACAGGGACAGCTGTGGATCAAGATCTTCCCGGACAAACCTATAACCAAAAAGCCTCTCGAGGTACGGATGGGTAAAGGTAAGGGAGCTCCCGAATATTTTGTAGCGGTGGTTAAGCCGGGAAGAGTAATGTTCGAGGTTGCCGGAGTGGATATGGATATAGCCAAGGAAGCACTCAGGCTAGCCGCCCAGAAGCTGCCGGTAAAGACAAAATTTATCGTAGCCCGAGATTATTCGGCTTAAGCTTTAAAAAGAAATCGCAAAGTGATGAAACAGTCAGAAATAAATGAATTGACGGTAGAAGAGCTGAAGGAAAAGGTAGCTGAGTTTAAAAAGCAGCATGCAGACCTCAAGATGGCACATGCGGTAACGCCTTTGGAAAACCCCTTGCAGATACGAAATACAAAAAGAACGTTGGCTCGGTTGGCTACAGAATTAACAAAGAGAGAAAACCAATAATGGGTTCTGCTTTATGGAAAAAAGAAATTTAAGAAAAGAAAGAATTGGCGTTGTGACAAGCAACAAAATGGAGAAGTCCATTGTTGTTTCTGCCGTGAAGCGGGTCAAGCATCCCATGTATGGAAAATTCGTCCTCAGGACAAAAAAATACGTTGCACACGACGAGACCAACGACTGCAACATTGGAGATAAGGTACGGATCATGGAAACCCGTCCTTTGAGCAAAACCAAATGTTGGAGATTGGTGGAAGTCTTAGAAAGAGCGAAATAAGATGGTACAACAAGAGTCTAGATTAAAGGTTGCGGACAATACCGGTGCAAAAGAGGTGTTGACAATCCGCGTTCTGGGAGGTACAAAAAGGCGCTATGCTTCGGTAGGCGACAAAATCGTTGTAACGGTTAAAGAAGCCACCCCAAACGGTGCGATAAAAAAGGGAGCCATCTCAACAGCAGTTGTAGTTCGCACCAAGAAAGAGGTAAGGAGGCCTGACGGCTCTTACATCCGATTTGATGACAACGCCTGTGTACTGTTGAATCCAACAGGAGAGATGCGTGGTACCAGGGTATTTGGGCCTGTTGCAAGAGAATTGCGCGAAAAGCAGTTTATGAAAATCGTTTCACTTGCCCCCGAGGTACTATAAAGGAATCGAAATGAAGATAAAGATTAAAACAGGAGACACCGTAAGGATCATTGCCGGAGACCATAAAGGGTCAGAGGGCAAAGTAGTCAGGGTTATCCGAGACAAGAACAAGGCCATCATAGAAGGCATAAACATGGTCTCTAAACACGAGAAACCAAGTGCACAGAACCCGCAAGGTGGTATTGTAAAGAAAGAAGCCCCCATTAATATATCCAACCTGGCTCTATTAGATCCAAAATCCGGAGAGACTACACGAGTGGGATATGAAGTGCGGGATGGAAAGAAAGTACGGGTATCAAGGAAATCGAACGAAGTAATATAGTTATGTCTTACGTACCGAGATTAAAAGAAGAATACCGGGAACGCGTGGTTAAGGCACTGCGAGAAGAGTTTGGGTATGACAATATCATGCAAGTGCCCAAACTGCAAAAGATAGTGGTCAGCCGGGGTGTAGGTGCAGCTGTTGCCGACAAGAAGCTGATCGATCATGCGGTTGAAGAACTCACCACCATTACGGGCCAGAAAGCAGTAGCTACCATCTCTAAGAAAGATGTCGCGGCATTCAAGCTCAGGAAAGGTATGCCCATTGGGGCAAAGGTGACTTTGAGAGGAGAAAGGATGTATGAATTCCTCGACAGGCTGGTAACTACAGCATTGCCACGAGTAAGGGATTTCCAGGGTATCCGGGCAACGGGTTTTGATGGCAGGGGTAATTACAACCTCGGCGTCACGGAGCAGATTATTTTCCCGGAGATCAATATCGATAAAATTAACAGAATTAGTGGAATGGATATCACTTTTGTGACGTCTGCCCAGACAGATAAGGAAGCAAAATCGCTCCTGTCGGAATTGGGGTTACCGTTTAAAAGAAATTAGTATGGCTAAGGAATCTATGAAAGCCCG
>JASJBC010000030.1 GCA_030066715.1 Acidimicrobiia bacterium
TGCTGGAACACCATGCCGACCTTCTTGCGCAGCTCGAGCTTGTCGAGGTCGGGATCGTGCACCTCCTGGCCCTCGACCTTGATCGAGCCCTTCTGGATGTCGTTCAGCGCGTTGATGCAGCGGATGAAGGTGGACTTGCCGGACCCCGAAGGCCCGATGACGACGACCACCTCACGTTCCTTGACCCGCGTCGTGACCAGTTTGAGCGCTTGGAAGTCGCCGAACCATTTGCTGACTCCATCGGCGATGATGATGTCGTTCTCGCCGATCCGGTGGCCATTTCCTTCCATCGCTACCTCCTCGGGCAGGGTTAACGCTCTCCCACGCCCAGCTTCCGCTCGAGCCGCTGGCTGGCCCGAGAGAACGTGAAAGTGAATATCCAATACACAAACGCAACAAACAGGAGATTCTCTCGCTGACTCCCGACAAAGGATGGCTGGCCCGGCACCACTTTCTGCGCCACAGCGAGGATCTCGGTCAGGCCGATGATGAACACCAGGGAAGTGTCCTTGAAGATCGCAATCGCCTGCCCGACCAGGGCGGGAATCACCGCCCGCAGCGCCTGCGGGAGGACGATCAGCATCGTCATCTGCACCGTGTTCAACCCCATCGCCTTCGCAGCCTCGTACTGGCCCTTAGGAATAGCCTGGAGTCCCCCGCGAACGTTCTCTGCCAGGTAGGCGGCGCCGAAGAGAGAGATGGCGATCAAGGCTCGTATCACCGAATCGACGCGGATCTCCTCCGGGAGGAAGAGAGGGAGGAACAGAGCGCCGAAGAACAGGATCGTAATGAGCGGGACCCCGCGCACTACCTCGATGTAGGCAGTCGACACAACCCGGAAGATCGGCAGCGTGGAGGTGCGTCCCAGTGCCAGCAACACACCGAGTGGGAATGCCAGCAACAGGCTGACGATCGACAGTAGGAGCGTCAGCAGCAGGCCGCCGATGAAGTTGGTTTGGATGACCAGCCCGGACCCGGAAGTTGCTGCGGCCAGGAAGAAGGCCATCAGGGTGGCGATCCCGATCCAGGAGAGAATCGTGCTGCGCCGGGACTCGGCACTCCCACCGAAAGACGGCGCGGCCATGGCCCACAGCGCCAGGACGAGCAGCGGGATGCGCACCTTGAACAGCGGTAACCACGGCCAGGTGGCCACCAACGGCGTCCACGCCACGATCGCAAACAGAACCAGTGCCACGGCGACAAGACGACCAAGGGTCTTTCGCTCCTCGTCGGCAATCACCCGCAGCAGGAGCGACCCGCCGACTGCGAAAGCAACCCAGATCGGGAAGTCCTCGCTGGTGACCGTGTCCCAATCCCAGGCGGGTGCACGCAGTACAACGAGGTAGATGAGGGGGACAGACAGCAGCCACAGTCCCACCAGGATCGACCGGAAACGTTGCAACCCAACTCGCGGCCCGAGCCACATGCCGTAGAAGTAGGCCGCAATGCCGATGGCGAACTGGATAGTCAGCGGGATCGTTGTTGACAGGGCGATCACCATCGGCTCGATGAAGCTCGGCAGCACCCAGAGGGCGGCAAGCGCGAGCGCCAGCAATGCTGCGACCACCGCCAGTAGTGGCACCTGCTTCCCTGCCGGTACGGTCCTCCACGCAACGAAAGCCAGGGCCATGAGTGCGAAGCCGATCAATAGACCGGTCACCCGGACCCCGCCTGAAAGCGGTGCAAGCACGAACACGAGCAGCACGGCAGCACCGGCGAAGGCGACGCCTCTGATCAACTTCGACACAGCCACCTCGGGCCGACCCGCCCAGGCAGCGACCGACAGGCTGGCCAGGACCACCACGATTCCGAGCGAAGCCCAGACCCGCCAGTAATCAGTCTCCGGGTAGGCGAATGTGGCATAGAGGCGGATGTTGGAGGTCACCGAGTTCCATTGCCGCTCGGGGGAGAAGGCAAAGTTGAGGACGCCATACAGAGCCCCGACGACGGCGAGGGCCACGACGACGGTGAGCATGGAGTTCCACCACGACGAGAACAGGTTGTCCCTCACCCAGCGCACCGGGTGGAGAGCGGTCGACGGAGGAGCCGTCTCTGCGTCGTACTGCGTGCTCGTGCTCATCAGCGCTCCACCAATTGCAGACGGCGATTGAAGTAGTTCACGATCACCGAGATCGTCAGGCTCACCATCAGGTAGAACGCCATCCAGAAGAGGATGATCTGCACCGAGACGCCGCGCTGATTGAAGACCGTCTGACCAACGGCGACCACTTCAGGGAATGCAACGGCAACTCCCAGCGAGGTGTTCTTGGCCAGATTCAGATACTGGTTACCGAGCGGAGGCAGGATGATCCGGAACGCCTGGGGAAGGATGATGAAACGGAGTAGCTGACTCCTCCGCAACCCCATGGCCAACCCCGCCTCGGTCTGCCCTTTCGAGACCGCCAGAATGCCACCGCGCACGATCTCCGCGATGAACGCCCCGGTATAAAGCACGACGCCCAGCCAGACAGAGAAGAACCCGGGAGACATCGTCAAGCCGGTGTCCTCGTAGTTGGCGAACAGCCCGGCCTGGGCAAGCGTGGGTCGCGCCCCTTGAAGAGGTGGGCCGGTGTTGAAGTCAAACTTGCCTTGCACGAACTCGAAGAAGCGGGCGCCCCAGGTGAGGACTGCCTCCCCGATCCCGGGGACAACGAGGGCGATTACGGCGCCAACGGCGCCCAGGACGCCGGCGGAGATCAGGCGGAAGTAGTCGTCATCGGTCAGCTTGGCCAGACCCGCCGGGGTACGGCGAGAATCGAGGAACCTCTTGATGAACATGCCCGCCGCAAACAACAGGAGGCCTGCCAAGACGAGCTGCATGGCAATTGTCGGCAGTGCTTCCAGTAGTGCGGTTATTGCACCGAAGAGGTAGCTCAATACGCCGAAGACCGGGTTCGCAAACCAGGCCAACACCGCAATTGCAAGGAACACGACGAGGGCCCACATCCCGGCGTGGGTCTCCTCACCCGTCAACTCACGTTTGTGAAAGAGCCGCCGGTAGACGTAACGGGCAACCAACCACGCGACGATCAGCCCCACCACCCACTGCCAGAAGGTGTCCTGGGGGAACAGCCAGGCAAACGAGACGCCCTTTCGGGAGACGTACAGCCAGCCGGGGATCGGACCCGAGTCGAGACTCAGTCTGGGGAATGTGAGCTGAACGAAAGCCAGCCAGAAGATGATCTGGACGAGCAGGGGTATGTTGCGGATCGTCTCGACGAAGACCGTTGCCACGCCTTTGACGAGGGCGTTGCTCGAGAGTCGGGCGATACCAACCACGACCCCGAGGATGGTGGCAGCGACGATGCCGGAAATCGTGATGCGCAGCATGTTCACCATGCCGGTGAACAGCGCCTGCCATCCCGTCTGCGGGTTGATGAAGATGCCTTCGGAGATCTGGAATCCGACCGGTTCGTCGAGGAAATCCCAACTGAAATCGAGGCCGATCCTCCGCAGGTTGTCTGCGACCTGGCGAATTGCGATCCAGGCGAACCCGACGAGGACGACGAGGAACACGATCTGAAGCATCCACTTGAGGAATGTCACATTCCGCCAAAGCGGGACGCGCTGCTTGTCCTGGGCAGGACGCTCCGATGTGTTCATGCTCGCCATTTGCTGTCAAGCAGACCTGGGGGCGCAACGCGCCCCCAGGTCCTAGTCCGAGACTCGAGTTAGCGAGCGGGCGGCGGGTAGAGCAGTCCGCCGTTGGACCACAGTTCGTTCAAGCCGCGTGGCAGATTGAACGGAGTGTCCGGGCCGAGATTGCGCTCGTAGATCTCGGCATAGCTGCCAACCTGGGTGATCACGTTGGCGAATGCCAGCGGATCGAGCCCCATGTCTCCTTGCAGCTGGTCTTCAGCGGCACCGAAGAGGCGAGCCGCCTCGGTGTCGTCGGGATTGCTGCTCAGATAGTCGGCGAGCGTCGCCGAGGTGATGCCCTTCTCTTCTGCGATCAACGTGGCAAAAACGGTCCAATTGACCACATCGCCCCACTGGCTGTCGTTGGCTTGATACACCGGACCGAGCGGCTCCTTGGAGAAGGTGAACCCGGGAATGATCAGGTCTTCCGAGAACTCGGCCGGCGATGCCGTCGCCTTGCGCGACGCCAACTGGGACTTGTCGGTCGTGGCGATATCACACTGTCCGGACTGGAGAGCGTTCATGTAGCCATCGGCGTCGGCATACGTGACCAGATCGATGGTAACGCCGCTGACCTGCGCCAGATTGGTGGCGTTCAGCTCCGAGGTCGTGCCCTGAATCGTGCAGACCACCGCGCCGTCCCAAACCTCAGGACCGGAGTCGGCAGTGACACCTGCGGATTGCAGGCCCATGAAGCCTTGACCGTCGTAGAACGTGGTGACGCCGAAGTCTCCGCCCCACTGTGCGTCACGAGACTGTGTGTACGTCGTGTTGCGGATCAGCACGTCGACCTCACCCGTCTGGATGACCGTGCCACGATCGGCCGCCTCCACCACGCGGAATTCAACCGCCTCGGAGTCTCCGAGGACCGCCGCCGCGATCGCACGGCAGTAGTCGACATCGAATCCGGAGAAGGTCCCGGTGTCGTCGACGAAGCCGAATCCGGGTACGCCGTTGTTGACACCGCAAATCAAGGTGCCCCGGGCCTGGACGGCCGCGAGAGTGCCGCCTTCGCCGGCTTGGCCGACATCGCCGCCACCGGTGGCAGCGGTCGTTTCGGTAGCAGCCGCCGTCGTTTCTGTGGGCTCGGTCGTGTCGTCCGTCTCGGACTCACCGCCACACGCAGCCGCAACCAGGGCTAGCACTGCGAGCAGCACTAGAAGTCGCTTCATCATGAGGTTCTCCCCTCCCTCGTTCAATTGCACAGCGCACCGAAAGAGGTGCGGTGTGTGCGAATGTAGCGGCCGCAACCAGGGCGCGCCACCAGTGCCGTCCAGATATACCCAGGCGGGTGAAGGAGAGGCAGGGTATGCGCTGCGGACGTTGCCGCTAGATGCCCTGGGCGTGGAAGAAGACGCGGCGATCGCGGGCCTGGTCAAGTTCGGCGAACAGCACCCGCTGCCACTGCCCGAGCAGCACCTCGCCATCCACCACCGGGATCGTCACCGAAGGCTGGCCGGTCAGCAACTGGCGCACATGGGCGTGCCCGTTGATGAACTCGTCCTCCTGCAGATTCTCGGTGCGGACCGAGTGGTCATCGTGCTCGTAGTAGGCGTCCTCGGGAACAACGCTGCCGATGAGGCGGCGGTAGTCGTTCAGGAATCCGGTCTCGGATTCGTTGATGACAACCGTTGTCGTCGTGTGCGGGCTGTAGACCGTCACCTGGCCATGACGAACTCCGGACCTGGCGACAACGTCGCGGGTCAGGTCGGTCACATCCCAGAACTCGTTCGGCTCTGTGGATGTGAAATGCAGAGCCTCGGTCCGGATGGCCGGCTTCTTAGATTCAGCTAGAACGGTCAGGGTACCCGTCGGCTGACGCGTAGCTTGCCTGACTGGAATTTGTTCCTTCAAGGGTGATCCGCTCCCGGGAAATTGAGCGACAGAACCATACTCGGCGTGCGAGACTAATAGGTGCAGCCTACTCGTCGCCAGTCATTCTGACCCCGAGGCCGTGGCGCAAGAACGCCAACCGCGACTCCGCCACGACTCCGGATTCGATGTCGCCTCGCACCGAAATCTCGTCAATACCACCAACGAGATGATCGGCCACGATGGTTCCCAGTGAACGCGCATCCATGCCGGAAAATTCCCCGGCCGCGATCCCTTCGCGACAGACACGCACCATCTCGAGACGAATGGGATCGAACACCGACCAAGCCGCATCTCGCTCGGGTTTGGGCAGTTCCCGGCTGATCCGGAACAACAAGGTGGCCTCCACCGGGTGGCGCATGACCATCGTGAACGACCGTTGCAGGATCTCCGCCAATCGATTGGCCGGCGGCCCCTCGGGGAGATCTTCGAGGATCTGATCGACAATCGGTGGCAACCGCTCGTCGATCAGGTCGGCGAGGACCGCCTCTTTGTTGGGGAAGTACTCGTAGACAGTGGTGCGGGCGATACCGGCATCGTCGGCGAGGGTGCCGATGGAGGTGCCGGCGAGCCCGGAACGGACAAACAGCCGGGCTCCTGCATCGAGCAACGCGGCCCTGGTTTGCTCCTTGTGCTCGTCGATCGTTGCGGCTTTGATCTTCGGCATGGAGGCGGATTGTATAGGCAATGCGAGGGGGCAACGTTTCTTCGTGACCCGTGTCGGGTGAATCCGGGCAGGAATCTGGGTCAGACAGACCGGTACAATTCGCCCGACCGGTCGACACATGCTGGAGGGATCCGTGCCCACTACCGTTCTGATTGGTGCCCAATGGGGGGACGAAGGCAAAGGGAAGGTGACCGACCACCTGTCTGAATCGGCAGACGTGGTCGTCCGCTATCAGGGCGGCAACAACGCAGGCCACACGATCATCGTGGATGGTGAGCGGTTTGCCCTGACGCTGATCCCGAGCGGAGTGCTCTACCCGCAGGTCACGCCCGTCATCGGCAACGGGTGCGTCATTGATCCCGCGGTGTTGGTCAATGAGATGGCCGAACTCGACTCGCGTGGGATCGACCCAACCCGGCTGCGCATCTCCGCAAACGCACACGTGATCATGCCCTACCACCGCAAGCTGGACGCAGTGATGGAGCGTTTTCTCGGCCAGCAGCAGATTGGAACCACCAAACGTGGCATCGGACCCGCCTACATGGACAAGTTCTCCCGGCACGGCATCCGGGTCCAGGATCTGTTCGATCCGAAGATCTTCAGACAGAAGCTGGAGATCGCCCTCAAGGACAAGAACAAGGTTCTCACCAAGGTCTACAACTCCCTGCCGATGGAGCTCGAGCCCATCGCCGAGGAGTACCTCGGCTACGCGGAGAGCCTGAGCGACTATGTCACCGACACATCGCTTCTGTTGTGGGAGGCGCAACGCGCCGGCAAGAACATCATCTTCGAGGGAGCCCAGGGGACCTTGCTCGACATCGACCATGGCACCTACCCGTTTGTGACTTCGTCCAACCCGACGGCCGGCGGGGCCACGACGGGCAGCGGGATCGGGCCAACAACCATCACCCGGATCATCGGTGTCGCCAAGGCGTACATCACCCGTGTCGGAACGGGGCCTTTCCCGACAGAGCTGCACGACGAAACCGGGGCACAGATGGTGGAGCTCGGCGGTGAGTTCGGCACAGTCACCGGGCGGCGCCGCCGCTGCGGGTGGCTGGACCTGGTGGCACTCAAGTACGCGGTACGAGTGAACGGCCTCACCGAACTGGCGATGACCAAGCTCGACATCCTCTCGCACTTCGACTCCCTGAAGGTCGCCGTTGCCTACGACTCGTTGGGGGAGCGCTTCGCCGAGTTCCCCAGACAGCAGCGCATCCTCTACAACTGCTATCCGGTGTACGAAGAGCTTCCCGGCTGGAACACCGACATCTCCGAGGTTCGCGCCTTCAGTGACCTGCCCAAGGAAGCCCAGCAATACGTCGAGTACGTGGAGAGCGTGATCGAGACTCCGGTTTCCATGATCGGAGTCGGACCGGCCCGCGACGCAACAGTGATGAGGCGAACATGAGAGTTCTCTTGGTCGGCGGCGGTGGTCGCGAACACGCGCTCGGCTGGAAGCTGGCGCAGAGCAGCACGATCACCGACCTGATTGCGGTGCCCGGCAATCCGGGGTTCGCCCAGTTGGGAGCGTGCGTGCCCGGAATCGACATCCTGGACCCGCAGGCGATCGTCGATCTGTCCCTGGCAAACGCCATCGACCTGGTCGTCATCGGGCCGGAGGCGCCACTGGCTTCCGGGGTCGTCGACGCGCTGACGCTGGCGGGTATTCGCGCCTTTGGCCCGACGCGGGCCGGGGCCCAGCTGGAGTCATCCAAGGCCTTCGCCAAGACGATCATGAAGCGGGCCGGAGTGCCCACCGCCAACTGGCGAGCGTTCACCGACGTCGACGAGGCCATCGACTATCTGGAGACGATCGACGGGCCTTACGTGGTCAAGGCCGATGGTCTTGCGTACGGCAAAGGCGTGCTGGTCACCGAGGACCTGATCGCCGCCCAGGGATGGGCGCGGCTGTGTATCGGCGGAGAATTTGGCGAGGCGGGGTCAACCGTTGTCATCGAGGACCACCTTGCGGGTCAGGAGGTGTCGGTCTTTGCCATTTGTGACGGGACTCGCGCCGTGGCACTGGAGCCGGCTCGCGACTACAAGCGGCACAGAGACGACGACCGCGGCCCGAACACCGGAGGCATGGGCTGCTACTCCCCCGTTGCCGACCTCCCCGAGGACCTGGTCGATCGGACGCTCAACGAGATCATCCACCCTGTGCTTACCGAGATGTCGAAGGATGGAATCGAGTACCGCGGCTTCCTCTACGCCGGTCTCGTCTTGACCGAGGACGGCCCAAAGGTGCTCGAGTTCAACTGTCGCCTCGGTGACCCGGAGACGCAGGTGCTGATGTCCCGGCTCGACGAGGACCTGCTCGAACTGCTGGCTTCGGCAGCAGAGGGGTACCTCCCGGATGGGCCGCTCAACTGGAACGAGACCGCCGTCGTCGACGTGGTCCTCACCGCAGCCGGCTACCCGGACAACCCCGAAATCGGACGGGCCATCAGCGGCGTCAACGAGGTCAACAGCATCCCCAACGTGCACGTCTTCCACGCCAACACCCGTCGTACCCCCGAGGGGCTCGTTACCGCGGGGGGCCGGGTGCTCAATATCGTGGCTACGGCGCCGACGATCGCCGCGGCGAGAAGCCTCGCTTACGAAGCTGCGTCCCATGTCCACTTCGGGGGTATTCACTACCGGCGCGACGTCGCCCAATCATGATCCCGCGCTACACCCTGCCTGAGATGTCTCGCATCTGGAGCGAGGAACACAAGCTCGAGGTGTGGAAGGAGACGGAGACCCTCGTTGTCGAGGCGTGGGTCGAACAGGGTGTAGCTCCTCCTGAGGCAGCCGCCGCCGTGCGAGCTGCCCCGCAGGTCGACCCCGTCGAGTGGAAGGTCCGCGAGGAGACAACCAATCACGATGTTGCCGCATTCGTCGACGTGCTCGCCGAGTCGGTCGAGACCGGAGGCGAGTGGGTTCACTACGGGCTCACCTCCTCCGACATGTTGGACACTGCGCAGGGCCGGATCCTGAAGGAGGCGGCCACGCTCCTCCTCGAACGGATGGACGCACTTCTCGGCGTGGTCAAGGCGAAGGCAGTTGCGCACCGTGACACGGTCATGATCGGCCGCACCCACGGGATCTGGGCGGAACCCACCACCTTCGGGTTGAAGCTGGCGACGTGGGCTTTCGAGATCGACCGGGACCGCAAGCGGCTTGCGGCGGCCGCCCGGTCCGTAGCGGTCGGCAAGATCTCAGGGGCGGTCGGTACCTACGCACACACACCGCCTGAGATCGAGGAGTTCGTGTGCGAGCGAATGGGCCTATCTATCGAACCGGCTTCCTCACAGATCACCCATCGTGACCGACATGCCGAGTTCCTGTCGGTGCTGGCGCTGGTCGGAGCCTCCTTGGAGCGCTTTGCAACCGAGATCCGTCACCTGCAGCGCTCGGAGGTCGGCGAAGCCAGGGAGTCCTTTGGCACGGGGCAGAAGGGCTCCTCAGCCATGCCGCACAAGAGGAACCCGATTGCCTCTGAGAACGTCACCGGTCTCGCCCGGCTGCTCCGTGCCTACGCCGCGGCGGGGTTCGAAAACGTGGCGCTGTGGCACGAGCGTGACATCTCTCATTCCTCCGCCGAGCGGGTCGCCCTGCCCGACGCCTGTCTCATCCTCGATTTCGCACTCGTCCGCATGACGAAGCTCATCGACAATCTCGTAGTCAACGCCGAACGAATGCTCGAGAACCTCGACTCAACGCGTGGTCTCGTCTTCTCCCAGGCAGTGCTGCTGGCGTTGATCGAGGAGCAAGGGATGAGCCGCGATGACGCCTACCGCATCGTGCAGCGCAATGCGATGCGGGCCTGGGACGAGAAACTGCATCTCCGGGATCTCCTCGCCGAGGACATCGACGTTGCGTTGCATCCCGACGTACTCGACCGCTGCTTCAGCGCGGAACACTTCCTGCGCCACAGCGGCGTCGTGTTTGCTCGGTTGGAGCAGATCTAGCCCGACTCCACGGCGGCAACGAGATCTTCGGCTTCGGTTCCGCACACGATGCGGAGCTCACCTGGCTCAGCTGCGATGACGTCGGTGGCGATGGATCCGTCGGCGATCAGCGCATGAAGACCGTCTCCGGGACAGCTCGTGGAGGCAACGTCCCGGTGGCCCTGGATCGTCGTTGGATCGACCCCGAAAGCTGCGGCACCCCAAGCGAGGATCTCTATCAGGGACCGGTATTGCTCCGGCGTGATCGGCTGCTGGTTGAAGTCGCCTTCGCAGCAAACCAGGAAGTGCCCTGTCGGGTCGTAGTCGGTGCCGGTATCACCCACCGCATCGACCGGGCGACCCTCGTAGATGTTCCCCGCTGCGTCGATGATGAAGTGGTAGGCGATGTCCGGCCAGCCCCGGCCCTGATGGAACTCCTGATGGCCGCGAAGCCGGGCAGGAGCCGCACGGTTGTCGGTCAGCACGACGGCGGTGTGGTGCACTGTGATGCGGTCGATCGTGTGCTGTCTGAACTCACCGGCGACCGGCATCGCCCCCCAGGCGTCCTTGCAGATCACCGCCAATGCGCCAACCGGCTCCACCGTGGTGGTGGTTTGGGGAGAAGACGTGGTCGTTGCTGCGGCTGTGGTCGTGGTCGACGGTGGGGTCGTTGCCGGCGGGAGGGTTGTCGGGGCGGTGGTGACAGTCTCAGGTGACGCCGTCGGGCGTGGCGGATTCCCGGATCGGGTCAACCAAGTCGCAAGGCCGACAGTTCCGACGGCGCCCAGCCCGGTGAGAAACCGGCGACGAGAGATCATGGCGGAATCCTAAGGGTTCTCCACGGCACCCATGGTGGGTGCCGTGGTCGAGCGGAGTGACCCGACGAAGTCTGTGATCACACCGGTCAAGACCTCTGCGGCCGTCAACGCAGGGCTGCTCGCCGTCGGCGAATAGCGAGAAACTGCATCTGTGATCCCGATCAGGCCGAGGGGGTCGGGATCGGCAACGACCCCGCTCCCCGACGCGGCGAGAACATCACCGCTCTGCGGGAAGACCGGGATGCCGGGAGTCGGTGCTCCCGAGTTGTGGAATAGCCCCGCCCAGAGCTGCGGCCCGAACGTGATGCCGGCAGAGCCGCCGTCGTTGCGTGCGTATTGCGGGTCACCACCGGTGCCGATCACCAGATTGCTGGAGATGTGCACGTCGTCGTTGCCGCTCGTGCCGCCGGATGCGTTGTTGCCGGTCTGCAGGCGGAAGATGGCAAAGCTGCTTTGCGTCACGATGGTGTTGTTGTACACGGCAGCACCATCCACACCCCGAATCTCGACGGCGGAGTCGTCGCAATCGGCGATCAAGTTGTTCCGTGCCACCTGGTTGACACCCTCCCAGGAGGGGTAGAGCGGATTCCAGAAGGAAGCCCCCGTGTTGCCGCCGAGCTGCAAGGCGGCATTGCCACGAATGCCCCGGATCAGGTTGCCCTCGATGACAATGTCGGCCGAGCCACCCTTGAAGAAGATGCCGTGGCTGCCGGTTGCGTTGTCGTGGATGTCATTGCCGACCACGACCGCACCGTCGACTCCGACGCCGTCGATGATGGCGTTGTTGATCGACTCGCTGACGTCGTTGGCCTCGAGGCTGATCGTGCCGACACCGGTGTCTTGATCGTTGTTGCGATTGATCTTGATCGCAGCGCCGGGACCCCAGGCCAGGTCGTGGATCACGGTATCTGCGACGTGGACATGGTGGACATCCTCGGTCCCCGGGGCGATGTGGAGGTTATTGCCGCCACCGTTGCGGATGTCGACCCCGACAAGGGACACATACGACCCGCCGATACGCAACTCGCCCGCGCCGGCCAGGTCGATGACCGGTTTTGCGCCTGCGGCGGCTTCGATCCTGATCCAATCCGTCGAAGTTCCCGAGCGGCTGATCACCACATTTCCCGACTGCGTGTGGAAACCTGCGCCGAGGATGATCAGGTCTCCCGGCGCCGCACCGGCAAGCGCCTCGGTCAGGGTCGGCGAGCCTCCCGGCGTCACCGTGACGGTCCGGAGGGGATCGACGTCCGCCGGGGGCCGCACACAGGCGGCGGTGACCGGTGGTGGGACGGCGGGTGTCAGCTCCAAAGCCCGAGCGAGGAACGTGGCCATCTCATCGCGCCGGACGTCGGCGGTCGGGCAGTAGTTGGTGTTGGTGGGTGGGTTGCACCCCTTGGTGACTCCAGCCTGGCGCAGCCGGTCGATGCTCGACTCGAATATCGAGCCGTCGTCGTCAACAAACCAATTGCCGGCGCCGGCATCTGTATACCCGAGCGCACGCACGAGGAACGCCGCCATCTGCCCTCGGGTGACCCTGGCGGCGGGGCAGAATTGGTCGTTCGCAGGCGGATTGCATCCTTTCGTGATGCCGGCGGCGGCGATCGCGTTGATGTTTGCCTCGAACACCGAGCCGTCGTCGTCGGAGAAGAAGTCGGTGCCGGATGCCGGAAGGTCCAGAGCCCGCCCCAGGAAGGCCGCCATCTCGCCCCGGGTGACCGCCTCGTCGGGGCAGTAGCGATCGTTGCTCGGCGGGTTGCATCCCTTGGTGATGCCGGCTGCCCTGATGGCCTCGATGTTCCCTTCGTGGATGTTGCCGTTGTCGTCGATGAACGAACCCCCCGGGGGTAACTCGGCGGCGGCAACCGACGACCCGAGCAAGAAGAGGGCGAGGAGGGCGAACACACAGCGGCGCATGTCGCCAGTATCGCAACCGCCGGTTGCTAACCGGTGTCGGTGTTGCGCACGTGCTGCGCAGTCTGCTCGAGCCGGCCGTCGAGGTAGGTGCGCAGCGGCTCGGCGACCTCCACGTCGTCGAGTGCGCCCCGCATGCAACGGATCCACTCGGCAGCTTCGTCCCCGCCGATGGTGAAGGGCAGGTGCCGCATCCGGAGCCGGGGGTGGCCCTTGCGTGCGGTGTAGAGATCGGGGCCACCCATCCATCCGCTGAGGAACTCGAACAGGTTGCGACGGGAGTTGCGGTCGTCCGCGGGATGCATCGCCCGCAGCAGCGGTGAGTCGTCCCGGATACGATCGTAGAAGCAGTCGACCAGGGCGCGGAGCTCATCCTCCCCACCCAGCTCCTCGTACGGCGTTGCGGCATTGCCCCACGGGTGGGCGCCATCCGGTTCCGGCTCCAGGTTGATCGTCACCCGCGCAACTCGTTCAGGTCGGCGCCGAGCATGTCACGCTCGGCGACCTCGTCGATCTGCGCCAACATGTCGTACGCAATGTCCAGGTGCTTCGCCTTCAGATCACGGTTGCCGGCCAGCCGTGCGGCGCGCGCCAGCGCCTCGTGGGCGTAGCCCTCATAGAAGGGTCCCAGATGCGCTCGTGACGCCGTATCGAGAGAGCGCTGCCCGTAGTCATCTGCGAGATCGGGATAGCCCAGAATCGCGGCAACCCGGGAAACCTGCCAGTCGCTGATGGCGAAGTTGCGTGGCTCGCCGATTTCACGCCAGTGATGCCGCGATGCGAACGCAGCCGTGAGCATCTCGGCATTGTCCTCGTGGGTTCGCGTCTCCTGATCGAGAAGCTCCCACGTTCTGTTGAACAGTGATACGGCTAGCGAGCGATGCTCGAGCGGTTCCTCGGCGGCCACAGCTTCCTCCCCGTGAGATCTGCCCCAAATCTACCGTCTCGGGATATCGCTCGCCCCCAAGCTGCGATGTCGGGATTACCGGGTGGCGTCGTTAAGGTTGTACGCCCAATGAGCGACGCAACAACCACTCCAGTCTGTTACCGCCACCCGGACCGGCAGACCTATCTGTCGTGCAGTGAATGCGGCAGATCGATCTGTCCCGACTGCTCGTACGACGCACCGGTCGGGCAGAAGTGCCCCGAGTGCGTCAAGGCCGCCGGCCGGCAGCGCGTCGTCAACGCTCGCCAGGTGACGGGCGGCCCATCATTCCAGACGAGCCCGGTTGTGATCAGCCTGATCATCATCAACGTGGCCATCTTCGTCATCGGTCTCACCTCGCCTCAGCTGCGCGCCGACCTTTTCACCAACTTCGGCTCGCTGCGCGAAGCGTTCGACGGCGAGGAGTTGATCGGAATCGCCACCGGCGAATGGTGGCGAGCGCTGACGTCGGCATTCCTGCACGACGGAGTGATGCACATCCTGTTCAACATGTACTTCCTGTACATATTCGGCCCGCGTCTCGAGCAGCAGGTGGGATCCGTTGCGTTCTCCGGCATCTACCTTGCGAGCGCCGCCGGGGGGACTTTCCTCTCCTTCCTCTATGGCCCTCCCAACGTGCTCAGTGTGGGTGCGTCGGGTGCGCTGTTCGGTCTCTTCGGCGCCTGGCTCTATGCCGCCTACCGGCAGCGGGGCTCGGCCGCAGGCAGCGCAATGCTCAATCAGTTGGGCGCCATCCTGCTGATCAACATGGCCTTGCCCCTGTTCATCCCCCGCATCGATTGGCGCGGCCATCTCGGCGGGCTGATCACCGGCGTTGTCGTCGCGTTCCTGTGGGAGCGCATCGCCTCCCGACGTCCCAATGCACGCTTGCTGCGGTCGATAACGGCCTATGCGGTCCTAATCCTCTTGATTGTGTTGATGGCCGTTCTGTAGACGGTGACTAGATATTTCTGGCTTGCGCAGGCTGGCCTTTAAGCGCGCAGCGGAGATGCCGATATTCACATTGATGAGTCATCTCGATCCGCAAGATCCACGCGTGACTGCCGCCGAGCTGCGCGCCGAAGCGGTGACGCAGCTCAAGTCCGCGCGCGAGCTCGCCCAGAGGGTGCGCGCAGAGGCGGTTCACGAACTCGAGGACGCGCGCGCCCGCGTCCGTAGCATCGCGCTACGCGAGGAGGAGATGGCCGAACGCTGGGCCAGACTGCTCGAAGCGGAGAAGCAGATGACGCAGCCGGTGGCCGCAGTCGAGATCGGCGATCCCGACGCTCTCATCCGTGAGGCGCAAAGCGAAGCACGCAGCATTGTCGAGCGCGCCCAGCGTGAAGCGCGCAACATCCGCGAGGAGGCCATGCGGCTCCTGGCCGTCGCCGAAGGCGAGAAGGCAGAGTCACGCGAGATTGCCCAAAGCGAGACGGAACGCGCCATGAGCGAGGCCGAGCGACTACGCGCCGAGGCCGAGGAGGAGGCCGAGCAACTGCGCCGCGACGCAGAGCGTGTGGCTGCAGCCGACGCTCCGAGCGCCTACTCGAAGCGCACCGGGCGCAAGCTGCCACGCATCGGAGAGAGCGCCTCGAATCTGCTGTCGGAGATGTCCGATCTGCGGGCAAGGTCCTCCGAAGAGGACGACGCAGACCGTCAGGTCGTATAGAGAGCCCGTCACTCCGGCTCTCCGCCCGTTGTTAGCCTGCCCCGCCCACTGGGAGGGAGGTCCACATGAGCACATCTGGCCGTAGCAATCTTGCCGCCGTGGCGCCACAGTTCGTCGCCATGGCTCACAGCATCGTCTGGTGCACGGCCGCCACCGTGGCCCCGAATGGCGAGCCGCGGACGCGAGTGCTCCACCCGATCTGGGAGTGGGACGGGCAGACCCTGACCGGTTGGGTTGCGACAAATCCTCTCTCACCCAAAGCGGCCCACCTGGCCCATATCGCCCGAATGTCGTGCACCTACTGGGCGACGAATCAGGACACCTGTACCGCCGACTGCGACACACGATGGATCGAAGACGCCGCGGGCCGGCAAGCGGGATGGGACAGGCTGGAGAACGGGCCTGAGGGTGTCGGCTATGACCCCAGAATCATCCCCGGGTGGAGCAGCGCCGACAGTGAGACCTTTGGCATTCTCGAACTGCGGCCGACACGGCTGCGCGTGATGCCGGGGACGGTGTTGATGACGGGCGGGGATGTCCTCACCTGGCGAGCCGACGGCTGAAGGCGGGGCCTATGCCGACGGGGACGGCGGAGATGCGACCAGATCGAACAGCATTGCAGCCGGAGAGTCGGCGATGCGCACCACCCGCATCTCGATGCCGTACCACTGCACTCCGCTCTTTGTCTGGTTGTTGAGCCAGGCCAGGGCTTGCAACTGCTCGTCGTTGAACTTGGCGGAAACAAGTGCAACCGTTGCCGCTCCGGAGGAGGCCGCCATGCCCAGGGCACGGCCCAGGTCGGAGTCCTCGGCCACCGCCTGCCGCGACGACACGACGACGACGTCCTCCCCGCTGTCATCGCGTCCCACGACGCCGGTGGCGCTCTTCGTCGTGAACTGACGTGCATCGGTCAAGCCCGCCCGGAGGCCGAGAGCGTCGCCGAGTTGGCGGGAATGAGCAAGGAACCAGGGGGCAAAGTCCTCGGCGCCCTCCGCCCACACGCTCTCAGGATCCACCATCTCCAGTGTCCCGAAGTCCATCATCTCCTGCTGTTGGGCAGAGGGCTGCAACTCCGCCGCAGGCGCTACGACCTCCGGCTCCGCGGGTGTGGGCTCCGGCTCGACCGGCTCAGGCTCGGGCTCGGCCGGGGCTTCCACAACGTCCTCGGACACGCGCTCCGGGGCAATGGGTACGGGCTCCGGCACCACCGGGGACGGCTCAGGCTCCTCCGGCTCGGGCTCCGAATCCACAGGCACCGGCTCCGGTTCGGGCTCGGCCGGGGCTTCCACAACGTCCTCGGACACCGACTCCAGGGCAACAGGTACCGACTCCCCCACCACCGGGGACGGCGCCGGCTCCTCCGGCTCGGGCTCCGACGCCACAGGCACCGTCTCCGGTTCGGGCTCGGCCGGGGCTTCCACGACGTCGGCGAACACCGACTCCGGGGCAACGGGTACCGACTCCCCCACCACCGGGGACGGCGCCGGCTCCTCCGGCTCGGGCTCCGACGCCACAGCCACCGGCTCCGGTTCGGGCTCGGCCGGGGCTTCCGGGACGTCGGCGGCGGCAGCGGGGACGACGGACGGCTCGGTCGAGGGCGGTTCCGGGTCGACGGCAGCTTCGATGTCGCGCAAGGCAGCCACAAACGCGGTTGGCTGATCATGCTCCGTGGAGTCAGCAACCTGCCCGTCGTCATCCGACGGCTCGACCGCAGCTTCCGGCTCGGATTCTGCGGACCGGCGTCCGTAGACCTTCGCTGCGGCCTCCTCGGCAATCGCAGCGATGTTTGCCTCGGCCTCACCCCACGACTGCTCGGCCCCGGGCAGAGCGCTCTCCGCCAGACCCTCGGACACGCCGTTGTAGGCGTCCCACGGATCGGTTGTGGTCACCGGCTCGAGACTCGCTTCCGTGGCTGCCGTTGCGGAACCGTTCGTGACCACGGCTTCAATGGCCGGGGGTTCGGTGTTCTCTGCGGCAGCGGCGCCATCTGGGGTCGTCTCCGCGGAACTGAGGGGTTCGGCCGACTCGGCGGGGACGGCGGCCGCGAACGAGGAGCCGATCTCGCCGGCCGTGACGGACGCGCCGGCTGGGTCACCGGACACGTCGCCGGTCGCAGGCGTCGTCACTTGGTCGGCACCCGGCTCCTCGCTCCGTTCGACCACCTCATCTGGGGATGACTCGCCGACCGCGGTGGCGACCTCAGTCCGGCCGACGGCTTCGATCCGGGCAACGGACTGCTCCATCTCCATCACACGTGCGGCGTGGAGGATGTCACCGCTCGTGATCCGGCCACCGTCGCCGGAGCCTGCGATTGCGTCGAGGTCGATCACGCCGCCTTCAACGAGCCTGCGGGCACGCGGCGACAGGTCCTCAACGACGAGTTGTGGGGGAAGACCGGATGCCTGTTGCTCGTTGCGGTATGAGCTCTTGCGTCGGCGTGAACGTCTCCGGGCCACGCAACGCCTCCTCGAATAAGCGGGGACTAGTTCCTACGTTACCCCTGTCGAATCGGACGGAGCTAGTGGGCTCTTGAGCAGTCTGTAGCTAGCAATCGGCACCTTCGACCGAGCACGTGTATTCGCTGGCGCTGTCGGGCTGTCGCCCCTCCACCCAATAGGCCAACTGGTTCTCGAAATGGTCGAGCGCGGCGTAGCCCCGGCTCAATACCTGAATCGATTCATCCGACCGCAGCAGCACCGTGGGGAACCCGAGAGCGCCCAGTTCCCGTGCCGTGGCAAAGTCCTCCCACGCCCGGGTGCGACCGCCGTCGGAGGTGAGGGTTCTCATGAAATCATCGGGGTCGACGGGGAAATCTGCAATCAGCGCCGGGTACTCGGCCGGTTCTGTGATGTCGACGCCGTCGCGATAGAACGCCCCCTGGAGAACGGTGAAGAACCGCAGGGTCTCTTGCGGGGCCAGTTCCCGCATCGTAGTCACGGCTATCGCAGGCAACTCGGTGTCGTACACCCACCCGGTGCGATCCAGAAACGAGTGATCGAACGGCTGGCCGGTCGTTGCGGCGACCTGCGACCAGTGCTCGCTGAGCAGGCTGCGAAGGCGGTCATCGAGCGGCTCAGCGCCTGGACCCGGCCGGAGTCCGCCGACGACCACGCTAACGGAGACGTCGCTGCGCTCCGCAAGGCGTTCCACCACCGGGCTGATCCCCCAGCACCAGGAGCACATCGGATCACCGATGTAGATGATTTCGGGCTTCGTCGTCACTGATTCTCCGAGACCGACCACCACAGAAAACGCTTTGGGGCGTTGGATGATTCCAAAGACGATCAGGCGGCCGCCGGCAAGTCCCGACTCCCGCAAACCTCACATGCAGGATCCGGGCACCGTTCCACGACAGAGAACTCGAATCCTGCGGCCTCGAGAAGTTCTTCGATGCTTTGTTCGTTCTTCATGATTACAACGTACAACCCGGGTATGACAGAAAACGTTCCTGCGGATCTCACTTCCGAGTACGGAAGCCACGTCCGCAAGAACCAAAGGCGGACGTCGTCCATCCGTTCTTGCGGATCTCACTTCGACATACTGAAGCCACGTCCGCAAGAACCAGATTGGGGAGATCGATACCGCGGCTCAATCCTCTATTTCGATTGCACGCAGGAAACGCTTGGTGCGCTCGTGCTGAGGGTTGCGAAGGACCTCATTGGGCGGGCCTTCCTCCACAATGACGCCACCGTCCATGAATATCACCCGGTCGGCCACCTGAAGGGCAAAGCCCATTTCGTGCGTCACAACCAGCATGGTCATGCCGTCGTCGGCAAGCTCACGCATCACGTCCAGCACCTCGCCGATCAACTCCGGATCGAGCGCCGACGTCGGCTCATCGAACAACATCATGTCGGGGTTCATGCACAACGCCCGGGCGATTGCAACCCGCTGCTGCTGACCGCCGGAGAGGCGTGACGGGTGTTCGTTGACCTTGTCGCTGAGCCCCACCCGCGCCAGCATTTCTTCGGCGATCCGGGTGGCCTCGGCTGTATCGCGGCCGAGAACCTTGCGCTGAGCAATACGCAGGTTGCGCAGGACCGTGAGATGCGGGAATAGGTTGAACTGCTGGAACACCATCCCGATCCTGGTTCGGAGGCCGTCGACGTCGGCGTCCTCATCGGTGATGTCCTCACCTTCGATCAGGATGGTTCCGGACGTAGGTTGCTCGAGGAGGTTCACACAGCGCAGCAGCGTCGACTTGCCCGAGCCCGAAGGACCGAGCAGACACACAACCTCCCCGGTTTGGATTGTGGTGCTGATACCACGCAGAACCTCGAGTTCACCGAAGTACTTATGCAGATCCTTGATCTCGATTGGTGGGGCAGTCATCGCTTCTCCGCCTCCGTCTTGCGTTCCAGCCTCCGCACCAGGTACGTCAGCGGAAGGGTGATTATCAGGTACACGATCGCGACCACGGTAAGCGGGGTTGCGTTCTGGTTCTGCGCCATGAAGTCACGGGCAAACTTGGTGAGCTCCTTCGACGCCGGGGTCGTGCCCAACACGAAGAGCAGCGACGTGTCCTTGATCAGCAGCACCATCTCGTTGGTGAGCGGTGGAATGATGATCCGGAAAGCCTGGGGCAGGATGATGTAGGTCATCGCCGTGCTCGGCGACATCCCCAGCGATCTGGCCGCCTCCATCTGCCCCTTCGGCACCGCCTGAATACCAGCCCGAATCGTCTCCGCCATATAGGCCCCGGCAACCAGTCCTAGTCCGATCGATCCCTTGCCCAACGTGCCGCCGGGAATCTTCCAATCGAAAGCGATTCCGAAGCCAAAGCCCACGAGGATGATCGTGATCAGCGCCGGCAGCCCGCGGAAGAGCTCGATGTAGGACGTCGCGAACCACCGATACGGAGCGATCGACGAGAGCTTCATCAGAGCCAGCACGAGTGCCAGCACCAGGCCCAGTGCAAACGCCAACGCCGTGTAGATGATGGTGTTGCGCGCGGCAACCGTGAGCACCTCGGGCAACATGTCGCGGGCGATCTCGGTGTTGAAGAAATTGCGCCTGATCGTCTCCCAGTCGGCGAACAGGACGAATCCGACGACGACCGCAATTCCAATCCCGTACATGGCGCCGCGACGGATCCTCTGTATACGGCGTCTTCTCAGTACCACTTCGCTAGCCACAGCACCCTCCCCGGTGTTTCATAGCGACGGGGCGACTCAACCGAGCCGCCCCGTCCGTTCTCATGGATGATCGATTGGCCTAGAACCAGTCGTCGTAGATGTCGTCGTAGGTTCCGTCGTCACGCAGCTTCTGCAACGAGTTGTTGACGGCCTCGAGCACGTCCTCGGCGCCCTCTTCCTTGACGGCAAACCCGTAGCTCTCGTCGGTCGGATACGTTTCAACGAGTTCAGCGTCATCAGGGTTGTTCAGCGCATAGTCGGCGTTCGGCACGATGTCCTGGAGCACGCCGTCGACCTCACCGGCGGCAAGGGCCAAGAAGACGTCGCCAGGGTTGTCGAACGAGATGATCGTGGCGTCACTCGGAGCATTCGCCTGGGCGTAGGCCTCGCCGGTCGTTGCGGACTGCACGGCCAGGGAACGTCCGCTGAAGCCCGCCAGGTCGGTGACGCCGGACTCCGTGGACACGAGCAGCGATTGGTCGGCGGTGAAGTACGGATCTGAGAAGTCGATGTTCTCTTCCCGTTCATCGGTGATCGTGATCGATGCTGCCGCGATGTCGCACTCGTCCGACTCCATAGCGATACCCGAAGTGATCGGATCGAAGCCGATGTTGTTGACCGCCAGCTCGAGGCCCAGGTCCTCGGCGATCGCCCGCATCAGCTCGATGTCGAATCCGGTGAACTCACCGTCCAGCTCGAACTCCATCGGCGGGTACGGAGAATCCGTGCATACCGTCAACGTGCCGCTGCTGACGAGGGTCAAGTCGCTGCCATCAGCTCCATCGTCATCGTCACCACACGCTGTTGCGATCAGGGCCACGGCCATGAGCGCCGCCAGCCAGTAACTGAACCTCTTCATCCCCAATCCTCCTTTGACTCGGCCGAGCCCACCCGGCCGATACCACGAGATTAGGCCGCACTTGCCCTAGTCGCCGATTCCGGAAGGCCCTATTTCGCGCTCTCAGCCGTCCGCCGAGCACGTTCCGCCAGCTCATCCCACAGCCGTGCCGTTCCCGGATATCGCTTGGCGAGATTGCGCCAGCGAATCGAGGTGACCTCGTACCAGGTGG
The DNA here is from genome assembly GCA_030066715.1 of Acidimicrobiia bacterium. Classification (GTDB taxonomy): domain Bacteria; phylum Actinomycetota; class Acidimicrobiia; order Spongiisociales; family UBA5794; genus JAAETI01. The sequence goes on from JASJBC010000030.1 coordinate 21,642, forward strand.
CCACCGTCTCGCTGCCATCGCGCCATTCCTCGGGCATGCTCCTGGTGTCCTGCCGGCCGCCGGTCACGGACTCGATGGACCGCCGGAACACGACGAGCCCACCCCACAACGAAACGATCCTCGCACCCAGGTCAGAGGGCAGGTCGGCTGGACCGTAGGAGTCGTATCCAGGAGGGAAGAGCCCCTCGGCCCCACTCAGCGCCGGAGCGGGACGGTGACGCTCGCCGATGTCCAACAAATCTGACACCGCCGCCTCGGCCCCGCTCCGGACTTCGGGGAAGCACCGCGCTGCGGCCCGCAGCCAGGGAACCGCCCACGGGAGAATCCGGTCGGCCATCAGGAAGCGCCGCTCTTCGAACGTCTGCGTCGCCAGGATGCGATCGGTTTCCTGCCACGCTCCGCCTTCGGTCTGGGCTAGGGCAGCGGCAAAGCGCGCCAAATCCGCCAGATCGCCGTCCCGCAGCGGGTAGCTCCACCGGCGCGCCCTTCTCTCGAGATCGGAGCGGGGATCGGCGTCGGGAATGACCTCTGCCTCGATCGGCGGAAGGTCCCGCCAAATCACCGGGTGCTCGTCGGCGCGCCAGCGGTCGGCGATAGCCGCCCAAACCTCGGCCTCCGTGAATGCGGCTGACGCCGCCGGCGGCTCAGTCGCCGAACCGATACGCATCGGGCGTCGGCTTCACCGGCCGATGGATCCACAGCGGCCGGCGCAGGTTTCCGGGTCCAGGGGCGGGCTTGGTCATCGCCAGCCATTCCTTGTAGACCTCGTGGGACTTGCCGGTATCAACAAAGATGTCGCCGTAGCGATCCCCCACCTCGGCCTTGGCGAGCCGGACCCGCTGATGCCAGGCGTGCATGCCCGACACCGGATCGGGATGCACCGGGAAGGCGAGGTTCTGGTTGACGCCTGCGTCCTGCCACCAGATCCGCTGACTGTCCGGATCGTCGGACTCGAACGGCCCGATCCCCTTCTCCTGCCGCAGCATCCAGCCGCCGTCCTTGCGCTGGATGTCCACCAAGGCGGAGGACCACCGCTCGTTGCCGTGGTCGTCCTCCAAACGCCATCTCCCCATATGGTGCGAGGCTGCGACCACACCGGGACGGATGCCCTCGGTCCGCCACACTCGCATGACGAAGTAGCCGATATCGGTGCTGATCCGGATCATCTCCCCCGTCTCGAACCCGAGTGCGTCGGCGTCAATGGGGTTCATCCACAGCGGATGGCCATGGCTGATCTCGTACAGGTACTTGGCGTTCCCGGACCTGGTGTGGATCAACGTCGGCAACCGGAAGATCGGAAGGAGGATCCGCTCGTTTCCCTCCATGTCCATGTCCCGCCAGTAGACATGGGTCTTGAGGTAAGTCGGCACATCGGCCTCGTCCCAGCCCCAGGAATTGAGGGTCGGCGAATACCACTCGAGCTTCCCGCTCTCGGTGGGGAAACCGGTCCGCTCCATCCCGTCGACTCGGATGCCGTCATCGGCAGGTCGCTCGTGGATGAGGTAGTTGTCGTTGTCCACTTCGAACGCCCCGTACTTGCGCATGAATTGCAGCGGGGACAGGTCCTCCTTCGCCGCCGCTTCAGGAAGGCCGGGGACGGAGTTGTCGAACATCCAGCCGTAGTACTCGTCCACGGAGACGACACGGTCGGGGTCGTTGGGCGACTCGAACCATTGCCTGATGCCCAGCGAACCGTCGGGATCGATGCGCCAGGAGAGATCGAACCAGAACTCGGTCTCCTCCCACACCTGGCCGGGATTGGCGTCGTAGGTCCGGTCGTATGCCTCACCGCGCTTCTCGCCGGCAACCCGGAGCACGGGCTGACGGAACCCGAGCCAGCGCCCCGCATAGGTTGCGTAGGAGTGGGTGTCGTGCCGCTCCGAGGCGACCCCCATCGGCAGCACGTAGTCCGCGTACCAGGCCGTCTCCGACCAAGTCGGGGTGAGCGCCACGTGAAGACCCACGAGATCCTCGTCGGTCAGCATCTCGAGCCAGGAGAATCCGTCGGGGTTCGTCCAGATGGGGTTGTACACCCGCGAGAAGTAGACGTCGACCTTGCCTCTGCCCTCCTTGATCAGGTGCGGGAGGAGGATCGACATCTCATGGTGGGCAAGCGGGTACTCCTTCGGCCACAGCATCTCGTTCCACCGGCTGTGCGGCGGGGGCATGTTCCAATGCTTGGGCTTGAACTTGTCCCAAGTGTTGGGCGAGGTGCCCCCTTTGGTCCCGACCGATCCCGTCAGCACGTGGAGGAACCAGAGACAGCGGGCGCCCTGCCACCCGCCGAGGTTGCCCGACCCGATCGACCGCCATGTGTGCGAGGAGAAAGCGTGACCCGCTGCGGCGATGCCCTCGGCGATGGCGACGATGCTGTCAGGCTTGACCCCTGCCTCCTCGGCGGCGAACTCCGGTGTGTACTCCGCATAGGTCTCTCTGAGCAAGGCGATGAACGACTCGTAGGTCCGGGGTCGCTCCGGAGCCTTGGCGGCAAGCGCCGTCTCCCAGTCGACCCATTTGCGCATGAAGTCGTGATCGACCGCATCCCACTCGAGCAGCAGATGGGCAACGGCGAGCAGCATCGCTGCCTCGGTGCCGGGGTACGGCGACACCCAGATGTCGGACATCGATGCGGTGTTCGACAGCCTCGGGTCGATCGTGGCCAGCTTCGCCCCGGACTGCATCCCCTCCATGATCCGCTGCGCATGCGGGTTGAAGTAGTGGCCGGTCTCGAGATGTGATGAGAGCAGCAGGATGAACTTCGCGTTGGCGAAGTCGGCCGACGGCCGGTCGTGGCCCATCCACATCGCATAGCCCGTCCTCGCCCCGGACGAGCAGATGTTGGTGTGGCTGTTGTGGCCGTCCACGCCCCAGGCCTTGAGGGTGCGGTCCATGAAGCCGTCCTCGCCGGGGCGCCCGACGTGGTACATGATCTCGTCGTGACGATCCTCCTGGATCGCCTTGCGCATCCGACCGGCGATGTCCTGAAGAGCGTCTTCCCAGGAAACCTCCATCCAGCCACCGCCGCCGCGCTCACCAACCCGCTTCAGCGGATAGAGGATGCGTTCCGGGTCGTGGACCTGGTTGATGGTGGCCGGGCCCTTGGCGCAGTTGCGACCGCGGGAACCGGGATGTGCCGGGTTGCCGACGAACTTCGTGACGTCGCCGGTGTCCTTGTCTACGTATGCGAGCAAACCACAGGCAGACTCACAGTTGAAGCAGGTCGTCGGAACCAGTTGGTAGCTGTGCTTGACCTTGGTCGGCCAGGCCTTGGCGTCGTACTCCTCCCAGTCGTCCCAGCGATCGGCAGGCGGGTAGCTGAGGAGTTCCCCTCCGGGGATCAAGCGCGGAATGTCAGTCATTGCTCTCTCCTCCTATGCCAGCGGCACGCTTTGGCCGGCCTTCACAAAAGCATCGTCGGCAAACCAGATACCGGCGCAGGCTCCGATCCCTCCCAGCGCTCCGATCCACAACTCACCGCCGCCGAGATAGATCGCTCCGAGGACGATCGGGACCATCACACCCAGAAGCTGGCCACCGACCCACCACTCCCGGGCGAAGGCGCCTCGTGTCATGTGATGGACCGCCTCGGCAATACTGCGGGTGGGGTGCTTGGTGACGATCTCGGCGAGAGCGAAGAGACCGAGCACTGCCGCACCTCCGACCATGGACCAGGCGAATGCACGCTCGGTCGTCTCGCCAACATCGACGACCAGCGAGACGAGCAGGCCGAATCCGCCCCCTGCGGTGAACGCACCGGCAACCATGTGCCATAGCAGCGTGGGCGATTGCCATAGATCCCGCCCCTCGGCCTGTGCGAACAGGAAGGCCGTGTAGCCGGCAACACCAACTCCGAGGATCGCACCGATCCAGATGAGTGTCTCGAGCGGTCCCTCGACTCCGGCAACGCCGAGGAGGAACCACACGCCGAGCACCGCACCGTACGCCGAGAGGATCCAGGCGCCCTTCACGAGCCAGGAGTCGGGGTTGCCGCGAGTGAGCAGGTAAAAAAACCGGTCGGGCCGCTTTAGGTCCCACACCAGCAGACCGCCGGTGAGTGCCAGGAACAACCCGGCCACCAGCGGTGTCCCCCAGCGGGCCCAACCGGTTGAAGTGTCCGCGCCAAGGAGCAACGCAAGCGCAAGGGCGATGGTGATCCCGGCCGCAATGCCCTTGGTGAGGAAGTAGCTCGACACCCGCCATCCCCACGGCATCGGCTTCTCCTTGCCGTACACGATGCGGGGCGGTCCGTCTCCGTTGGCGACAATGTGGTTCTTGGGTGCGGAAGGGGTCACCGACCGTGACTCCGTGGTGACCGATGGCGGGGTGAGGTCGATGTTGAGCCAAGACGAGGCCGGGTCCCGCCAGATGCCACCATCGCCGGGATCTGCCGCAGCCAGCGGGTCGATGTTGCTGGACTCGACGCCCTTGTACCAGAGCTTGGGGTTCGTGCCCTGCTCCGTTGCCCGCTGGGACAGCTTTTGCGTCGCCACCATCTTGGCGATCTTGCTCTCGGGATCATCGAGGTCGCCGGCGATGATCGCCTGCTCGGGGCAGACAACCACGCAAGCCGGTTGCAGGCCGACATCCACCTTGTGTGCGCAGTAATTGCACTTCTGTGCGGTGTTCTCCTGAGGATCGATGTAGAGCGCATCGTACGGGCACGCCTGCATGCAGCTCTTGCAGCCGATGCAGTTGTCCGTGTCGAAGTCGACAATGCCGTCGTCACGGGTGTGGAGCGCCGTTGTCGGACAGATCGTCACGCAAGGTGCGTCCTCGCAGTGGTTGCATCGCATCACGGAGAAGAAGCGTTTGGTGTCCGGCCAGGAGCCCTTCTCGATGTACTTGACCCAGGTCCGGTCTACTCCGAGCGGCACCTCATGCTCGGTCTTGCAGGCGACAGTGCACGCGTGGCAGCCGATGCAGCTCGACTGGTCGATGACGAATCCGTACTTCAGGGCCCACTCCTCTCACTGAACAACTATCAGGTTCCCCCGCTGCTCGTCAGCCCTTTTCGACAACGAAGTGGAATTCGTCGTTCTCCTCGAACTGCTCCTTCAGCGTGTGCCCCATATCGCCGGCCCAGGCCGGGATGTCGGACAGAGCCCCCCGGTCGGATGCGATCACCTCGACGGTCTGACCGGAACTGAGCGGCTTGATCGCCTGGCTTGTTTTGATTACCGGCATCGGGCACTGTAGCCCCCGCGCGTCGACCGTTACGTCTGCCATCTCTCCCTCTCCTCTTCTAGATGAACAGGCTTATCGATGCGTCCTTCATCAGGCTGATCGCTGAGCCGGCACCGGCCGGCTTGCCGAGGCCTGCGATGAGATCGTCGTTCGACAGCCCCATCAGGTCCATCGTCATCTGGCAGGGCCATAGTTCGACCCCCATGTCCTGAGCCAATTCGAGCAGTTCGCCGACGGAGGCGACGTTGTTGTCCGTCGCCAGACCCTTCATCATCCAGGGTCCCATCCCGGCGAAGTTCATCGTCGACAGACCGAGTTTGTCCGGCGAACCCTTGCGGAATACTCCGAGCATCTTCTGTCTCCAGTCGTCGCCGGTGATGCCCGAATCGGGCCGCTTCAGGATCTCCAATCCCCAGAAGGTGAAGAAGACGGTCACGTCCATGCCGTACGCGGCTCCCGTCGTGGCCAAGAGCATCACGGGCCAAGCCTTGTCCAGATCTCCCGAGGCGGCGATGATGACCATCTTGTCGGCAGCGGGAGTTTCCGTCTCCTCGGCCGCGGCAGCCTCGCTATCGGTGTCCTGCGCCGTCATGTGGCCTCCCTCCATATCGCGCCATCCGAATATACGTCAATCGGAATATACCCTCGCTATATTGGGTGGTGTCAACTGCTTTTTGTGAGATTTGCGATTTCCAGTCCGTAGCCGCAAAGATGGGGACATGAGTTCTGTCAAGAGCGAGATGATTCGCCTTCATGCGCATGTGTGCAAGGGTTTGGCCGACCCCAAGCGCTTGATGATCATCGACGCCCTCCGTGACGGAGAGGTCACGGTGACCGATCTCGTCGATGCTCTGGAGATACCGCAGGCCAACGTCTCTCAGCATCTTGCCGTGCTTCGCGACAAGGGTCTCGTGACCTCCCGCCGCGATGGCCAGTGGGCCTACTACTCGCTCACCTCGCCGAAGATCGTCCAGGCGGTCGACTTGCTCCGGGCGGTCATGCACGAGCAGTTGGGAGCGGCGGCGGAGTAGCCGCTCCTCCCGTCCGTTGCCAAGGCAATCCCAAAAACCTCTTGTCGCGCGCACCGCTCCGCCTCTATTGTTTATGCACGTTCATGCATGTATCCCCGGGAGGGAGTGGAGATGAGCGGACCGATCAGCACCGACGAACTCGCGGAGATCATCGAGAGCCCCGATGACGCCCCGTTCATTCTCGACGTACGTGCCCCCGACCAGTACGAACGCTGGCAGATCGAGGGTAAGGCGGAAGTCGAAACGGTGAACATCCCGTACTGGACCGCCATCGAGGAGGACGATCGGATGCGGGAGATGCTCCCGGACGACCGTCGGGTGGTTGTCGTCTGCGCCCACGGAGATTCCTCGGATCTAGTCGTCGAAGTTGTCGGCAAGGACAACATGCACAACTTGTCGGGAGGCATGGACGCGTGGGCAGTGACGCTCGTACCCCGAACGATCTATGACGACGGTCATCACTTCGTCATCCAGCTCGACCGAACGGCCAAGGCATGCCTTTCCTATGTCGTCGGTGCTCGCAACAGCAACATGGCCGTCGTAGATCCTGCTGCAGACGCCAAGACATACCTCAACCTCGCCGACCGCCTCGGGTGCGAGATCTCAGACATCTTCGACACGCACCTCCACGCCGACCACATCTCACTGGCCAACGAACTCCGCCAGCTCACCGGTGCCACCTATCACATCTCGGAGGGCGACGCGATCGAAGCAGCCTTCGACTACGAGCCGCTCGTCGACGGCGAGGTCTTCACGTTTGGCGACATGGACCTGGTGGTTCGCTCAGTGGCGACACCGGGTCACACACCTGGGTCGACCTCGCTCGAGGTGGATGGCAAGTACCTGTTGACCGGTGACGCGGTGTTTGTCTCCGGGGTGGGGCGACCCGACCTCGGTGGCGAGACCGAGCCGTGGGCGAAGGACCTGTTTCACACGATCCGCCACAAGCTCGCGCCGCTCGATCCCAACCTCGAGGTTCTCCCCGCCCACTACACGAGCCGGCTCGAATCACTGGAGGACGGCACGCTGCGGCGTCGTCTCGGCGACCTGTTGGAGAAGGATCCGGTCGTCTCCATCACCGACGAAGGCGAGTTCGTGTCCTACGTCGTCTCCCATCTCGGCGAGCCGCCGGCCGAGTACAGCACGATCCGTCTCGTCAACCTCGGCGTCAAGGAAGCGGACGCCGAGGAGATGTCGGAGCTCGAGGTGGGACGCAACGAGTGCGCCCTCTCCAAGGAGTGACCATCCTCCGGAAGTAGATCGGCCGCCCGAGGGCGGCCGATTCACACAGAGCTGGTCAGATCAGATTGGGTTGGTCGGAGCGCTGGTGACTGCCTCGACGGCCGCATCTCCTTTGCGCCGCCTGGCAATGGCGACTCCCGCGCCGATGACTGCGACCGCAGCGACGGCAATCCCGGCGATGAGCAGAGCAGAGCTTCCGCCACCAACCGTGGAGACGGCCATCAGGGTCTGGCCCTCCTCGGCAAACTCGAGCTCCCAAGTGAGAGTGTTGCCGTTGACGGAGTCGGCGTTGTGTTCGGTAATGCTCCCGGGCATGGTGAGGTTGAAACGGACCTCGAACAGATCACCGAGAATGACCGAGGGATCCACTCCCTCGAGCAGGTCCTCACCACCGGACTCGCCGAGCGCACCCGACAGGCCCTCGTCGACACCAGAGGCGTCGACCTCGAAGCGGAACTCATCACCGTCGCGGCTCAGCCCGAAGTCCGAGAGGAGGTCGGTGCCGACACCGTCGGTGCCATCACCCAGCTCCGCCAACTTGGCCTCGAGATCCTCGAAGGAGTCGTAGTCGGTAGCGATCCGGACGCCGTCAAAGCCGTCCTCGCTGACCTCCACGGCCGTCCAGCCCTCGGGGACATCGGAGAGGTCCTCTGTGAGATCGAAGTCACCGCCGCCGCCCTGTGCGATCAGGTCCTGCATCTCCTGGTCGAAACCCATGAAGAGAGAGAACGTACCGGTCTCGTTCTCGTTCACAGTCAGCCCGACGTCCAGACGGATCGTGCACGCGGACAGCACCAGCGCCAGCAGTGCAAACAGGGGGATATAGCGTTTCACGTTGATGACTCCCGGATGGATATACCCGCCATTATCGACGCATGGCGGAGTTTCTTGATCTATCCCCGACCGTACACCCCCGTCGCGACAGTGAATACCCTACGAAGGTATGGAGAGAGCGGTAGGTGTGATTTTGGCGGGGGGCAAGGCCACTCGCATGGGTCGAGACAAGGCACAAGTGACTTTTGCGGGCAGGCCGATGATCGACCACGTCTCCGCGGCGCTCCGTACCGCAGGTGTCGAGGTCCTCGTCGTGGGCCGCCACATTGCCGATCACGTCTCGATCCCCGACCTCCCGAACATCGGAGGGGGTCCGGCCGCGGGCTTGCTGACGGCACTCCGTCACCTCGGCAATCGTGCGGCGTTTCTGGTTGCGGTCGACCAGCCGCTACTCCGACCGGAGACGGTGCAGGCCATGCTCGAGCTCGACGGCGATGCCGTCGTGGCCATGGCGGAGGGTCACCCCCAGGTCACCTGCGCCGTCTACCGGCCGGCCAGCACACCGCAGCTCAGCGAACTCGTCGCCGGGGGCGATCTCAAGCTGCGCAGACTCCTCGATCGGGTGGCGACGACATATGTCGATCCGGAGACCTGGGCGGCATGGGGTGAAGACGGACGCTCCTGGTTGAGCCTCGACACTCCCCAAGCGGTGCGTGATGCCGAGGCTCTACGCTGAACAGATGAGCAAACCCGAGTTCCCCACCTCAGACTTCATCTCGACAGACGAGCGTGACCACGTTGCTGTGGTCTGGCTCGACCGGCCGGAGCAACGCAACGCGATGGCACCGGCCTTCTGGATCGAGTTTCCCGAGATCATGGACGCCCTCGGCGCCGACGACCAGGTGAGAGCGATCGTGATCGCGGCCCGCGGCAAGTCGTTCACAGTTGGACTCGATCTGATGGCTTTCGGACCCGCCGTGATGACGGGCGACATCGCCGCGATCAGCGGCGCACAATCCGAGTCGGAGGTGGCGAAACGACGCAACACCTATAAGCAGATCAAGCTGATGCAGCGGACGTTCACGGCAATTGCGGACAATCCGAAACCGGTGATCGCAGCCATCCACGGGCATTGCATCGGAGCGGGAGTAGATCTCACCACAGCGTGCGACATCAGGCTGGCGGCCGCCGATGCGGTCTTCTCGGTGCGAGAAACTCGGATCGCAATGGTCGCAGACGTCGGCACACTGCAACGGCTCCCCTACATCATCGACCCGGGCAAGGTCGCCGAGCTCGTGTACACCGGACGGGATTGGGACGCCGCCGAAGCGCTGGAGATGAAGTTCGTGTCGGCCGTACACCCGGATGCGAGCGCAGTGCAGGAGGCGGCCATGGACCTGGCAGTGGCGATCGCCGACAACTCCCCGCTGGCCGTGCAAGGGAGCAAGGCCATCCTCAGTGCCTCCCGCCGCACCAAGGTGCAGGAGGACCTGGACACCGTCGCACTGTGGAATGCTGCGTTCCTCTACTCCGACGACCTGGCCGAGGCCATACAGGCATTCATAGAGAAGCGTCCCCCGCGGTACGAGGGGAAATGACCGGCCGATGCGTGTCGAGAGGTTCCGCGGGTCGCATGAGGAAAACGCACCGCCGGACCTGAAGACGCATGAAGAGGACCGCACCTGGCGCTGGGTCGCCAGCGAGGAGGGCAGACCCGTTGCCACGGCGATCCTCCACACGCGACCCGACCAGCGCAGATTCCTCCAGTTCGATGGGGCAAAGGAGGCCAGGGCGACCCTCGCTGCGGCGGCAGCAGAGGTCGCCGGCGACGTCTACGTCAGCTGCGCCGGCGACGAAGAGGCGCTGTACCGGAGTATTGGCTTTGTCACCGAGATCGAATGGGATGAGTTCGAGGTCTCTTTCCACGCCGCGCTGGCGTCTCTGCGGGCCGCCCACCCCGCCCGCCGGGTGACACTGCTTCCCGCCCGCCACGTGGACCCACAACGCCTGTTCGCCCTGGACAACGCGGTCAGATCGCGAGTCCCGGGCACCGACAACTGGGAGGGCAACTGGGCCTGGTTCGAGGATGAGTTGACCGACCCTGCGGCCTACCTGGTTGCGGTCGACCGAACCACCGGTGACTATTGCGGCCTGGCCCGCATCTGGCGCAATGCGGGAGGTCCCAGGTTCGGGCTGATCGGCGTCACGGCGGGTTCGGACCGGAGGGTGGGCCCGTATCTCCTGCGCTGTGTTCTGGAGCAGGCCGCCACTTGGGGATACCCGGCCTTCACCGCGGAGACGGCGACGAGCAATCGATGGATTCACGGCCGGCTCGGCAAGCTCTCCGCACGACGTCTCGGCACCCGCTTTCAGATGGTGCACAGGGCCTAGATCGAAGCCTGTATGCCGCGATCAGCATGCCTGTGCGCACTCCCGGTCAGCCCACGACTCACGATGGACTAGTCAGCTCTCGCGAGTGCGGATTGTGGCTGGTCACCCACTGAGAGCGCGGTACCTTGTCAAGGATCGGCGGAATACAGCCCGGCCAGGACCAAACCGACGATCATTGGGCAAACGGCGGTCGTGCGGGCATGCCGCATACCAGGGGCAGCGTGGTGACAACGATGAGGTTCGACGCGAACAAGGGGGTCGCGCTTGCAGTGCTGCTGGGCGCCATCACCCGCTTTGCCGACATCGGTGTCCAGAGCTACTCGATGGACGAACTCTGGGAATTGACCGTCGTGCAACTCCCGGCTGGCGAGATCGTTGGCGCCGGTGACGGCTTCCCGCCCCTGTTCCATCTGATCTTTCGTGGTCTCGTCGTGGGTGGCTTTGGCGACATGATCGGTCGGATCTTCTCCGCCACCCTCGGTGTCCTCGCCGTTTGGCTGACCGCCCGGCTCGGTGCACGAATCAGCCCCGCGGTCGGGGTCGGCGCCGCCGTTGCGGTGGCGTTGGCGCCTCTGCTCGTTCTCCTCTCGAAGGAGGGGCGAGCGTACGGCCTGTTCATCCTGCTCGCCGGCCTGCTGCTGCTGGCGACGTGGAACGTGATCGACTCCGGAACCATGCGGGCATGGCTGGGCTACGGGCTCGTCCTCGTGCTCGGCATGTACACGCACTACATGTTCGCGCTGGCCGTGGCGAGTGCCGAGGGGGTGTTGTTGTGGAACCTGCGCGGCGATCGTGAGCGCATGCAGCATTGGGTTCTGGCGCACGCAGCGATGGCTGTTGCCCTGGTTCCGCTGGTCCTCATCGCCGCACCCGATTTCGAGCTCGACGCCGCCAACAACTACTCGCCGACCGTCGACATCTCCGCCCTTGGCTACGCCGGGCTCTCGCTGTTCACCGGGTTCACCCTCGGGCCCTCGACCAGGGCCCTGCACACGATGGACACAAATGATGCAATCACCAGCGGTCTTCCTTGGGTGATCCTGATCGGAATCCCAGCCGGCTATCTGTTCTATCGAGGATGGAAAGGCTTGAGTGAAGACTGGCGAATTCGTCTCGGCGTACCCCTCGTGACCCCCTTGCTCTTGCTGACCCTCTTCTCAGCCGTAGTCGGCGTGGCTTTCCGAGTCCGCTACCTCTCCTGGCTGGTCATCCCGCTGGCGATATGGCTGGCCGTCGGGTACTTCGGGACCAAAGGGACTGTGCGCCACATTGCAGCGGTGACTCTGCTCCTAGTCGGGGTCATCGCCATCGTCACCCGTGCCACCGTCGATGACTACGTCGTCGAAGATGCGCGCAGTGCCGCCGCCTACATCGAGGAACACCCGGACACACCCGCTGTGGCCATGGTTTGGTACATGACCAAGCCGATCGAGTACTACCTCGGCCTCGACAGCGCCACGTTCCTCCCCGCGGACGAGGGCTCCGGCCGATTTGTCTACCACGAACAGCTCGACAATCGGCTGGTTCCACTTCCGTCGCGTCCGGATGCGGACTCGGGAATGGCCGAGCAGCGCGAGATCTTTGCGGCTGCGGTTGCGGTCGGCGAGGAGTACCTCTTCGTGAGGAGTCGTGAATTCCACGCCGACCCGGATGGCGAGTACTTCGCCATCCGCCAGGCGACAGACAACCTGGTGCCGGTTGCTGAGTACGCCGGCATCACTATCTACCGCGGGGTACGCGGTGAGTAGGGAGACAACGGCAATGACGGTGAGCAGATCAGGCGAGGAGAGAGATGATTGCTGACGATGCCCGCGTTGAGGCGGGTGCGAGCGTTGGGGACGGGACGTACGTCTGGCATCTGGCTCACGTCCGCGCGGGAGCACAGATCGGCAGCAACTGCGTGATCGGCGGAGGAGTCTTCATCGACACGGGAGTGAGGATCGGGGACAAATGCAAGATCCAGAACACGGCGCAGGTTTTCGCCCCTGCCCGAATCGACGACGGAGTCTTCATCGGACCGGGCGCCATCCTCACCAACGATCGCTCGCCCCGGGCCGTGAACGAAGCGGGCGAGCCGAAGTCCCGCGCCGACTGGCAAGCCGAGCCTGTGATCGTGCGCGAGGGGGCGAGCATCGGTGCCGGAGCCGTTGTGGTGGCCGGCGTTACAATCGGCAGATGGGCAATGGTGGCTGCGGGCGCTGTGATCACGCGTGACGTGCTCGACCATGAACTGGTCGCCGGAATCCCGGCTACCAACCTCGGGTGGGTGGCCCGGAACGGTGACAGGCTGAAGCGACACGGTGAGATCTGGCGCTCTCCAGACGGCCGTCTCTACGTGACCAAGGTCACCGGTCTGGTGGAGGTCGACGAGTGATCCACCCGGCATCCCCCATCATCGGCGACGAGGAGATCGCGGCTGTGGCCGAGGTGATGCGATCGGGGATGCTGGCCCAAGGCGAGGAAGTCGCCGCATTCGAGGCCGAGTTTGCAGCTGCCTTTGCCGCAGGCGGAGCGGCCGCCGTCGGCAACGGAACCATGGCACTCGTCGTTGCTCTGCAAGCGGGTGGCGTGCGACCCGGAGACGAGGTCATCGTTCCCTCCTTCACCTTTGCGGCGACTCCGAACGCCGTTGCCCTGATTGGGGCAACCCCTGTGTTCGCCGACATCGACGGCGACACATTCTGCGTCGACCCCGACCATGCCGCCTCGCTGGTCACCGACCGCACCAGGGCGCTGATTGCGGTCCACCTCTACGGGCACATGGCCGACATGACCCGACTCAGCGACCTCGCCCGCAAGCACGACCTCTTCCTGATCGAGGACGCCGCCCAGGCGCACGGGGCAAGCAGAGACGGCCTCCCGGTTGGAGATCGCAGCGACCTCGCCACCTACAGCTTCTACCCGACCAAGAACATGACAACCGGTGAGGGCGGCATGATCACCGGTCACGACCCGGAGTTGATCGCAATGGTCAAGCTGCTGCGCAACCACGGGATGGAGCGGCGCTACCACCACGACCTCGTTGGCACCAACGCCCGTATGACCGACCTCGCTGCCGCAATCGGCCGGATCCAGTTGCGCAAGCTCAACGCCTGGAATCGGCGCCGTCGCGAGATTGCCGCCATCTATGACCTGCACCTCGCCGGCGTGGTGCGCATCCCATGGGTCGCACCCGACACCGAGCACGTCTACCACCAGTACACGCTGCGCACCGAGCGCCGCGGCGAGATCATCGCCAGCTGCGAAGAGGCCGGTGTTGGCTACGGCATCTACTACCCGATTCCCTGCCATCGCCAGCGTGCGTTTGCATCGATCGGCCGCGGGCCGAATCTCCCGGAGACCGATCACGCAGCGGCCGAGGTGCTGTCGCTGCCGATGAGACCAGACCTGACAGACGAAGAGATCGAGCGCGTCATCGACGCGATCACCAAAGGGGCCAAAACATGACATTGCGTGTGGGGGTTTTGGGGCTGGGGGCGATGGGGCGCCACCATGCCCGGATCTGGAGACAGATGGAGGGCGTCGAGTTCGTCGGCGCCGCCGATCCTGCCGGCGACGTGACCCGGGCAGCCGTGGGCATACCCGTCGTAGCCGACGTCGCCAGGCTGATCGAGTTGGGTATCGACGCGGCATCAGTGGCAGTGCCTTCCGACCGTCACGAGACGGTCGGGCTTGCTCTAGCCGAGGCGGGCGTGCACGCCCTGATCGAAAAACCGGTCGCCCACAGCGTGCCGGCGGCCCGCAAGCTGGCAAAGGAGTTCGAGAACAGGGGCCTCGTCGGCGTTGTCGGACACGTGGAGAGATTCAACCCTGCCCTGCTCGAGATGCGCAGGCGACTACAGCTCGGCGAGTTGGGCAAGGTCTATGCCATGTCCACCCGCCGCGTCGGGCCGTTCCCCGTCCGCATCAGCGATGTCGGCGTCGTCTACGACCTCGCCACCCACGACATCGACCTGATCCGTTGGCTCTGCGGTCCCTTTGCGACGATGCACTCGGTGTCACAGTCCGTGGTCGCCGGGCCCCACGAGGACTTGATCGAGGTGATCGGCGTCCTCGAGTCCGGCGTCATCGCCACCATGAGCGTCAACTGGGTCAGCCCGGTCAAGGAGCGCCGGGTGAGCGTGATCGGTACGCAGGGAGCGTTCGTTGCGGATCTCCTGTCCGCAGATTTGACCTTCCACGAGAACGGCGACATCCGAACCGAGTGGGACGAGATCAGCCGTCTCCGCGGCGTAACCGAGGGACATCGCACGACCTATGCATTCCAGAAGCGGGAGCCGCTCGTGTCCGAGCTGGAGGCGTTTCGGGATGCTGTGCTGGGCGATCCGGATGCCCCAGTCGTCACTCTCGCCGACGGCGTCGGAGTGCTGGAAATGGCCGAAGAGCTCCTCGGTGGGCCGCGCAAGCAGGACCCCCCGTACTCGATATGCCACTGAGAACGCTCACCGTCGTCGGCGCCCGGCCGGAGTTCGTGCAGACGGCGCCCCTGGCGCGCACGATATCGATGCGGCCGGGGATAGTCGGCGGGTTGATCCACACCGGCCAGCACTACGACTACGAGATGTCGGAGCTGTTCTTCTCGCAGCTGGAGCTACCCGAGCCCTTGTATCACCTTGGCGTCGGCTCCGCCTCCCATGGCGTGCAAACCGGGGCGATGCTGGCGGAGCTCGACAGGGTCTACCTGGCCGAGGAACCAGATGTCGTCATCACCCACGGGGACACCAACTCGACGCTGGCCGCAGCGCTGTCGGCGGCCAAACTGCGGATCCCGGTGGCGCATGTCGAAGCCGGGCTCCGCTCCTGGAACCGCGAGATGCCGGAAGAGCTCAACCGGGTCGTCACCGACCACGTCGCCGACCTCCTGTTCTGCCCAGGTGCGGCGGCGGCTGCAAACCTTCGCAGTGAGGGAATCACCGACGG
>JASJBC010000211.1 GCA_030066715.1 Acidimicrobiia bacterium
TCAAGCCGGAGTACGTGCTCGTGGGGTCGCTCGCCAGTTGGGCCCTCGCCGTCGCCATCGGGTACGTGGCCAGCCTTCTCATCGAGCAGCTACCTCCGCCTTGACAATACTTGTAGTCACTATAAACTTATAGAGACTACAAGTTTGGAGCGACCGTGACCGGTCTCAGAGACCGCAAGAAGCAGCAAGTGCGTCGCCGCATCATCCAGGCAGCCACCCAGCTCATTACCGACAAGGGGCTGAGCGACACCACGATGGAAGAGATCGCCGCCGCCAGCGACGTGTCCGTCGGCACCGTCTACAACTACTTCGGAACCAAGAGCGCCCTGCTTCTCGCCGGAGTCGAGGACGAAACGGAGAAGATGGTCGCAGCCGGTATGGCAACCCTCACCTCCCCGGGCGACGATCCGGAAGCTGCGGTACTCAGGCTCCTCCACGCCTACCTCGACGACTTCTCGTCGTGGGATCCCCGGTTGCTGCGGGAAGTGATGGGCGCAGCGTTCCAGAGGGTGGATGGCGCCGAGATCACATCGGAGCTGGCGCAACTGGACCAGCGCCTTCTCGAGCAAATGATGGTCCTCCTCTCCCACTTCCACGAGGAAGGCAAACTCGCCACCGGGGTCGAGGTCTACGACGCCACCCTTCTCGTGTTCTCGGTATTCGTCCTGCAGCTCTTCATGTTCATCAGCCTCGATACCTACGAAGTCTCCGATCTGTACAAACAGGTCGACCGTCAAGTACAGCTGGCTTTCGCCGGCCTCAACAAGGAAAGCGAACAGAAATGACCATCGAGATGGCCGGAGTCTGGAAGACCTTCGGCGAAGGACACACCGCGGTGCATGCTCTGAAAGACGTGGACCTCAAAGGGCCACAGGGTGAGTTTGCGGTGATCCTCGGCCCATCCGGCTCGGGCAAGACGACCCTGCTCAACCTGGTCGGGGCGATCGACAACGCCACCGACGGGCGGATCGAGGTCGGCGGCATAGACCTCGCCAATCTCGACGTCGACGAGCAAGTCAGATACCGGCGGGAGAACGTTGGGTTCGTGTTCCAGTTCTTCAATCTGATCCCGACCTTGACGGCAGCAGAAAACGTAGAACTCGTCGCCGACCTCACAGCCGACAACGGTGCGGAGCGGGCCGAGGAGGTTCTCGAGCAGGTCGGTCTCGCCGACCGCATGCATCACTTCCCGGCTCAGCTGTCCGGCGGGGAACAGCAACGTGTGGCCATTGCCCGTGCGCTCGTCAAGCAGCCTCCCATCCTGCTGTGCGACGAGCCTACGGGGGAACTCGACTTCGAAACGGGCCGCATGATCCTTGCGCTGCTCCAGGACATCAGTCACGAGCAGGATCAAACCGTGTTGCTTGTCACCCACAACGCAGCCATCGGCGGGATGGCGGACCGGGTGCTGAAGTTGCGATCCGGCGAGATCGTCGACGACCTGCGCAATCAGTCGCCCGTAGATGCTGGTGCCCTGACATGGTGAAACCGCTCCAACGCAAGCTGTGGCGGGACATCGGAAGACACAAGCCACAGTTCATCGCCATCACCGTCACCATCTTTCTCGGTGTCGCCATCTTCGGAGCAGCCTGGGACTCGTACACCAACCTCGTAGCCTCGTACGACCAAACGGCGGTCGAGTATCGATTCGCCAACCTGACCATCTCCGGTGGCGACAGTGAGGCCATCGCCGCGATGGCAGCAGCCGACCCAGAGGTGGAGTCCGTTGAGTTGCGCACGACGGTCGACGTTCCCTTCCGGGTCGACGGCACGAAACTGCTCGGCCGGGCGGTCGGAGTCCCGGTCGGCGCTCAGCCGTCGGTCAACCGGCTGGACATCTCGTCGGGGACCTACCTGATGAGCGGGGACGAGTCTGTCGTCTTGGTCGAGGACCACATGGCGAACCACTTCGACCTCGCACCCGGTGACAGGTTCGACGTTCTTGTCGGGGATTCGTGGCGAGAGGTCACTGTGGGAGGGGTCGCACTCTCCCCCGAGTACATCTGGCCGGCCCGCGACCGCCAGGACATAATCACGACTCCGGACAACTTCGGTGTTGCGTTCGTGTCGGCCGCGCTCGCCGAGCAGATCACCGGCACGGGCCCGAACGAGGTAACCCTCTACTACTCAGATGGCGAAGGAAACGAGGAACTGACTGTCACTCTCGGAGAGACCGCCCGCGAGCTCGGCGCCACCAACGTCTACACAAGAGAGGAGCAGCCCTCCAACAATGCCCTGACCGAGGACGTCAAGGGTCTCGAGGAGATGGCGGTCTTCTTCCCGATGATGTTCCTGGCCGCAGCCGGAATGGCGGCGTACGTGATGATCAGCCGTCTGGTCCACGCCCAGCGCCCCCACATTGGCACCTTCCTGGCGAACGGCTTCACCAGGAGGCAGGTGCTCCGCCATTACCTGGGCTACGGCTTGGCACCCGGTCTGCTCGGCGCCATCCCGGGGGCGATCGTCGGTGTGCTGCTGGCTCGGGTCATCACCCGGCTCTACACCAGCATCCTGTCGATCCCGCTGACCATCGTCGATTTCTACTGGACAACCCTGATCGGGGCCATTGCGTTCGGCGTTGTGGCCAGCCTGCTGGCCGCGCTCGCCCCGGCTCTGGTTGCCTCCCGGGTGCTGCCCGCCGAGGCAATGCGCGGCGAGACCCCATCCGGCGGCGGACGGCGCAGCCTGATCGAGCGCATACTCCCGCCGTTGCAGCGGGTACCGACCGCCTGGCGAATGACCTTCCGCGGCGTCGGCCGGAACCCGCGGCGGACGATCTACACGATCATCGGCGTGGTGCTCTCCCTGATGCTCGTGCTCGTCTCGTGGGGCATGATCGACACCGTCCGCCATCTGATGGACCGCCAGTTCATCGAAATCCAACGCGAGGACGCCACAGTGTTCTTCACCGGGCCCACCTCGACCGACGACGTGGCCGCACTGGTTGCCATCGACGGAATCGCCGCCGCGGAACCTGCCTTGACGCTTCCGGTGGCACTGAGCGCCAACGACGAGCACTACGAAACAGCCCTCATGGTGCTGCCGGACGACACCACGCTCCACCGCTTTGCGGATATCGACAACGGATGGATCGACCTACCGGCGGAAGGCATCGTCCTCGGACAGGCGACCCGAGACCTCTTCGGGATCGACGTCGGTGACAGTATTCACATGACGCTGGCCGAGGGGATGGCCGTCACCGCCCCGGTCGCGGCCTTTGTCGATGAGCCGCTCGGCACCATGGCCTATGTCGGCCGAACCCAGGCGGAGTCCCTGGCCGGTACGGCACTGCCTGCGACGTCGGCGCTGATCGCCTACGACGACGGTGTCGACTCCGCGGCGCTCCGCAACACAGTCACCGAGTTGCCGCAGATAGCGGCGTTCGAGGACGCCAACGTGCTCTACGACCTCATGCAGCGCTTCATGATCCTGTTCTATGCGTTCGTGGGTGTGATGCTGGTGTTTGGCGGGGCTATGGCGTTTGCGCTGATCTTCAACGCAATGAGCGTCAACATTGCCGAGCGAACCAGAGAGGTGGCAACCCTCCTCGCCGTCGGTACGGAGCGGCGGAGCATATCCAGGTACATCACGGCTGAGAACATGCTGGTGGCGGCCATGGGCATTCCCCTCGGGCTGCTCGCCGGCTACTTCGCCGCCGGGGCGGCGCTGAACAGCTTCAACAGCGATCTCTTCACATTCCGTTTGCACATTGAGCCGACTACGTATCTGCTGGCCTCGCTGGCGATCCTCGTCGTCGCCCTGATCTCTCAGGTCCCCGGGCTGCGCGCCATCCGGCGCATCAGCATCCCGAAGATCGTCAAAGAACGGTCTGCTTAGTTGATCTATGTTGTACAGAAATACTCAATAACCAGGAGCTAGTCGGCCCGGCAACCCAACTGATCGGAAGCCGGGCATAGCGTCCTCCGGAGATTCTGACAGTACGACCTGTCGCTACACTCCGAGTTTGCGGTGAGAACGGATGATTCTCCCGTAAGGAGAACCGCATGAGACGATGGATGATCGTCCTGATGGTTGCGTCCCTGTTCGTTGCGTTTGCGGCAGCCCCCGGCTCGGCGGACAAGAAGGAGTTACCGGAAGAGGTCCACTTCACCTCGGGATATGTCGCCTATGGCGCGGTTGAGGCGTGGACCGGAGACTACGCCGGCGACGTGAAGAAGCCATTCATGAAGGGCGACTGGGATCAGCTCATGGATCCCAACTTCAACCGCTGCCTCATCGTCGGGGCAACACTGACCTGGGTCGACAAGAACACCGCGGTGCTGATGACAGACGAGGACTGCCGCGCCCGCGGTCCGCTCCCACCGCGACCGGCTCCGGACGGCCTCGTACACCACCACAAGATCGTGCACATCACGAACGGCGGGGCAGTCAAGATGACTCCAGGCCCAGATTCCGAGACGTGGAAGATCGTCCCCGAGGTGACCGGATGCGGGGTCAATGGCACCTTCCCTGTGTACCACGGGCGTTTTGACGGTGAGCATCTGTACGCGACCTCTCATTACCACGGACCCTGCGACGGTGGCTCAGTGTGGACGAACTTCGGGATCGGCCTCGAGGACGGCCCCATTCACGTCACCTACGAGTTCAGCCTCCACGTCGGAGATTGATTCACCAGTGGTGGGGTGCGGTCGATTCCGCGCCCCACTGCGAAATGCATCCACCACGACGGGGCCACGCGACTGGCCAATGACTCGCCGCGCCGAGGCTTCGCTACTATCGGCGCGGTTCACATAGCCCGAGGGAAGCGAGCCACAATGAGCCACACGTTCCGGTACGGGCTGTACGGCGTCGGACGAATTGGCCGTGTCCACGGCCGGGTCGTGAAGGACCAGGGCCATACCGTCGTCGCCATCGGAGATGATGTCGCAGTTGCGGCAACGGAGGCAACGCAAGCACTCGCCGAGCCCGGTGCCGCCATCTTCACCAGCGCAGCCGACATGGCCGCAGCCGGTGGCCTCGACGCAGTGATCATCTCCTCGCACACGAAGGACCATGCCCGTCACGCCGAACCGTTCGTTGCCGCCGGGATCCCCGTCTACCTGGAGAAGCCGCTGACGGCTGAGCTGCCCGAAGCCTTTGACTTTGTCGCCGCTATCGGCACCGACCGGAAGTTGGTCCAGATCGGCCTGCAGAGGCGCTTCGACGAGGCGCTGAGTCACGCCAAGGGCCTGCTCGACGCGGGCTTGGTCGGCGACATCCGCGAGATCCGATGCATTCTGCGTGACCAGTACCCGCCCCCACCTACGTACACCAGCCGCGGCCTGATCATCGACATGGGCATCCACGTTGCCGATGAGGCCATCTGGCTGCTCGGGGAGTACCCCGCCGAGGTGTGGGCTCGAGTATTCGACGCCAAGCAGTACGACAGCCCGGTCGACGAAGGAGGCAACACGGCCTTTGTCGAGTTCACAACTGCCGGCGGGACCATCGGACGTCTCGACCTCAGCCGCACCCACGCCTCGGGCTACAACAACGAAACCTATGTCATCGGCACGGAGGGCACGCTTCACGTCGGTCGCTTCGCCGGCTACCCCGGCCCGATCCCGGTGGAGCTGTGGACGAGCGACGGCGAACTGCACGAGCAATCGGCGGTGTTCGAGATGAAGACGTTCGACGGGCCCTATGCCGAGTT
>JASJBC010000212.1 GCA_030066715.1 Acidimicrobiia bacterium
GCAAACGCAGCCAGCAGGCGCCAACCCGAGAACTTTGTCTTCATTGACAAACCTTTCCTCCTCCTCTTCCGCTTACTGTTACTTTCCTTTTCCTGGGGCGTGCGGCGGTGTCACATTGCTGTTCCTGCGCCGCGGCCCACACCTCTTTCATCTAACACCCGCCCACTCGTTCACGGCGTTCGGGGAAAACGCATACTCGATCGCCATCGCAGCAGCTCCCGTGATGCCTGCGCTGTCGCCGAGTTCGCTGGCACGGATCGACAACTCTCTGGTCGAGAGTGCTGTGGAACGCCGGTAGACAACCTCGCGGATGCGGGCGAGTAGCTCGGCACCCGTCCCGGCCAGATCACCGCCGATCACGATGTCGGACGGATTGAGCACGTTCACGATCGTTGCCAGCACCGAGCCGATCTGCCGCCCGGCCTCGCGCACCGCCTGGATCGCATCGGTATTGCCGGCCCGGACCAGAGCTACTACGTCTCTCGTCACCTTGGTGTTGTAGCCCTGAGCGGCGAGCGCTCTGGCCAGGGCCCCTCCTCCGCTGGAAGCCTCCAGACAACCCAGATTGCCGCAGCGACAAACGACGGTCTCGTCGCCGGCCTGGATGTGGCCGATGTCCCCTGCGGCTCCGTCCGCACCGCGGTGGAGATGACCGCCGAGGATCAACCCCGAGCCGATACCGGTGCCGATCTTGACGTACAGGAAGTCATCCGCCGGCTCGCTGGATGCCCACCATTCGCCAAGCGCCATGATGTTGACGTCGTTGTCCACCAGGACGGGTGCGGGGAAGCTCTGCGCCAGCCGATCCCGGACGTCGTAGCCGTCCCAACCCGGCATGATGGGTGGCAGCACGGCGCGACCCGACGAGTGCTCGACCGGGCCGGGCAAGCCGACCCCGATCGCCTTGATGTCGGACAGCGACTTGCCGGTCTCCTCCAACAGCCTGCCGAACTCCTCGGCGACCCAGGAGAGCAACACATCGGGGCCCTCCGAGATCGGAATCAGCCCGGGTGCGGTCGCCAGTGGCTCGGCGCGCAGGTTGCTCACCGCAAGGCGGGAGTGAGAAGCCCCGAGATCGGCAGCCAGCACAACCCCCGCATCCTTGTTGAACTTGAGAAGGGTCGGGGGGCGCCCTCCGCTGGATGGGGCCTCACCCGCTTCGACGAGAAGTCCGTCGGCAAGGAGGGCATCGACCCTCTGCGATACCGTGGAACGAGCCAGCCCGGTCAACTCGACCAGATCGGCGCGGGTTGCGGCCGCTCCCTGACGGATCAGCTTTAGCAACCCACCCGGCGTATGGCTTCCCGCCGTCACCTTCCTCGGTCTCCTCCCGCTGGTTCCGTCATACAAGCACAGACTTTTGTATGGGTCAACAACAAAGTGGCGAAATAGTGGAGAAGTTGACTCATACTTTCTCCATCCCCCCTGCAGAAGCTGGGAGGCTTGGTTCACTCGCTACCTCCGAGGGTGCGGGCAAGACGGCGCGCATGGTCCTTGTAGGCATCCTCGAAGAGGCGGTCCGATTTCTCCGCACCTACGACGGAGGAGCTCGTGATAACCGCAGGCAGCTCCCCCCGCTCGAACAGCAGCTGAGCGGTTTGCACCTTTATCTCGTTGACTACTGCGGCGTTGGCGACCGTGGACACCGGGCCTACAGGGGTGTCGAGTCCGGGAAGGGAAACAGCGGCATCGCCGACGGGGATACAGATATCGATGACGACGTCTGCGTGGTCCAGCAACCGTGTCCCCGTACGCGGAAACGGCGCTCCTGCCTTGGAGTGGGCAACGGCCGTGACGGCAACGACCGGCATACCGAGCCGGCGAGCTCCGATCGCCATCTCGATGGGCACCGCGGTCGTGCCGGATGACGAGAAGACGATCATCATGTCGCTCGGCTGGAACTCGAAGTTGTCCAGGATGACGTCGGCCAAGCCCTCGACTCGCTCGATGTACATCGCCTGGCGTTGCCCGTTGCTGCCGGCCACCTGGGTGTGGAACGTCATCGACAGCTCGGCCATGGGATGGAACCCGGGATAGGAGCCGTAGCGCGGAAACATCTCCTCGAGGGGGATCCGGGAGTGGCCGGTGCCGAAGAGGTGAACCATCCCCCCCGCCGCAATGGCGTCGGCACACATCTCACTCGTTGCCTGGATTGCAGCCATCTGCGTCTGCTCAATGCTGTCGAGCGTCGCTCTTGCCGCCGCCAGCCACCGACCGGCCATGCTCTCGACGAAACCCCGCTCGGTCACCCTCGCTCCAACCTATCCGATCAGGTCACTTGTCTAGACAACTAGGCTAGCATGGCTGTGTCATGCAGAGTTGCCAAGGCTCCGAGGCCGCACCATGAGTGCCGACCGCCCCCGGTACGAGGAGATCGCCGACCATCTGCGAGCCGAGATCGCCAGGCTCGAGCCGGGTGATCTCCTGCCTTCGGAGACCGAACTCAGCGAGCAGTTCGGAGTCAGCAGGATGACGGCGCGCCATGCGGTGCAGACTCTGGAGAGAGAACACCTGCTGCACAGGCGCAAAGGTAAGGGCACCTTCGTCAGCCCCAGTCCCGTCCCCCGCCTGCTCGGCTCTCCGCTCTCTTTCACCGAGAGCATGCGTCGTCGCGGGCTAGAGGCAACTTCCGTCACCTTGGAAGCCGGTTTCATCGACCCGAGTGAGGAAGACCTCATCGCACTCGAGCTGACGGAAGACAGCAAGGTTGGATTGCTGGTGCGTCTCCGTCTCGCCGACGGCACACCGATGGCAATCGAACGAGCCGTCTTGGCGCCACATTGCGCCCGAGTACTCGACGCCGTATCCGAGGGATCACTACACACTGCGTTCGAGGCGATGGGGCTGATGCCGAGCCGGGCCTCCGCCCAGGTGCTGGCCCGGGCGGCGACCGCGCAGGAGAAAGCCCTGCTCGAACTGGACGAAGGGGATCCGGTGCTTTGTGAGCGCAGGGTCATCTACGACCAGAACAACGACCCTCTCGAGCACACAGAGACGCGCTACGCCGCCGATCGCTACGTGTTCGATGTGACGATGTATCGGGACGAAGGAGGACGATGACGGCGCACAGATACCTCGGGGTCGACCTCGGAGCGACCAACACCAAGATGGTTGTGCTGTCGATACCGGCTGCCGGCGAGCCGGTCATCGAGTCGGTGGACAGCATCCCGACGGGCGGCGCTGAGGGGCACGAAGCCGTTCTCGCTCGAATGATCGACGTATTCAACAAGCGCCACGACGAGGAGGGGCCCTTCACCGCCCTCGGGATGGGAACGCCGGGCCTGTTCGACGCCGACGGTGTCGTGGAGATCTTCACGAACCTTCCCGGGCAGTGGCGCGGCGTGCCCCTGCAACGAATCCTCGACAACGGCCTCGCCATGTCGGCAACGCTGATCAATGATGCCCGAGCCTTCACCCTGGCGGAAGGTCGCATTGGCGCGGGAAAGGGAGCGGGGATCGTCGTGTGCATGACCCTGGGAACCGGGATCGGCGGGGGCATCATGATCGACGGGGAGCTGTTTCGCGGAGCTACCGGTTTTGCCGGTGAGATCGCGCACCAGACGGTCCTCCCCGATGGCCCCCTATGCGGCTGCGGCAACTACGGGTGCGCCGAAGGCGTTGCCCGCTCCGATCGCCTTGCGGCCATGGCGGGCACGGAGACAGTCGAGGAGGTGTTTGCCGGTCTTGCCGAAGGTGACGAAAGGTGCGCTGATGCGGTTGCCACCGCCGGCAAGTACCTGGGCATCGCCATTGCCAATGCCATCACGTTCCTCGGTCCGGACCGGGTTGTCATCGGCGGCGGCATCGCGGCAGCCGGAGATGCCATCTTCGATCCGATCCGCGCATCAGTTCACGAGCATGTGACCCTCGTGGCTCCCGAGCTGATCGACATCCGCCCGGCCGTACTGGGCTCGGAGGCAGGAGCGGTCGGGGCTGCGCTGGCAGCCGCCGATGCGGCCGGTCCGCCTAGCGACAGGCGCCGGCCAGCTGCTCGGCCCGGATCTGCATGAGCTCGTAGTCGCTGCCCCCCGTTAACCATCCCCCGATGCCGACGGCAACCGCTCCCGCCTCGAGGTAGAGCGGTGCGTTCTCGACCGATACTCCGCCGGTGGGCAGCAGCGGGATGTCGCCGAGCGGGCCGCGCAAAGCCTTGACGAGAGACGGACCACCTAGGGATGCGGGGAACAGCTTGACGGCCGTCGCTCCCATGTCCCATGCGGTCGTGATCTCAGTCGGCGTGAACGCTCCTGGGATCACCGGCACGCCTGCTTCGACCGCAACCGTGACGATCCGGTTGTCGAGGTGCGGCGACACTACGAACTGGGCCCCAGCGTCGATCGCCGCGACAGCCTCCGCCTCACTGCGCACAGTGCCGGCGCCGACGAGCAGCTCACCTCCCGCTAGGTCTGCGATCGACTCGCGGGCGCCAGGGCTGTCCATCGTCACCTCGATGACGCCAAGGCCTCCGGCCGCGAGCGCTGCGGCGACGCTTCGCATCGCAGCGGGATCCTGACCCCGGGCCACCGCCACCACCCGTTCTGCGATGAGTCGGTCAGGGAGAGCTGCCCGGTTCATGTCGGAGCCTCCGTTACCGACCATCCCCCGTCGAGACTGATGACCTCGCCCGTGATGTAGCGCGAGGCATCCGAGAGGAAGAAGACGGCGAGGTCGCCGGCGGCCTCTGCCGGGATGAGCCCGCCGGCCAGCGGCTGTTTGCGTGCGGCGTAGGCAACACTCTCCGGGTCTTCCTGAGCCCGCTGCGACATAGGCGTGGCGACCAGACCCGGCGCCACTGCGTTCACTCGCACCCCGTCTGCCGCATAGCGGGCGGCCATCGTCAGCGCCAGCGAGTTGATGGCGCCCTTGGATGCGGCGTATCCGTGTGTGGCGAAGAGCGCAGCCGGGCTCGAGGCGAGCACACTCGACATGAGCAAGATGGATCCCCGCGAGCCGTTGGCGCGAGGTTCCTGGTTCAGCATCACCCGCAGGGCTTCGCGAGCGGCGAGGAACGCCGGCACCGCGTTCATGTCGAGTGCGGCACGGAAGCCATCGAGCCCCGTCGCTTCGGTCGGCCCATCGCCGAACCGGCGCGCACTCCCCCCGGCGACCGCAAACAGGCCGTCGATGCGACCAAATTCGGCGACACACTGCGCAAACGCGGACTCCGTTGCCGCCTCGTCGGTGAGATCGGCCTCCGCCCACGCCACGGTCCCTCCGGCAGCCGCTATCTCCTCGGCGAGCTCGGCGCAGGTGGCGGGCTTCCGAGCAATGATGAAGACCGGAGCGCTATTCGCAGCGAGGTGACGGGCCGCGGCACCCGCCATCCCCGTCGCCCCGGTCACAACGCACACCAACCCGGCCATGTGATCAGTCATAAGCGCTTTCTAGCACACGACCCGCTGCCGGCACGATCCGGCAGGTGCAACGGCGCTGGTTGGCCTATGCCGGCTGCGCCTTAGCCTCCTGGCGGCTGCGCCGCAACGAGAGGACGAACTCGCTCTGGTCGCGGGCGTATCGATACTCGAGGTCACCGCCCATCACTCGAGCGAGGCGACGAGCCACGGTGAGGCCAACTCCGATCGATGCTGTGAACCCGTCATGCGAATGCGACCTCTGGTAGGGCTCAAAGATTCGGTCCCGATC
>JASJBC010000213.1 GCA_030066715.1 Acidimicrobiia bacterium
GGCGCTAGTTCTCCGGGAAAGCGAACGACAGTTGGGCGAGGGAGAGCAGCCCGAAGATGCGGCGGCGCCCCCCATTCGGCTTCTCCTGCTCACGTCACACCTGCCCCAGCCGGGGAGCGAAGGCGCCAAGGCTCTGCACGCCGCCGGCAATGGTGGTGCCTTCTGGGACGCAATCGAGATGTTCGACGCCGCCGGTCAGGAGCGTCTCGCCGCTTACGCCACCGGGGAGTCGAAACGACCGCTGCCCGGCTTCTGGTCTGAGGACGAAGTGGAGGGGTTCTCGTGAGCCACCCCACTGTTGCGGTTGCGGTCATTCGCGACAACCCGCCCTCGATCATCGTCGCCGAGGATTTTGCCGTCCTCCACCGTGCGCTGGCCGTGAAACTGGTGGCCAGAGCCGACCGCAGCATCTTCACGGAGGAACTGCTGCAGCAGCTTCAGGAGGCCCTCCTCGAGGAGAAGTGGAGCGATGCCGTCGCCATGTGGATCAAACACACCGGGATCCCAATCGACGTCTACACAGAGGACGTGCTCACCTCGGATCACTTCCCCGCCGCCCTGCTGAGCGCTCAAATGCAGTTCTCACCCCTGTTCGCAGACAGGTAGTCACCGGTGCCCGCTCCCCGGACGGAGGTCACCGAGATCGTGACCGGTCTGGCCACGATGGGGTTCCCATCCGTTGGCAGGGCGCTAGAGGTACGGCCCCGTAACTTCCTCAACGTCGAGGAGCGCCACTACGAAGCTCTCGGCGAGGCCCACGACTCGGGCGAGTTTGCAGCCGAGTTCAGCCGCGCCTGGGAGAACGGTGTTGCGTTCGCTCGCGCTGCCGACGGGCTGCGGGGGCGGCCACCATGGTCGGTCGAGTGGAAGGGCAATCAGCGGCCACCCGGCTACGAGCAGATCCCGGCCGACCTTCGCATCGATCACGTCTATCTCATCTCGTGCAAGTACGGCTCCAACATCCTGCACAACCCCTCGCCGGGGAACCTCTTCGTCAACCTGCTGCTGGACAGGGAGCACCGCAGCGACGTGGGCTGGTATCAGGCCGTCGCCCCCGACGCCTACCAGGAGTTCTACGCAGCCTGTCGCCGTGAGGTCGGAGAGAAGGAGCTGCCACCGTTGGTGACTCAGCTCGACGACGCGCACCTGCGGCTGATCCGAGATCGTCTGCCCAAGCGGCTGGGCGGAGCCCTCGGCAGTGCTTACACGGAGTTCTCCCACACCGTCGCCGCCGCAACGGCGCAACAGTGGGCTGCCAACATGAGGACGCCGCGGCGGCGGGAAGCGATGCTGTGGCGGCTGCTCCGTCTCGAGTCGGCCCCGTACTTCGTGCTTGGGGAAGCGGCAGACCGCACACCGCTGCGGTATCGCGTCGCCACGCCGTGGGACTTCCGGCTGCGGTACACGTTTCGTGAGCTATACGTCACCGCCAACCGCGAGGCACAGCAGCCGGTCGTCCACTGGCAGGCCATCGTGAGGAGCAACGCCACCGACGCCGAGGAGAAGGTGGAGGGGCACGTGGAGATCAGGTGGTCACACGGGAGGTTCGGGCCCTCTCCAGAGGCAAAGGTCTATCTCGACACGGCCCACCACAGCGTCCCCGGGTACTTCCCACTCGACGAGCCCGCACCGGAGTCGCAGCCGGACCTCAGGCTGTTTGACTGACCGCCGCATCGTATTGCGGCGCCACGACTCCCCAATCCGCAGTCGCCATTGCCGGCTTCAACGCCGCGGCGACCTCCTTGATGGCCGCATCATGGCTCACGGCCCAGGCGAGCTTATCGACGAGTTCGTTGGCATCGTCATAGAGACAGCGGGCGTGATAGTGCGCCGGGATCCGCTCGGGATAGACGACACGATTCGGCAGAACCGGAAACGCTCCGGCGTAGATCGCCTCGGTCACAGAGATACCGAAGAACTCGTGGTGTGCGGTGGAGACGACGACATCGGCTGACGCCAGCAGCGACCGATACTCGTCGGCCTCCGCCCAGCCGTAGTGCGCTATCCGGTCGCCGAGCTCGTCCCGGAGGGCGATGAACTCGTCCGGATCGGTGGGGAACTGCTCCCCGGCGAGAATGACCTCGAAGTCGAGACCGCGCCGATAGAGCGCAGTGAGCGCGGCACTGAGCTCGGCGGGCCCTTTGTCGTACTCCCACCGCTGGTTCCAGATGATGCGGGGGACGTCACCGACCTGGCCGGCCACACCGTCGATCCGGCGCAGGTCGACGCCAACCGGAAGCACGAGGGAACTCTCCCGAACCGCTGCGATCAGCCCATGCTGCTGGTAGTCCGGAAACTGCCGCAGAAACCGCGGTATGTCCTCGAACCACTGGTCGTGGTGGTACTGCGAGTTGAAGACAACGAGATCGGCGGCAAGCATCGAGGTCCAATTCAGCATGGGGTACGTCAGGTCGATGCGGTCCCGCGGCGACAGCGGATACCCGAGCTGGTTCTCATGCATGTACAGAACCACTCCGGCATTCCCGACCGCCGATCGCGCCAGCCCGAGGAATCCCGGGACGTTGAGCATGCTGGAGCAGAGGATGACGTCGAACGGCCCTCCGGCCGCAACCGCCGCCATGAAGTCACTCGCCAGCGTCACATGTGCGCCGTGCATTCGCCACTTCCAGAAGCGATCACCGTGCGAAATCACCGCAACATCATGGGCGGAAAAGCGTCTGTACCCGTCGGCCCAGGCGGCGTGCGACCCACCGAAATAGGGCTCAATGACCGCGATCCTCATGCCGCAGACGATAGGCCCCACCCGTCCCGTATGCGGCCCTCCCTCCGTTCTTGCGGACACCACTTCCAAATACGGAACTCACATCCGCAAGAACAACAGGGGCCGGTTTCCATTCCGTTCTTGCGGACACCACTTCAAAAAACGGAACTCAGGTCCGCAAGAACGGGGAGGGGGCTAGAGCTCTTTGCGGCCGCTCAGGGCGCGACCGAGGGTGATCTCGTCGGCATAGTCCAGGTCACCACCGACGGGGAGGCCGCTGGCGAGGCGAGACACCTTGACGCCGAGGGGCTTGAGCAGACGGGCGATGTAGAGCGCCGTGGTGTCGCCTTCGACCGTTGGGTTGGTGGCAACGATCACCTCGGTGATCGACTCCGAGTCGATGCGGGCAACCAGTTCCTTCATCCGCAGCTGGTCGGGGCCGATCCCGGCGATGGGAGAAATGGCGCCGCCCAGGACGTGATAGCGGCCGGTGAACTCCTGGGTCCGCTCGAGGACGGCAATGTCCTGGGCCCTCTCGACGACACACACCGAAGTGGGGTCACGCCTGAGGTCGAGGCATATCGAGCATTCGATGTCTGCCGTGATATTGAAGCAGCGGTCACAGAGCCGCACCTGCTTGCGCAGATCGATGATGGCGTTGCCGAGACGCTCGGCATCCGCCTCGTCGACATGGAGAAGGTGAAAGGCCAGCCGTTGGGCGCTTTTTCGGCCTACCCCGGGTAGGCGCGCCAACTCATCGACCAGGCGCTGGACCGGTGGCTCGTACATCAGCCGAGAAGGCCACCCATGTCGAGACCACCGGCAAGACCACCCATGGCGTTGCCGGCATCGTCGGCGGCCATCTTCAGGGCGGAATTGACCGCGGCAACCACTAGATCGCCCGCCATCTCCGGATCATCAGGATCAAGGACCGCAGGGTCGAACTCGACGGAAACGAGATCCCCCGTGCCCTTGACCACAGCCCTGACGACCCCACCACCGGCGGTGGCCTCGTAGGTGCGCTCGGCCAGTTCGGCTTGCGCCCGCTGCATCTCCTCTTGCATCTTCTGCGCCTGCTGCATGAGCTGACGCATGTCCTTTGGCATTCGTCCCATGAGCAGAGAGTAGAGGAACCAAGGTGGTGTGCGGCGCACCTCCCAGGTCGCAGGTGAATCCGGAGCTGAGCTTGGCAAAGCCAAACTCAATCGTTTCCGGCCGCAAAGTGGCCTGAAACGCAGCTACTCGATGACTTCGCCGTCGAGCATGTCGACCACGAGCGAGGTCGGGTCGATTGCGCCCTCGTCCTCATCGTCGAGATCCTCCTTGTCCGGGGCGCGGGCCGGCTGGGGATCGGGAGCAGCTGGGGTGGCCGGATCGCCCTTCGCCTCGAAGCGAATGCCGACATTGACGCCGACGAACTCAGCCGATGCCTGTGCCAGCAGTTGGTGCAGCTCCTTGTCCGCCCGCAGCCGCTCCAGATGGAAGGGAAGATGATCGGGAAGCTCGAACACGACCGTGTCGCCCTGGACCGCTGCCGGAGACGCCTCCAGCAGCAGCGCGTGCTTCGACACACCTGCCATGTCACGCATCCGGGCCGCAATAGCCGGCCAAGCCGACTCGTAGGTGGGCAGATCGAGGTCTACCGAGGCCGCCGCTGCGGCCGGCGCAGGAGCAGGTTCCGGGTCGACCGGCACGACCGGCGCGAGAGCAGGCTCCGGCGCGGCCTCCGCCTTCACAACGGGATCGAGGGTTGGGGCCGCCGGCTGGGGAGCGGTGGCGGCCGGCGGCGTCGCCGCTTGCTCACGAGCGACGGCCCGCACCGGGACACCCTGTTTCTCCAAACGCTCCAGCCGGACCGCCAAGGCTTCAGGATCCATTGCCGTCTCCGGACGGGTCAGCCGAATCAGCGTCAGCTCGGTGACCAACCGCTCCTCACGCCCTTGGCGCAGCTGCAGCAGCGCCTCTGCCAGCAGATCAACCGCCCGCAGTACTTCTGCCGCCGACAGAGTCT
The DNA here is from genome assembly GCA_030066715.1 of Acidimicrobiia bacterium. GTDB lineage: Bacteria > Actinomycetota > Acidimicrobiia > Spongiisociales > UBA5794 > JAAETI01. The sequence continues at coordinate 4,734 of JASJBC010000213.1, forward strand.
GCGCATAGCGGCGCCACTCGTCGAGCACATCGCTCGGCTCGTCCGCAATCTCTTCGAGGTTCGGGGCGTACTGGGCGAGGAAAACCCCGCGGAAGAAACCCATCGCCTCGGCGACGAAGCGGCGCAGGTCGCCGCCTCGGGCCGCAAGCTCCGACACGAGCGCAAGTGCGGCCGGAGCATCCTGCTCGGCCACGGCGACCGCCAACTTGGAGAAGGCATCTCTGTCGGCCAGACCGAGCGCTCTGGCCACGGTCTCCGACTCCACAGAACCCGCTCCCAGCGCGGCAACCTGCTCGAGAAGGCTCATCGCATCTCGGACCGAGCCGCGCGCATGGGTGGCCACGCTGGCCAAACCATCGGGCGTGACGGCAAAGGACTCCCGTGCGGCTATGTCGGCGAGATGATCGATGAGGATCTCGCTCGGCACGGGGAGGAAGTCGAAGCGCTGCGCCCGGCTGCGGATGGTGTCGAGCAACTTGTACGGCTCCGTGGTGGCCAGCACGAAGATGACGTGCTCCGGAGGCTCCTCCAGGGTCTTGAGCAACGCGTTGCCTGCGGCACGGGACAGCATGTGAGCTTCATCGAGGATGTAGACCTTGCGAGCACCGCCGGCCACCGCCACGGTGCCGACGTTGGCCCGGATCTCCCGCACATCCTCCACCTTGTTGTGCGAAGCAGCGTCCAATTCGATCACATCTAGCGAATTGCTGTCGGTGACCGCCTGGCAAGAAACGCAGTCGTTGCATGGCTCGCCGTCCGCGCCACGATCGGCGCAGTTCAGCGCCTTCGCCAGCAAGCGAGCGGTAGTTGTCTTCCCGGTACCGCGCGGACCGGCGAACAGGTAGGCGTGGGCGACTTTGCCGTCGACGACCTCTCTCGCCAGGGTCCG
>JASJBC010000214.1 GCA_030066715.1 Acidimicrobiia bacterium
AGTCCGGTGAGGTGATCGTGCCCGGAGCGCTCGCACCGGTGCATGTCTCCGTGGAGCAGGACATCGCCGTGTACGTCGAGCCAAACGTCTGGATGAAGCACGGGTAGCAGCTCACACTCTCTGGTTCTTGCGCAGCAGAGGTCCACCCAGGGGTGCTGCGCGGTGGTGTCGTCGAGGGCGTCACACCGCTGCATGTTGAGAGTCTTGAGGGCTGGCCCATGTGGCCCGACGCGCCTTCGCGCGTCAGGACCGACCGGAGATCAGTGCTCGGACCCTGCCTCGGCGGGGTCCCACTCCTCCCAGAACCGTTCGACCACCTCGACGGCAGCCGGATCCTTCCAGTCGATCTCCACCTCGATCCAGTCATCCTCTTCCCACACCTCGTACTCCACGTTCTGGGCTTCGAGGTGGTCTATGAGGGCTTCGACCTCGTGGCGTGCCTCGGCGTGCTCGGCGGCGGAGGCTGCGGCCCGGTCGTCAGCCACGAGCGCGGCTGTGCTGACCGCAAGCACCAGCAGACCGGTGACGATGGCTTCGGGCATCCGGCGGAGACGGGCGCGCCGGGTATCGCTGGTGAGCGTCTTGGCCCGCACGAACGATCGCAGCCGGACGGCACCGTAGATGACGGCGACGTATGCCGACACCCACAGCGTCGCCGCCCAGCGCGAGACGTCCTCCACGAACCATGGGAGGTTCCAGAACAGCGGCATCACCACCAAGTGGGCCGTGTACGTGAACAACGATGCCTGGCCGAGCGGGAGCAGCAGCAATCCGAGTGCTCGCTCGAGTGGCAACCACAGGTAGTCCACGACGAGCCACAGGAACCGCAGGTACAGGAAGACCACGAGGAGCGGGACGAGCGGCATCACCTCCTCGCGTACGGCGAATCCCTCCGCGAGGGTCCCCTCGAGGACCGGAAGGCCCTCGAAGCCGCGTCCGTAGGCCATGGCGAGGCCGATGCCGACGCCGATGACGACCCAGTTGCCGATGTGGACAAGGCGCATCGACTGCGGGTTCGCCGCCACCCGCTCCGAGATCGACGTCCTGTACCAGCCGATCAGGAGTCCTCCGAAGAAGACCGGTCCGTTGGCTGCGAGGTTGCGGAACGCCGCAACGGGGATCTCGACGGCCTGCGGGGCCAGCTGACTGAGGAGGTAGAACCCGACGACCACCGCAACGAGGGCCCGCCATCGACCGGTCGCCAGCGCCCACAGGGCGAGTGGTGAGATCCCGAGATACACCACATAGGCGACCAATACGTCGGCACCGAATGGCGCCGCCCGCATGGTCACGATCTCGGCGAGCCACTCGCCGAAGCCGGCGAATCCCACCTGCGGGAGCGTTCCCCACAATTCCAGGTCGGTGGTGAGTGCAAGGACGGCGAAGCCGAGCGAGATGCCGATCACGACGAAGTACACGACCGCAGTCCGACGGAGGAGCCGTTCGACCGAACGACGCAGAGGCTCACGGAAGGCGATGACGCCGAGCGTCATGCCCGAGATGAAGAAGAACACCTCGGCGGCGTTGATGAGGAAGTTCGAACGCCCCGACATGGAGTGCAGATAGGACTGGTGGAGACCGAAGTGGTTGATCGCCATCGCGAACAGGGCGAAGCCACGCAGCAGGTCGAGGCGGAGGTCGCGTCGACCTTCATCGCGGTATCGCCATCCGCTTCGGCTCGTCTCCCGGCGCTCGACCGTTGTCACCTCCGCGATGCTACCGGCGACCTCCGAATGGTCGACGAGGGGTTCACGGCCAATCCACCCTTTCCGTCAAGTGCCTCAGTACCCGCGACGGGAGACGAACCACCGAGGTACAGAGTTTGGCCAAGGGAGCCGTCACTAGCCTTGGCGCCATGTCCGCTGAGTCTGTTCCTCGCGCTGATTGGCCGGCTGTCGTCGATGCCTTCCGCTCCTTCTTCGAGCCATTTGGCGAGGTCATCACATCGGCAGAGGAAGCCGAGTTCTCTGCGCAGGGCACCGGCCTGGCGGTCCGGCACGACGGGACTTCGAAGTCGTTCATGCCGCTGCATGATCTCGAGGCGGCGTGGGAGACGATCGTCTTCGATCGGAAGGCCCATGAGGTGAAGCTGGTTGGCCCGAACGCCACCTACACCTATCGCGTCCCTCCCTACCTGCGGACCTAGCTACTGCGTTGCCTCGGCCAGGAGCTTGAGTCGTCTGAGCCCCCTCCGAAGAACCAGGACGTAGGGCGCAAGCACGATCGGAACCGTGAACTCGACCTTGGTCCGTCCGTCGCCCAGGTCAGCCACGGTGTGCCCGGTCATCGGTATCCCCAGCACTCTCCAGTTCCACGAGTGGTCCGGCTCGACGTCGATGATCCGAAACGGCAGCCACAGGCCGCCGATCGTCTTGACGCGACCGGTCACGCCGGGGCCGACTGCCTTCGCTGCGCTCTCGATCGCAACGACCGTTGGACCCCAGGTGGGCCAGTACTCGAACTCCGAGATGAGGCGCCAGACCTCACCGGCGCGCGCCTCGATCTCCAGTGATGCCCTGGCATGCCTCACAGCAACTCCAGCACCGAGTCGGCAGCTGCGAGCCCCGAGAGGTAGGCACCTTCGACCTTGGCCCCGGCGAAGACCTCACCCGCCATCACGATTGGTGGAGCGTGGCCGATGGTGATGGCGCCCGAATCGAAGGTGGTTCGGGGCTCCGCGTACCTCCACCGATGCCCAACAGCGCTGATGATGCGAGCCTCCAGGATGGGGGCAACCTGATCGGCGACATGCTGTGTCCACCGATCCGGATCCGCGTCGAGGTTCGCCGACGCGAAGCCTGCCGTCGAATGGATGGTGACGGACGGTTGCGCAGACGTGCCTTTGTGCTGGTTGTCGGCCATCCAGGCCACGTCGGGGGCTGGCTCAGCGAGGTGTCCCTCTGGCAGTCCGCTCGGCGCGTCGAGGGTTGCCATCACCGCCAGGCTGGAGTTGTAGCCAACTGCGCTGAGAGGATCGAGCACGTCGGTGGCGGGCACCATGTCGCTGGTCTGAAGCAGGTCGAGGACCTGGGGCACAGGCGGCGTGAGGATGACGGCGGCGCCATAGGCGACTCGAGCTCCTGCGGCTGTCACCGTGATGCCGACGCCGTCTCGGTGGAGCCGATCGATGGTCGTCGAGGTCCGCACATCCAGGCCGACGGCCAGATGCTCCGGAATGCGGCGCATCCCGCCCACGCCCACCAGACGTGGCTCGCCGAGAAGGCCGGGTCTGGTCCTGCTGTCCGCCGTGTACCAGCTGCCGACGATTCCCTCGCGCCGCAGCTCGTCCACGTGTGCCTGAAACGGCTCCGAGCGAGCGCTGAAATGCTGAGCCCCGTGATCGAACCGGGCACTCCCGATCGTCCTCGTCGCCATCCGGCCACCGGGTGCGCGTCCCTTGTCGAGAACCAGGGTTGTGATTCCTGCTCGACCCAGCTCCCTGGCTGCGGTCAGGCCGGCCATCCCTGCCCCGATCACGATCACGTCAGCAGATGGGAGTTCATTCATGAAGTGTGTCGATCCTGAATGGAATGGCGCCAACGGTATCGCACGTTCCCGTCGAGGACGGCAGGGTCGATGCACTCGACAACCGGGGATGACGTCCGAAGGCCCCGCCGAGCCCCATCACGTTCGGTTGCGCACCGCGAGTTCCATGGTCGCTGAACCACCGAAGCCGAGGAAGCGCCGCATGTACGGAAACGAGTCATAGGCAACTTCGCGGAAGCCAACCCGTTCATACAGGGCTCGAGCCCCAGCGTTGACGTCTGTGACGTTCAGCCGCACCGTGTCGCGCCCCAGTCGGCGTGCCTCGTCCTCGATCGCATCGAGCAGCTTGGTTCCGACGCCAAGGCCCCGACACTCCTCCGCAACGGCGATGCCGTCCATGAGGAGCTCGTTCGGCTGTGGGGTCCTTCGGTGCATGTTGAACGCGAAGGCCGCCCGCAGGGACTGCACCGGGCTCAGATGCTCGCGCAGTGACCCGAACGCAAGCCGGCCCGAGAGGGCACCTCCGGTGAACGAACCGTCCTCGGTGTGCATGCCTGCAAGCCCAACCAGCCGGTCATTGACGAAGGCCGCAAAGCAGTACTGCGGGTCGAAGATGGCTGCAAGGAGGGCTCGCCGGTCCGTGCCGTCGCGTATCGCAATTGACAGCTGCCGTTCGAACGCCTCGTCATAGATGGCCGCCGCCTCATTGCGGAGCGCATCAGCAAACCCTCGTTGGACAACGATCTCACTCATGCTCTTGTGGCCAACCCTAGGCGATGTGATCTCCGGAGAGCCGAGGCAACCCAGACCCCTGTCTGACCAACGGTTCTCCCCGGTCAACCCCGCCCATGTCGGCACACACGGGCCGTGTGAGGCCCGGTGTTGGTTGCTAGGTTCGTGGCGACTGGAGGACCCCACGTGGTTGATTCACAACGCCCTGTACCTGTTCGCGCTCTTGATTGGTCTGCCGAGGAGGCTCGAACGTTCGGGGATCATGCGTTGGACATCTGGACGGAGCTTCTGAAGCGGCTGGGTGGCGATCTGCCGGTCGCGAGGAATCGCTCCGCTGGTGAGGTGAGCCAGGTCGTGGCGCTCGATGTCCCGGCAGATCCGATGCCCATGGACGACTTGGTCGGGCATCTTCGGGACATCGTGTTCGACGAGTCGATGTATCCGGGGCATCCAGGGTTCCTCGCCTACGTCTCGGGCGCTGGAACCGTGCCTGGCGCTGCAGCCGATCTCATCGCTGCCGGATTGAACCAGAACGCCGGAGGGTGGCGACTGTCGCCGGCGGCGACGGAAGTCGAGCAGCACCTGATGCGGTGGTTCGCTCAGCGTTTCGGGATGCCCGACGGGTCGATGGGGTATGTCGTGTCCGGTGGCGCGATGGCGAACTTGGTTGGCTTGACGTTGGCTCGCACGAAGCACGCCGGTTGGGACGTGCGCGCCGAGGGCATGCGAAGCGGTCCCCAGCTGACGGTGTACGCGTCGTCGGAGGTCCACGACACGGTGGATCGGGCAGCGCAGCTGCTGGGCATCGGCGATGCGGGCCTGCGGCACGTACCGACCGACGACCAGCTTCGGATGGATGTCGTCGCTCTCCGAGCGGCGATCGAGGCTGACCTGGAGGCAGGGCATCGACCCATAGCGGTGATCGGTGCCGCGGGGACAACGGGTACCGGTGCGATCGATCCCCTCAACCGGATTGCTGATGTCTGCGCCGAATTCGACCTGTGGTTCCATGTCGACGCGGCCTACGGGGGCCCAGCAGCGATCACCGAATCACTTCGTCCCCTGTTCGACGGAATTGGCCGTGCTGACTCCTTGGCATTCGATCCACACAAATGGCTGTACACCCCTCACGCCAGCGCATGCATCCTTGTCCGCGACCCCGACGTCCTCGTGGACGCGTTTGCCGTGGATGCCTCGTACATCGTCACCGATCACGACCACACCGGGTGGGGCATCGACCTCTACGAGCTGAGCCCCCAGTTCTCTCGCCCATTCTCCGCTTTGAAGATCTGGGTGTCACTCCTTGCCCATGGGTGGAGCGCCTATGAGGAACGCATCGAGCACGACGTGAACCTGGCCCGATACCTGCACAAAGTCGCGGCG
>JASJBC010000215.1 GCA_030066715.1 Acidimicrobiia bacterium
ACCCGCATCGCCATGCCGTCGAGCTTGCCGTCCAACTCGGGCAGGACCGTGCCGATCGCCTTGGCTGCTCCGGTGCTCGTGGGGATGATGTTCTCCGCGGCATGACGGGCGCGCCGCATATCGCTGTGCGGCGTATCGGCCACGCGCTGATCGTTCGTGTAGGCGTGGACCGTCGTCATGATCCCGCTCTCGACTCCGAAGGAGTCGTTGAGCACCTTTGCCACCGGCGCCAGGCAGTTGGTGGTGCACGAGGCATTGGAGACGAGCTGAGCCTCAGCATCGAGATCGTCATCGTTGACACCGAGGACCACTGTCGCATCGACCGGATCCTTGGAAGGCACCGTCAGCAGTATCCGATTGGCACCGGCCTCGAGGTGCTTGTTGAGCGCCTCGCGGGTGCGGAACACGCCGGTGGACTCAACGACCACATCGACACCAAGCTCCTCCCAGGGGAGCTGAGCCGGATCCCGTTCCTCGAGCATCTTGACCTTGTGACCGCCTGCGGACATGTATCCGTCGGTGACGACGACGTCGCCCGGGAATCTCCCAAACACGGTGTCGTACTTGAGTAGGTGGGCCAGCATCTCGTCTGCCGCCAGGTCGTTGACGGCGACGATCTCGATATCAGACGACTCCCGCTCGGCGATGATGCGGTACACCGCCCTGCCGATGCGGCCGAATCCGTTGATTGCTACTTTCACTGAGGACACCTCCCGGGTGTGTTGTGGCTGGAATGCGCAATTTGGTCCGGGCTCATGAGTCGAGCCCAAAGCCATAGGGAAACAGTGGTTCCTCACCACCTGTCATGAGCGCCCCCAGCGGAACCTGCTCGATAGAACTTGGCCAGGTGAACGGTAGCTTTCCCACAAAGGGTTTGATGCCGAACAGGACATCCGCCACCCCCCGGCCCTCGCTGCCCGGCAGCCAAGCGGCCACCAGAGCGTCCCATCCGTCGATCATGTCGGTGACAATGAGCGGTCGTCCCGAGATGAGGACGACGGCAACCTTGTCACAGCCGGCGGCGAGGTTCTCGAGGACCGGGTAATCCCGGCTCGCCAGCGCCAGATCAGCGCTGTCGCCCTCCCACTCCGCATAGGGTCGCTCTCCGACAACGGCAATGCACAGATCGGGCTCGAGTCCGGGGACATCGAGCCGACCCAGATTGCCGAATCTGTCGTAGTAGACCGTGACCTCGTCGGAGACGGAAGCCTCGATTCCCTCGAGGATCGTTGTGCCGGGAGTGATCGAACCCGGCTTGCCCTGCCACTCGATCGTCCACCCCCCGGACTGGATCCCGACGTCGTCGGCAGCCTGGCCGCCGACGAAGATCGTTTCGATGTCATCGCTGATCGGGAGCAGCCCGCCGTCGTTCTTCAGGAGCACGACGGATCTGGCCACCGCCTCGCGAGCTACCTCACGATGCTCTGCGGACCCAACGCTCGCCAGCAGGCTCGGGTCGGAAAACGGCGCTTCGAACAGACCGAGCTCGAACTTGACGGTGAGGATCCTCCGCACCGCATCATCGATCCGCTCGATCGCAACATCCCCGTTCTCCACCGCCTGCCAGAGGACGGAGATGAATCGCCGGTATTGGTACGGAACCATGTTCATGTCGATGCCGGCGTTGATGGCGGTGACTACAGCCTCGTAGTAGTCATCGGAGATCTGGTCGATCGCTCCCCAGTCCGAGAGCACCAATCCACCAAAACCGAGTTCCTCCTTGAGCACATCGGTCAGGAGATAGCTCTCAGCGTGCATCCTGGTGTCGTTCCAGCTCGAGTACGACACCATCACGCTTTCGGCACCGTTGTCGATGGCCGCGACGTACGGGGGAAGATGCACGGCCCGCAGCGTTTCCTCATCCACCTCGGTTACACCTTGGTCGATGAGCTGACCGCCGGTGGTTGCGCTCCCCCACGTGGTCCCGCCGTCGCCGACGAAGTGCTTCGGCGTCGCCAGCACCGTCGTGTCGTCAGCGAGATCCTCGCCCTGCAACCCGGACATGTACGCAACGGCTAGCGATGCGACGAGATCCGCATCCTCGCCGTAGCTCTCGTAGGTGCGGCCCCACCGGATGTCCTGGGTGACCGCAACCGTCGGCGCGAAGTTCCAGTCGATGCCGGTGGCGGCCACTTCCTCCGCCGTCACCTCGCCGATCCGCCGCATCAACTCGGGATCGTTGGCCGCACCCAACCCGACGTTGTGCGGAAAGATCGTTGCGCCCTTGACATTGTTGTGGCCGTGCACCGCATCGACGCCGTAGATCAGCGGAATGCCGAGCCGACCCTGGAGTGCGTGCTCCTGAAACCCGTCGACCATCGCCGCCCAAGCCTCCGGAGTGTTCTCCGCCGGGGAACCACCACCACCGCTGAGCACAGAGCCGATGCCGAGATAGGCGAGGTCCATCGGCAGCAGGCTGTTCTTCTCGACCTGCGTCATCTGGCCGATCTTGTCGGCAAGCGTCATTCGGCTCAGCAGATCCTCCACACGGTCCTCCGTGGGCAATGCGGGATCCATGTACGGCGCCGAAAGGTCGGCGCCGGTCGGTACCGCAGGCGGAACAAACGCCCGTACGGCGGGCTCGAAGACCGATTCGGTGAGCGCCGCGATCTCCTCCGGGCCGGCGATCAACCCGATGATGAAGGTACCGAACTCCGATTCCGCCAGCGCTGCCTCCCCCTGCATGAGCTGCCCCCCGAACTGGGCGGAACTGGTCTCGAACGAATATCGCGTCCAATTGAGATGGTCGGTTTCGATCGAGGCACCGGCCGGCGGAGGCCCATCGAGCTCGAGCTGGGCGACCAGCGCGCTCGTGACCTCGGCAGGAGAAGCACCGGGGGCTGCCTGCTGCACGAGCAGCGTGGCGTCCGTCGCCGAGTCCTGGCGCAGAAGGACCCCGTACTCGAGCTCGGACCAACCCTCCGGCGCAACGCCTTCGACTCCATAGAGGTGGTCGCTGAAAGCAACGAGCTCGACCGGGGGGCCGACGGCGGGCGGCGAAGATGTGGTCGTCGCAGCGGTCGTCTCCGTGACTGCGGGATCGGACGTGCAACCGGAAAACACCGCCACGACCGCAAGCATCGAGACGATGGCTCTCGATGAAGACCCTCTCGACAACCTCATGTCTGTTCCTCAGTTCTCGGCGGATTCCTGTTCGGCGCCCACCGCTCGCAGTCCGTGATCGCGCGGCCACAGCGGCGGGTCGGGGTTCGCCAAGAGGGCGGCGAGTGGCACCTGGTCGCTGGTGCGCGGCCAGGAGTACGGGAGCTTCCCGACAAACGGCAGGTCACCGAACAGCACATCGGTGATTCCCGCCCCCTCACTGCCGGGCAGCCACGCGGTGACGAGCGCGTCGAATTGGTCGAGTTGATCCGTCACGAGCAACGGTCGCCCGGTGTAGAGGATGCCGATGAGTGTGTCGCACTTCGAGCGCATGCGGCCGATCAGCTCGATGTCTTCGGGGGGAAGGGTCAGATCGGCGCGATCGCCGGTCATCTCCGCATACGGCGGCTCGGCGACAACGACGATGCCGACGTCGGCGATCCGATCGTCGAAACTGGCGGCGGCGTCGTAGGCAACCTCGGTCTCGGCCGACACGGAATCGGCGACTGCCTGCAGCAGCGTCGTCCCGGGGATCTCACCGCCGGGTATGCCCCGCCACTCTATGGTCCAGCCCCCGCATTGCAGCCCGATGTCAACCGCGGCCGTCCCGGCCACGTAGACCAGCCCGGCATCTCTCGCCAGCGGAAGCACACCGTCGTTCTTCAGAAGGACGAGAGACTTGGCCACCGCTTCGCGAGCGACGGCGCGGTGTTCGGCAGAGCCAAAACCCGCAAGGGACGTCCGGTCCGGCCGCACGCCGTCGAACAGACCCATCTCCGCCTTGACTCGCAGGATGCGTCGGACGGCATCATCGACTCGCTCCATCGCCACGTCGCCCGTCTCGACGGCCCGCAGGAGGGCCTCCATGAACTGACGCCATTCGTGCGGGACCATGACCATGTCGACACCGGCATTGATGCACATGACGGTGGCCTTGTAGTAGTCGGGATCCAGGTACTCGACGGCGAGCCAATCCGAAACCAGGAAGCCATCGAAGCCAAGCTCGCCCTTCAGCACGTCGGTCAATAGGTAGCGGTGGGCGTGGAGCTTCGTGCCTCGCCACCCACTCAGCGAGACCATGACGTTGCGGGCCCCCGCACGCAGCGCCGCGACATACGGCGGCAAGTGCACGCGACGCAGCTCGGCTTCGTCGAAGCCGGCGTCACCCTGGTCGATCCGCTGCCCCCACTCACCGTGCCGGTACAGCTCCCCGAACTCCTCCTCATACTCTTCCAGGAGACGCCGGCGCTCTTCGCTGATCTCCTCGGCGCCGGGGATGCTGCCGTAGCTACCGTCGCCGTGCTCGATTTCTTCGACCGTCTCCGGAGACCCTGAGCTTCCCCACTGAGTACCTCCGTCCGCGAGGAAGTGCTTGACACAGCCGAGCACCGCCTGGGGATGGGAGAGATCGGCCCCGTCGACTTCCTGCAAACCGCGCAGGAATGCCACTCCCAACTCGGTAACCAGATCTACATCCTCCGAGTAAGCCTCGAGGGTCCGACCCCAGCGAATGTCCTGGGGGACGCTCACAGGAGGAGCGAAATCCCAGCGGACACCAGTTGCCAGCAGCTCCTGCTTGGTGACCTGCGCCACCCGGCGCACCAGGTCGGCATCCTGCGTCGCTCCCAAACCGATGTTGTGGGGGAAGACGGTGGCGCCGTAGACATTCGTGTTCCCGTGCACAGCGTCGACCCCGTACAGCAGCGGGATGCCCAGCCGGGAGCGAAGGGCACCGTCTTCGAAGGACGCAACCATGTCGGCCCAAGCGTCGGGGGTGTTCGGCGTGGGGTTTCCGCCCGCTCCCGATAGAACCGACCCGATGCCGTGCTCGGCTACCTCATCCGGCGTGATGCTGTACTTCTCTGCCTGGGTCATCTGGCCGACTTTTTCGGCCAGCGTCATTTCACCCAGCAGGCGATCGATGTCGTGTGGTGTCATCGGCTCTAGAGCCTTTCGGTGGAAAGGGAAACTCACGACCGGCCCCCCGGACATGGCTGGAGGAGGAGAACCAAGCAAGGCTGGCGGCCGGTCGTGAGCAATCCGTCATGGCAACAAAAACCCCCGGTGGCGAGGGTGTGCGCTGGTGGCCGGTCCCCGGATCGAGACCGGCCACCAGAGCGGCACCTCGTTCTCTACTTCTCAGCTCCCGACACGACGATCCCCGAGAGGAAGATCCTCTGCGAGAAGAAGAAGATCGCCAGCGGGATGACCAGCGTGATGAACGAAGCCGCCATGATCAGGTTGGGCTCCTGCTGATACGTGCCGTTGAAGAAGTTCAACCCGACTGCGATCGGGACGATGTCCCGGTTGCTGGCCAGGTAGATCAGCGGATTGAAGAAGTCATTCCACGCAAAGAAGAAGTGGAACAACGACACGGCCGTGAGCGCCGGAACCGCCTGCGGGAGGATGATCTCCACGAACGTGCGCAGCGGTCCTGCTCCATCCACCGATGCTGCCTGCTCCATCTCTCTCGGGATGGTCAGGAAGTACTGCCGC
>JASJBC010000216.1 GCA_030066715.1 Acidimicrobiia bacterium
GCCCGGCGGCGCAATGGCCTTGTCCTCGGCGAGGTCCACCATGGTGAGGAACCTGCGGACGACGGCAGCGGCAGGCCACCAAGCCAACGCCAGGGCGACGACGACGATGGCCGACAGTCCGAGCCAGTGGAGCAACGAATCGCTCATAAGCCGATCTTCGCAGATTCCGCAAGGCTGAGCAGGCCATTGCCGTGGGCGCGACGGGAGACGACAGGAGCCGTCACGCCGAGTTCCTCTGCGATGCTCGCCTGTGTTCTCCCGTCGAGGAGGCCGAGTGTGATTCTGGCGTCGGATTTGTCGAGGCCCGCCAGTACCTCGTCACGAAGAGCCACCGCCGCGGCGAGGAGTGCAGCCTGCGTCGGGTCGTCGATGGTGAAGACCGTGCGGCGTTTTTTGGGAGCGCGGGTCGCCGTTTTCATTTCGGTGAGAGCCTGGCGCGCGGTCCACCAACCCGGTCCGTCCTGTACCGACGCACTGTCCGCCTCGGCGAGTGCGGTCACTTCGCCCCAGGCGACGCTGAGCCAGAGTTGGTAGCCGTTGGCTCGAGTCAGCAGATGGAGGTGGAGGGTCGCTTCCCAGGCGGCCGCGATGCTCTGATATGCGCCTTCGAACTCGTCGCCGCGGGTGATGTGCAGTGGTGTCAGCGGTTCGGTGGTGCGATTGGCCGTGGCGATGATGTCGACAAAGGTGCGCTGTAGGGCGTCACGGCTGGATGCTGTACGGGAGGCGACGATGTCGCCGATTATTGCGGCTATAGGCACTGGTTGTCCTTATAGGGCAATAGCAGTATATGTTGTCTGATTAGAACAATCAACTACCAAATTGCCCTGAAAGAACAATATGTCGGGCTAGAGATGGGGCGCAGCCGAGGCGTGGTCGTCGACGGCAACTGCGAAGTGGAGGCTGTCCCCGTTGGCATGAAGCAGATACATGGCCTCGATGTTGACTCCGGAGTCGGCCAGCCGCTGGGTCATCTCGGCCAGGGCGTGAGGCTCGTCCTTGATCACAGTCTCGACCACGCGCTGCTCCTCGAACCGGACTCCGGCGTCGGTGAGAACGCGTCGAGTGACGTTCACGTCGTTGGCCATCAGTCGGGCCATGCCCTCGTCGCCGTGGGAGAAAAGGGCAAGGGCTTCGATGTGGACTCCGGCGGATGCGAGCTTGCTGACGAGGGCCGCAAACTGTCCGGGCCGATTCGACAAATGGACCGTGAACTCAGTCATACCCACAGCCTACGCCTCAGAGGGGGGAAGCGGCAATCAATATGCGGGGGTTATGGGTCAATTGTCCGAGCAGGCGAAGACCATCGAGCCGCAAACCGACGGTAGTCAGGGCACGCGCTATGGACGTATCGAACATATGTTCGATACAATGTTCGGTCCATGGTCCGCTACGCAGAGCTGCATTGCCACACGAACATGAGCTTTCTCGACGGGGCTTCACACCCGGCAGAGATCGTTGCAGTTGCTGCGGCGCTGGGTTATACCGCACTCGGAGTGACCGATCACGACGGATTCCGCGGTGCTGCCAAGGTCCATCAAGCAGCTCGTGAGTTCGGCATGCCTGTGGTCTACGGCACCGAAATCGGAATGCCCCAAAGGGTGTTACCGGAGGACGAATCTCCCCTCCCGTGGAGAGAGGGTCCGGGCGAAGCGAAGGCAGCGAAGGTTGCGGATTCTCCCACCCATCGGCGAGGCCGTATCCGCAGGATGCATGGGTCGAAGCCAACCAAGAAGCCCGAGACCGATCATGTTGTGTTGCTTGCTCCAGACCCCGAGGGCTATGCAGCAATCGCACATCTGGTCACAAAGGGCCAGTACCGCGGCAAGAAGGATCAGCCGCTCTACAGCTATCGGGATCTCGAGGAAGCCTCTCGCCACGGCAACCTGGTCGCGCTCTCCGGCTGTCGTAGTGGTGCGGTCAACCGGGCTGCGCTCGCCGGTGATCTGAACAAGGCCCTTGGCGAAGCGGAGCGTCTCAAGGATCTCTTCCCCGGCAGGTTCTATCTCGAAGTTTGGCATCACGGCATGCCTGAAGACGATCTCCGCAATGATGTGATAGCCGAGGTATCCCGGATCACTCGGGTGCCGATGGTGGCCACCAACAACGTTCACTACGCCGTGCGTAGCGATGCGGACATCGCTGAGGTGCTTGCCGCCATCGGGGGGAGACGTGACCTCGATACTGCCGATGGGTTCCGGCCGGCGACCGACGAGCGCTACCTCCGATCGCCGGAAGAGATGCAGCGCCAACTCGGTCGATATCGGGGAGCGGTAGAGATGGCGGCGGAGCTGGGGGAGAGCCTCGCTTTCGATTTGGATCTCGTCGCACCCGCCCTTCCCGACTTCCCGATGCCCGGGGCTTTCACCACCGAGATCGAGTACCTGAGCCACCTCGCATTCGAAGGGGCTCGTGAGGTGTACCCGGGCGAGGACGGGCGGATCGATCCTCGAGCGAAAGCACGGCTGGAACACGAGCTCGAGGTGATCGGCGACCTTGGATTCGCCGGGTTCTTTCTCGTCGCCTGGGACATCGTGCAGTTCGCCCGGTCCCAGGACATCTACTGCCAGATCCGTGGATCCGGGGCCGACTCGGCCATCTGCCGGTGCATCGGTCTCACCCGTGTCGATCCCATCCGGCTCAACCTGCCCTTCGAGCGCTTCCTCTCGGCAGAGCGAGGGCGGCCACCAGACATAGACATCGACTTCGAAGCGGAGCGTCGCGAGGAAGTCATCCAGTACTGCTACCAGCGGTACGGCCGGGAGCGTGCAGCCATGGTGGCCAACGTCATCACCTACCGGGCTCGCTCGGTCCTCCAGGACGTCGGCAAGGCGTTCGGGCTCACCCAGGCTCAAGTCAACGGTCTCACCAAATACCTCGACACGAGAAACCCGCAGGCGATCCGCAGCGAAGTCGAGCTGCCGGCGGGGCTCACTGCGGAGCACATCTACGACGTGTGCAACCGGCTCGATGGGTTTCCTCGTCACCTCGGCATCCATTCCGGGGGGATGGTCGTGTCGCAACACCCTCTCTGGAAGGTGGTGCCGATGGAGTGGGGACGGATGGAAGACCGCTCTGTGCTCCAGTGGGACAAGGACGACTGTGCGGCCATGGGTGTGGTCAAGTTCGACCTGCTCGCCCTGGGTGCCCTGAACGGAATGCATTTGTCGGTCGACATGATCAAGGAAGCACACGGTGTCGATGTCGACCTCGCCACCATCCCCCAGGAGCCGGTCATCTACGACATGCTGACCCGTGCGGACACCGTCGGCATCTTCCAGGTCGAGTCGCGCGCACAGATGGCCACGCTGCCCAAGATGAAGCCGCGCACGTTCTACGACCTCGCCATCGAGGTGGCCCTGATCCGCCCGGGCCCGATACAGGGACACTCGGTCCACCCGTTTCTCCGTCGCCGCAACGGTCTCGAGCCCATCCGCTACCCGCATCCCTCCGCCGCACCGATTCTCGAGAAGACCCTCGGTGTCCCGGTCTTCCAGGAGCAGCTGATGGAACTTGCCCGCGTTTGCGCAGGGTTCACAGCCGGCCAATCGGACCGGCTCAGACAGGCGATGACGCACAAGCGCTCCGATGAGGAGATGGCCAAGTTGCGGGATGAGGTCTACGCCGGAATGGCCGGCAACGGCATCGTGGGAGCTGCGGCCGACGAGATCTGGGAGAAGCTCCAGGGCTTTGCCTCCTTCGGGTTCCCGGAGAGCCACTCCGTTTCGTTCGCCTACATCGTCTACGCCACATCGTGGCTGAAACATCACTGGCCCACCGAGTTCTTCGCCGGTCTTCTCAACGCGCAGCCGATGGGCTTCTACACACCCAACACGCTGGTTCAGGATGCCCAGCATCACGGGGTTGTCGTACTGCCCCCCGACATCAACCAGTCCTGGTACGACTGCACCGTCATCCCTCATCCGGTCCCCAAGGACGAGACGAGTGAATACCTGGGGGCGAAATGGCGGCGGGGTCAGGGACCGATCGACGACCCGATCCGGATGCCGGTCGCCTTGCGTATCGGCTTGCGCTACGTGCGCAATCTGGGTGACAAGGAGATCACCAGGATCGAAGCCGCCCGGCAGATCGGCGGCCCCTTCTCCAGCCCTGAGGATCTGGCACAGCGGACCGGGTTGGAGGTCGGAGCGTTTGAGGCCCTGTCTGCCTCCGGGGCTCTCGTCCCGATCGGTCTCGGGCGGCGGGAAGGCATATGGGCGGCAGGGGCGCTCGCCGAATTGGGCCCCGGCAAGCTTGCGCTCGGCGAGGGGACCCGGCCCCCGGAGCTCGCAGACATGTCACCGCCCGAAGTGATGCAGGCAGAGTTGTGGTCGACTTCCATCTCCCCAACCCATCCCGTTCGGTTCCTCCGGCCGGAGTTGGAGCGGATCGGATGCATGCCGGCTCGGGACGTGCTGTCTCTGCGCAAACACGGCAAGCGGGGTCGGATCGGTGGTTTGATCACGCACCGGCAACGACCCGGCACTGCGCGCGGGGTGCGTTTCCTCAACGTCGAGGATGAGACCGGTCTGCTCAACGTTGTCGTGTTGCCACAGGTATGGGAGGCGAACTACGAGATTGCGCGCAAGGCGATCGGCGTCGTCATCGATGGTGTGATCGAGTATCAGGACGGGGTCACCAACTTCGTCGCCCATCGTTTTGAGCACTGGCCCGTCACCGGCATCAAATCGCGAGACTTCCGGTAGCTATTCCGTCGGAATCGCGCCGTTCTCGCTACGCTGCGCCGTACCGACCCCAGGAGAAAACCCAGTGCGTGTTGTGATCGTTGGTGCCGGTCATGACGGCTCGTACCTCGCCGAACGACTTGTTGCCGAGGGCCAAGAAGTCGTCATCATCGAGGCCGATGAAGACAAGGCGAACCGAATCCAGGACCGGCTGGATGTGCTGGCCGTTCACGGCAACGGCGCCAGCCCTGCGGTGCTGCGTCGCGCCGGAGTAGACGGCGCCGGTCTCTTTCTCGCAGTCACCGACAGTGACGGAGCCAACGTCCTTGCCTGTCGCAGCGCCAAGTCGCTCGGGGTGCGTCGCACCGTGGCTCGGGTCGAAGACGCCGACTTGCGTGAGGTGTCGCCGGGACTCGGCGTCGACATGGTCGTCGATGCCCGTGTTTCCACGGCCCGGCAAGCCGCCCGCCTGGCCGAGCACGCCGGAGTCACCGAGTACGCCGACTTCGCCGGCGGGAGGCTGAGTCTCGTTGCCGGGGTCGTCACGGCCGGCTCACCGGCGGCCGGCCACACCGTGCTGGATCTGCGCCAGAGCGTCTCCGGGTGGCATTTCATCCTTGCCGCAGTCGTCCGCGGAGATGTGACGGAGATCGGTCGCGGTGACACCCACATCGAAGCCGGCGATCACGTGGTCGTGATGGTCGAGGCAACACATGTCAACGAAGCCATCGAGCTGTTCGGCATCGATGTGGAACCGATCTCGCGGGTAGTGATCCTGGGTGGCACCCGTATCGCCGAAATGACGGCGGAGATCCTGCTCAGCGAGGGCTACGAGGTGCTGATCATCGAGAAGGAGCGAGAGCGGGCTGCACTCATGGCCCGGCGGTGCCCCGCACAG